>CAJUSS010000011.1 GCA_910588895.1 uncultured Lachnospiraceae bacterium
CGCCTATCCCGGCTAAGACCGCGATGATCGCCATCACCACGATCAGCTCCAGCAATGTAAAACCGCCTCTGCCCTCTCCCAGACAGCCGCCGCTCACCCCTGCCCGCTTTTTCATCTGTCCCCCCTCTTCCCTTCCGAACATTTTAGCTCCTCCTTGCCCCCTCATCATACTATATGCGGTCGGCACCTACAATATCGATAAATGGGGAATATGGCGAAACGCGGGGCTCCACTTTCGGAAACTCCTTTTTGCTTGACATCTTTCTTCCTGCGTGGTGTAATGGTAAAAACTTCCCATGCAGCTTGGGGAGAGGAAAGAAGGGACAGTCCATGGCGCCGCCATCAAAGACAAACGAACGAAAAGCCTGCCGGAAGGAGGAGGCCACACCGAAAGCTGAGGTATGCGCAGAGAGCACACCGGGAACAGATGCATACGCCGAGGTGGATCTGGAGACAGATGCCTACACAGCAGAAGTCCTCCACTCGATCGAACTGCCGGAAGCACCGCCTCCGCCAAAACGGCCATTCTGGGAAAAGCTCCTCATCGCAGCGATCATCCTGCTGACCTGCGGAGTGTCCGCAGGGATCGGATATGTAGAATATATGCTGGGAAAGATCAACCGCCTGGAGGATATGACCGTCACGGTAGCGGAGGAGGTCCTGGAGGAGGAGCTTTCCGGGGACGCGGACTCGCTCACAGAAGCCCCCGGGACAAAGATCATCGATCCGGAGGAGATCAACCTGCGGCTGGCCAGCCAGATCTTAAAGGATAAGGATGTCTTGAACATCCTGCTGATCGGGCAGGATACCCAAGAGAACGTGTCCGGCACCCGCTCCGACTCCATGATCTTGGTCACCGTGAGGCAAAAAGAAAAGGAGATCGTCCTGACCTCCTTTATGCGGGACCTCTATGTAGATATCCCCGGCTACAAGGCGAACCGCATCAATGTGGCCTACACCCTGGGCGGCACCCAGCTCCTGGACGAGACGATCCAGCAGAACTTCGGGATCCACATCGACGGGAACATCGCCGTGGATTTTACCGGCTTTGCAGACTGTATCGATATCCTGGGAGGCGTGGATATGGAGCTGACCGCCTCGGAGGCCGGGGCGATCAATAAGGAGCTCTTTAAAAAACAGCCCTCGATCATAAGCGGAACCGATCCCCAGGCGGACCGCTGGGCTCTGGTGGGCGGCATGCGGCACCTGACGGGAAAGGAAGCGCTCCAATATGCCCGCATCCGGGAGATCGACAGCGATTTTAACCGCACCAGCCGGCAGCGGAAGCTTTTGAGCGCCCTTTTTGAGAAGGTGAAGACCATGGACCTAAAGACCATGAACGCTCTGCTGGGGGAGGCGCTCCCCCTTCTGACCACCGATCTCCCCAACCAGAAGCTGATCGGCTATGGGGCCGGGATCCTCCTGATGCAGCCCGTCTCGATCCGCACCGACCGGATCCCGGCGGACGGCACCTTTCAGGAAGCCGTGGTCCGCCGGATGCAGGTGCTGGTCCCGGATCTGGAGGCGAACCAGCTCCACCTAAAAGAGTCGCTGTATGAGAGCGGCGGCGGAACGAAAGAAGACTTGCCAAAAGACTAAGTAACTCTCCATAGCAGGCATTCCAAAAGGCCTCCCACGTCCGGCCGCAGAAGATCTCACGCCGGCACAGCAGAACGCCCTTCATCGGTCAGTCCCTCTTGCTCATCGCGATCCGTAAGCACTGTAAGGTCCTTTCCACCCCCGCCTCCATATCCCAGCGGGCCTCCCAGCCCAGGGCCTTTAGCTTGCTCCCGTCCATCACCGCACGGGTGGCTTTGGAATAGCCGGCCGCCTCCTTTTCGTCGGGCAGCGCAAAGGCCACCTTCGTCCCCGCCTTCCCCGCGATCATCTGAGCCAGATCCTTCAGGGTGATATCCGAGGCCGGATCTGCTACATTGTAGGCCTCCCCGCATCCTCCTTTCAGGAGGATGGTCAGCAGCCCGGATACAGCGTCGGCCACATAGCTGTAGGAGTAGAACTGATCCCCCGCGCTCTTTAACACGATGTCCTCCCCGGCGGCCCCTTTCTTCAAAAACTGGGAGACCGCCTTCGTGTCCGACAGGAGCATAGTGGGCCCGTAGGTCCTGGAAAGCCTTGCGATCGCCACGTCCAGACCTGCCTGGCGGATGAAAGCCTGGCACAGCGCCTCCCCCGCCCGCTTGCTCTCCGGATAACCGGCCCGCAGGGTATTGCAGTCGATGTAGCCGCAATAGCCTTCATCAAAATATACCTGGTCCCCTCTGTTCTCGCCGTAGACCTCCACGCTGGAGGCAAAGAGGAACCGCTCCGCCTTACAGGCGGCGGCAAACGTAAGGAGTTGATACGTCCCTAAGACATTGGCCGCTATCGTTCCGACCGGGTCGGAGGAGTAGGCTGCCGGATGGGTGTTGCTGGCGGCATGGATGAGGATATCCGCCCGGGCCACCTGGGTCATGGGTGTATTGATATCCTGGGCCAAAAACTGAAAGTCCTCCCGGTCCCACCAGGGAGCAAAACGGGCTTTTGCCTTTTCTAAGTCCCTGCCCACCCCGATCACCCGGATATCTTCCTTCCGGGATAACAGCACCTGGATCAAAAAGGTCCCGATCATGCCGCTGGCACCGGTGATCAGCACCGTCTTCTTATCCAGCTTCTCCCAGGGGAGAGGGAGACCTGCCACATAAGCCACGTCTGCCCCGTAGCCTGGGGATCCCTTATCCATTTCCACAGCTTTAGCGCACACCTCATGTTTGACGCTTTCCTTATCCATGCTGCCCTTTGTGCCTCTGGAGGCTCTATCTTTGTGATCTCCCCCCAGCGGCCAATGCTCTTCTCTGCTCATCCTGCTCCTCCCGTTCCACCTGCTCTCTCAACACCGCTCATCCGTTCCCGCCGGTATGCACACCGGTATGCCTCCCACTGTCACTTCAGCCAACTGTCCTTTTCTAGTTTCAGATACGCTTTAAAGATCTCCAGATCGTCCTTGGTGGTCAGCTTGATATTCTTATCCGACCCGGCGGCAAAATACAAGGTCTCCCCCAGATCCACCATCATGGTATTGGCATAGGAGGACCCATGGATCCCGATCCCTTTCTCGAAGGCCTCGTGATACGCCTTATCCAGCTTGTCAAAACGATATGCCTGGGGCGTGGACACCCGGCGCAGGGTCTCTCTGGGGATATAGCTACAGGTGGAGGTCTCATCTTTGATCTTGAAGATCTGCTCATTGTAGGGCATGGAGGACACCCCGTTGCCATACTGACGGCATTTGATGATCACGTCGGACAGTACGGTAGCATCCACCAACGGACGGATCCCGTCATGGATGATCACGATATCCTCCCCGCTGCAGATGCCCTCTAAATGGAACACCCCATTGCGGATGGACTCCTGGGTGGTCTCGCCTCCTGTGACCACCCACTTTAATTTGTCGATATCAAACTGCTTGGCATAGGCCTTTAGGATATCATGCCAGCCCTCTAAGCACACTACCTCGATCGCGTCGATCTCAGGGTGGCGCTGGAACCCCTCCAGGGTGTAGATGATGACCGGCTTGTCATATACATTGATAAACTGCTTCGGGATATCCTGGTGCATCCGCTTCCCGCTCCCGCCTGCGATGATCACTGCAACGTTCATCTTGCTCCTCCTTTATCACACATTTTTCCGACTTTTACAATGTCGGATCCCCGATACGCCTCAAATCCCTTTTCCAGATCCACCACCAAAGCCCCATGCTTAGCCACCTGCTCTTTTTCCGGCGGCAGCTCCATATAGTCGCCAAAGGCCATGGTCAGATAGCGGTCGTAACCTGCCGGGATCGGGAATCTTTCTCCCTCGAATGTCTTAAAGACCGCCTTTTCAAAGATCTTTCTGGGATATTCGTTCACCATATACTGATAGCGGGAGCACAGCTCCGTGATATGGCTGCTCCTGTCAAAGGGGTACCGCGTCATCCGCCTCTCCGCCAGCCGCCACATGCAGTACCGCAGTCTCTGGGTGGGAAAAAGGGCCAGCATGGCACGCCCGATCCACTCCAGGACCTTTCCTTTGCTGGTAGGTGCCTCTTGAAGGTTAAAGACCTGGTAGGTGAGCGCCCACAGGATCTGGAGCTTCCGCTTTAGCCTTCCATCCGGGCAGCCATCCAGCGGCAGGATCTCCACCCGCACGCCATGGCACATGTCCAGATCCGCCTGCCGTTCTTTGATAAAGGTGGTCTGCGCATCTGTGACAGCGGTCAGCATAGAGCGGAGGAAATGATCTTTATCGCTGCGGCACAGCACATAGCGGGGCCTTCCATCCTCTCGTTTCTCCACTTTTTCTGCCCAGATCCGCCTAAGCCGTTCATAGTCGGGCCTGGGCATGAACAGATCGATATCATCATCCCAGGGGATAAAGCCCCCGTGGCGGATCGTCCCGATACAGCAGCCGCCGCAGAGGAAATACCGCAGCTTATACCGCCTGCAGAAGCTGTCAAAGTAACGCAGGATCTCCAAAGATCTCAGCTGGAGCTTCCTGAGCTCTTCCCGGCTCAGCTCCTGGCTGCGTGTCTTTCGCCCCTTCGACTGTTCCCTGCCCGCCTGGTCTGCCGTCTTTTCTCTCATATCCTTCTCCTCTCCTTCCGCTCCTTTTTACTATCCGGCTCACAGATCATGGCCGCCAGACCGACTATATCCATGCTCCGCAGATGTCGTCCATGCCCGATCCCTTTTCACACCGCACCACTGCGCTACAGATGCCTTTTCCGCGGATAAAACCTCCTACAAAGGAGCAGCGCTCCCCCGCAGCAGATCGCCGCAGCCGCCCAGAACTGCAGCGTCAGCACAAAGGTCAAGAAGCCCAGAGCCTCTGCCCTGGGGATCAGGAACAGGTTCGTCATGCACAACAGCAGCAGGGCAAAGATAAAGGTATCCCTTCTGGCCAGCTCTGGTCCTACGAGCAGGAGACAGCCCAGACCGAGGCTGAACACACAGATCCCCAGATAGCCATGATCGATGAACAGCTCCAAGAGATAGGAGGATCCGCAGCCATGGCCGGCCAGATATTCCTCAGGCCCCATCACCAGATAGGACATATGATGGGCCAGGGAGTGGCCCAGCGTAGCCTTTACCAAGCTGTTGTTCGTCCCCAGGGGGACCGCACCGAAAAACCGCTGTGCGACCGAGCCGTGGGCAAAGTAATCGATAAAGCTGCCAACGGTATAATGAAAAGCTCCCTCCCCCGGAAGCTCTTCGATCACCCCATGTCCCAGCGCCAGCCATTGAAAGGAGACCCCCTGTTTATAGAACAGGTCCACGATCGTGTCCAGGAGACCTAAGCTCTTTCTCACACGGTCCTCCCGCATATAGTCCATCATCCCTAAAAAGACCAGACCGCAGGGGATACCGGCCATCAGCGCCGCCTTCTCAAGCCTTCCGATCCAGGGACGTTCCTGGTCTTTGCTCCCGGTCTGCAGCGGCCTTCTTCCCGCTCCTCTGTCTTGGGGCAGCTTTCTTTCGGCACTCCTGCTCCGTGGCGATCCCCATTTGGAGCTCTTGCTCCGGGACCTGCCCCGGAACGGAACGGGATCCTCTTCCTGCCTCTCCCGATAAAGGTCGCGGAGCACATAATAAGACAAAGCAAAGATCACGCGGAGCACGATAGGGTTCCGCTCGCCCACGATCAGCTCCGGCGCCGCCGCCAGCACATACAAGGACAATGCGGGAAAGGCACGGCTCTTTTTCGGGAGGCACGCCAGAAAAAAGCACAAGCTGTACCGGGTCAGCGTGGACAGCTCATAGACGATATAGGGGAGTCCGCTCTTAAACTCCACAAAATACTCGTAATAGGTATGGTCCGCGATGTAGGCGATCTTCTCCTGTCCCAGCATAAAGGTAAAGAGCAGAGAGAGGTAAAATACGATCTGGGAGACCCAGCTCAGATAGTAGCGGAAAGCATGGGCAAAGCTTTCCTCCATCCTGCCGTCTTCCCACCTGCCGCCTCCCCTCTCCAGGCACAGCCCGCCCGGCTGCCCCTTTCGCAGGCGCAAGGATCGCTGCTGTCCCAAGAGAGCGCCCAGATACAAAAAGAGCAGCGTGATCAGCAGGCTGGACAGGGCGAACATCACATTTTCATGGCCGTAGTCCCACCATTGCTGCCCCCGCAGCACCGTGATCACAGGCCTTCCGATCAAAAAAGTAAAGAGGGTGACATGGAGCAAGAAAAATAAGATCCTCTCCCGCAGCCGCTCCAGGGCATATACCATATTCCCGCCCCACAAGCAGACCACCGCCCCCAAAAGCCCCTGATACGGCTCCTCTGCCCCAATAGCAAAAAAGCCGAAGCCAAAGGCCAGGAGATACAGGCCATATCGGATCCATCTCTTTATCCCGCGCCCACCTGCGCCCACTTCTCTTGCCAAAGTCATCCCACCACTCTTCTATCATCCTGTTGTCTTGCCATGTGTGCCCGCTGCTTTATCCCGGACCGATGTCGCATCTTTTACAGATCGGTGCCGCACCGTTTACAGGCTGCGGCCTGCCTTTCACAGACGGTTGCCACATTTCTCACTGGCTGCTCTTACCTCTTGCAAAGGATCTGCCCCACTCTGGCTAGAGCCGCCCTCATCTGCGCCGGCTCTGCCGCTGCGTTCACCGCTGTCAAGATCCCCATACTGATACACCCGCAAAGGACCGCCCCGGCCAGCCAGCTCCCGTAACCATAGCCGGCCCGATCTGCTGCACCCTGGAGGCACCGATGCCAGAGGGCAAGGCTTAAAGCCCCGGCCAGCCCGTTCTGCAAAAGACGTTTCAGGGACCTTGACCAGCCCCCCTTGACCAGATAACGGCTGTTATAGAGGAGCACATCAAAGGTCCTGTACCCATAGGAGGCCAGAGTCCCAAGGAGCACCCCCACGATCCCCAGCGGGCGGACCAGCACGATGGATACCGCCAGATTGATGACCGCTTCTAAAGCCGCCCTGCCCTTTGTCTCCTCGTAATGCCCGGCCGCGCAGATCATGGTCAGCCCGGGGATCCGGATATTCTGCAAAAGCCCGATCAGCGGAAAGAGGAGGACCAGCTCCGGCCGCAGATAGCGCACATCCTGGACCCCTCTTGTGTAGAGCTGGATAAAAGAGGCCAAAAGCCCTGCCATACAGGTATAACAGAGGAACAGGACCATATCGTACAGATATTCATAGGTGTCAAAGGCTTTTTTTAGAGTCTCCTCCTTGTTGGTCGCAAAGAGCTGTCCAAAACCAGAGCTCAAGCTGGCGGAAAAGGAACTGACGATGCTGGAGATATGATAGGCCACCATATTGTAGACCGAATATACACTCACCTCTAAAAGAGAGCCGGTCTGCAAAAACAAGGTCAGGAGCACCAGATCGGTATTATTGACCACGATGTTCACCACCTGATGGAACAGCACCGCCCACTTCTGCTTTAGCGGCGCCTTATCCGGCTCTACCTTAAGGTCCAGATAAGGGTAATGACGACGGATATAGGCAAAGACCAGCAGACTCCGCAGTGTATAGACGGCCGTGGCCGCCCCCCGCACCAGAACGATCCCCCGGCCCTGCCGGATCAGAAAAAGGGACAGGGCCAGGTTCGCCACAGTCCCCAGGCACTGGGCCAGCGTGATCACATACCCACGCTGGTCCGCATTTAGGAGGATCCTGTACCTGCCCAGGAAAAAATAATCCACCAGATTGCTGCAGGATAGGATCAGGACGATCGCCCTGGTCACATCCGCCGGCGCCTGGTCCGCCACAAGAAAGGGATAGCCCGCCGCCAGCGCCAGCACCAGAAACAGGTACAGGCAGCCTGACCGATGGTAAAACTGCCTGGATGCGGCCAGGATGGCATTGACCTCTCCCTCATCATGCCTGGATAAAGGACCATAAAGGGCCACCGCGCATGCGCTGCCCACCCCCGCTTCCACCAGCATCAGGTAGGACATGAACTGGGAAACGGAGGAGATCATCCCGTTCATGGAGGATCCGTAAGCCAAAAGATAAAAGCGCGGGAGGAGAAAGCCGCTGGCCGCAGTGACCAGCTGCAGCAGGAGATTCGCTAGGATATTTTTAAGAGCCTGTCTTCCTCGCATCGTCCATCCTTCCTTTCTCTCGCGCTGGCGCCATCCCTTTCACTTCGGAGCGATCCGCTGGTTCAATAGCCTTTGATGATACGGGCCGGCACGCCGGCCGCCACACATCCAGGCGGAACATCGCCTGTGACCACGCTGTTTGCTCCGATCACGCTCCCCGCCCCGATGGTGACGCCCTTTGTGATCACCGCACCGGCTCCGATCCACACCCGGTCTCCGATGTGGACCGGGGCTGTAGTAAAGATTTCCAGGTTTTTCCTGTAGTCATGGTCATGATCCACGATCACCACTCGGTCCCCGATCTTACAGCCATCCCCGATCTGGATCTGTTCCATGCAGGTGATGCTCACGTCATGATTGCAGAAGACTGCCTCTCCTATGGACAGCCTCCCCTTCTCCACCAGGATCGATACCCGGCTCCTGGTGACCCACCCGTCCCCGATGGACAGGCATCCCTTTGCCGACAGCTCGATATGCACATCCTTCCGGATCTTCCACTGTGCTCCCATAGAAAACCGCCTCCCGTAGAACAACCTCCACACCAGGCGCATCCATCGGGTCCTGCTCTCCAGGATGATCTTATAGACAGCTCTTTTGAAAACGATCATAATATCTCTCCAATTTTTTTGCACTGTCCCGGATACAGAAGCCGGACCGCTCCACCTGGAGAGCGGCCTGTCTGCGGAGCCGGATCCTCTGCTGCCGGATGTCCTCTCCCGGATGCGCCCCGGTCCGGGATATGGTCCCCTCCGGGCATACCTCTGGCTGAGGCGCAGCCTCCTCCGGGCATATCTCCGGCTGGCACACTGTTCCCCCCAACCTGGCCTCTTCCTGGCGCACCTCTGCCCACTGGCTTGCCGCCTCCTCCAAGATCCTCCGCGCCCAGCGCTCCGCAGCTCCCTTTACCGGCAGATAGCAGACTCTCCCGGTAAGGTCGGCCTGCCTGGTGACGCAGCCGCTGACAAGGCAGGGCAGTCCCGCTGCCTGGGCCTCCACCAAGGCCCGCGGGAGCCCTTCAAAGAACGAGGGGAGCAGAAAAAGATCCGATGCCCATAAGATCTTGGGCACATCATCCCGCTCGCCTAAAAAGAGCACCGATGATGACAGATGGAGCTTGTCGGCCAGCTCCTCTAGCCGCTCCCGTTCCGGCCCGTCCCCCACCAGCAGAAGCCGCAGCTGCGGCTCTGTCAGCTCATACCTCCAGGGCTCCTTGTGGGTTTGGCCTTGTGTCTGCACCTGCTCCTGCTCCCTTTTCTGCCGAAGCTCTCCCTGTGCCAGCCCCAGCACACGGAGGAGAAACGCCAGATTTTTCTGCTGTGCCAGCCTTCCCACCGCACAGAGCGCAAACACCCGTTCTCCTTCCAGCCCCAGTTCCTGTCGGCACTCCTGCCTCTCTGTCTCCGAAAAACAGAACGACTCTGTTTGTATCCCGTTCGGAAGGAACACCACCTTCTTTTTTCGCAGCAGCCAGCCAGGGAACATCCAGCGGGCTGCCGGAGCCGAGCAGGCCAGATAGCCATTGGCCCAGATCGGGAGCAGCTGTTTAAAGAGCCGCTGTCCGACTCCCCCCATCCGGCCGGATTGGGTAAAGGAATTATGGGAGTGGACCACCCGGCCCTTCACCCCCATCAGCCAGGCAAAGAACAAGATCAGGCTCCGTCCGGCATCCTCCGTATGGACATGGACCACATCGTAATGCCCCTGCCGTATCAGCCGGCAGCAAAAGAGGATCTTGTGGAAGGTATAGCGGACCGGATCCTTTTCCGGGCAATATGCCTCGATCGAATAGATCCTTCCGCCTCCCCCCCCCTCCGGCCAGATCTTGCGGATCCGCTCCAGGACATGCTCCGGGACCTTTTTATCCCCTAAGAGAAAGTCGCAAACGACCCTGGACGGGTCCATATGCTCACACAGATCCAAAAGGACTGTGGTCGCTCCGTCGGTCTTTAATGCATATTTAAAATGGAGCACCCGGACCGCCTCTTTTGCCCGCGCGCTCTCCTGCCCTCTTTTTTGTCCACGCAATAGTATCTCCCCTTATACGCCTCATAGCTGTTGGCACAGTCTAAAAAGACCACATCGTGCATAGGCTTTCGGTCCTCTTCTTTGGGGAGCTGCATATAGTCCCCAAAAGCAGTCCGCAGGTAGCGGTCATACCCCACCGGGATCGGCATCCGAGTCCCCTCAAACGGCCACATAACGGCCTTTGCGAACGCCTCCTTCGGATACCAGTTCTTCATGTAGCCCGGCCCGGCACAGAGCTCCGTGACGCCGCTGCACTTGGCGATCGGATAGCGGCGCATCTGCCGCTCCGCGGATCGCCAGATCCGGCAGCGCAGCCTTTTAGACGGCACCGCTGCCAGAAAAAGCCGGCCGGCCAGCTCCACCATCCTCCCGTGGTTTACCGGCACCACCTGAGAACAGTAGAGGGAGTAGATCAAGGCCCACATGCACTGCAGACGCCTCTGCCACCATTTATCCGGATAGCCGTCCAGAGGAAAGATATCGATCACCACACCGTGGACGATATCCAGATCCGCCTGGTAGGGCTTGATCAAGGTGGTCCGCTTATCCCGGAGGGTCATAAAAGCATTGTGGTCCTGATAGGCCGGCCCCGGCTTTGCCAGACAGAAATGTTCTCTGTCGCCCTCAGCCTGCCACAGCTCCCACAGCCTCTCATAGTCCTTCCTGGGCATAAAAAAGTCCAGATCGTCATCCCAGGGGATAAAACCGTGATGGCGGACCGCTCCGATACATCCGCCGCCGCAGAAATAGCACAGCAGCTTGTGGCTCCTGCAAAACGCCACAAGATACTCCGCCATCTCCAGGCTCACCTTCTGCAGCCTTTTCAGCCCTTCCTGTGTATACTCCATATCCATCTGCCTTTCTATACTCCGTCACACTGCGCGCATCTGGCTGGCTCACGCAGGATCTGCCTCCGTCTCCTCACATCTAAAAGCCCGGCCCAGGTCCCCAGCCCGTAGCTGACATGGAGCAGGAAGCACAGGGGAGAGAGGAACAGGGCGGAAAGCTTCCTCCGGTCTGCCAGATCTGCCGCCGTGATCAGTCCGCACAAAGATCCATAACTCCAGCAGAGCAGGCGCCCCGGCAGGCGATGGCCTGCACCGGCCAAGAGCGCAGCAGCACCGATCCCGCCAAGGAAAAGACCGGGCACATAGTGATGGACCGAGAGACAGCCGGGACAGATGTAGGTCGTGATCCCGATCCAATAACCATTTCCGTACTTTTGCGCCAGCATAGCCGGAAGGGATGGCCTGGCATATTGAAAGGAGCTGATCTTCGGGTCTGAACAGATACGGAAGCCTTGCTGGCGGATCCGATAATGGAACTCATTGTCCTCTGTCCGCCCCAGCCGCTCATCCATGAGCCCCGCTTTTTTCAGTACCTCCCGGCGATAGCAGGCATGGAACAGAGACGATACATACCGCCGCTTTCCCTTTCGCCTACAAGGCGCGATCCCGCTGCCGAACATCGAATTTTCCGCCGCCAAAAGGAGCTCCTTAAAGGCAGATCCTCCCTTGATCACATTGGTCCGCCTCCCGCCGGTGACCATCTCCCCCTGCTCTAAAAGCTCCACGTTCCTGGTGATAAAGTCCCTGGGGATCCGGCCATGGGCATCGATCCGGACCAGCGCGTCTCCCCGGAAATGCGAAAAGGCTACATTCCAGCCGGCCGCCTGGGATCTTTTCGGATTATCCAGCACCTGGACTCCAAAAAACCCCTTCTCCTGATCCCGAAAATGCTCCATCAGCTCCCTTGTCCTGTCCGCAGAGCCCCCGTCCACCAGCACTACCTCCAGCTCCTGCCTGGGATAGGTCTGGGCACAGATATCGGCCAACAGCTCCGGCAGATACGCCTCTTCCTCGTAGGCCACCACACAGATCGAAACGATCATCCTCATCCACCTCTCCTGCTTTGTCACTTTTCCTCATCCCCTTACACCCCTGCGCTTCACCGCAGGACAGCAAAGACCGTGCGCGCCATGGTCCAAAGCTCTCCCCAAAAGCTGTAGGAGCCGACCGCCTTAAGGTTATAGGCCATCTTTACAGGGAGCACATGGCCGATATAGGCCTCATCCGCATCTTCCCCAGCCGCCAGGAAGGGCGCAAGAAATGCCGCTTCATCCTTAAAACGGATGCTGGCCTCAGAGGTCAGTCCTGCCGGAAGGAGGAGCGTGGCATACATCTCCTTTGTGTAATGCTTTACATACTGCGGGACCTCCGGCCTGGTCCCCACAAAGCTCATCTCTCCCTTCCAGATATTGAACAGCTGGGGCAGCTCATCCAGGCGAAAACACCTTAGGAAGCGGCCGGCCCGGGTGATCCGCCGATCCTCCTGCAGCGTGACCAGTGATCCCGCTTCCTTCCGCTCTGCCTCCATGGTCCTGAACTTTAAGATCCAAAAGACCCTTCCGTACTGGGTCACCCTCTTTTGCATAAAGAGCGCAGGTCCCTCCGAATCCAGTCGGATCCATACCGCGACCGCGGCCATCAAGGGCCACAGCAAAAAGAGCAGCAGAGAGGACAGCAAAAAGTCAGACCATCTCTTCCAAAAAAGAGATGCCCTGCGCCTGACCAGTACCTGGTGATAAGCAGCCACTTCCTCTGTCTGCATAAAGCGGGGGAGCTCCTCCCATCTCCTTAGCTCCATGTTCTCTCCCCCCCTTCTCCTTACAAAGAGCCGCAGACCTTTTCATAACTTTTTTTAAAGCTGCCGATCACCAGCTCCACCTGCTCATCGGTCAGGCAGGTGTGGAGCGGAAGGGTGATCTCATTGGCGAACTGCCGATAGGCATGAGGGTAGTCTTCTATATGGAAGCCCAGCCTTTTGTACGCCGTGTGCATAGGCAGCGGCTTATAATGCACATTTGAAGCGACCCCCTGCTCGGCCAGCGTCTGGATCATCTGCTCCCGCTCCCCCTCGCCTTTTCCCAAAAGGCGGACAAAGAACAGATGGGCGCTGGAGCTGGACTCCTGGTCAAAATGCCGCAGTATCTCTATGGGCATCCCCTTAAGCCCTTCCTCATACCGCCTGACGATCTCCTTCCGCCGCTTTAAGAGACCGGGATAGCGCGCCAGCTGCACCTGTCCGATAGCCGCCATGACGTCGGTCATATTACACTTATAGCCGGTAGTGACGATATCATATTCCCAGGCACCGAGCTTTGTCTTATCATAAGCATCCTTGGATTGCCCATGGAGCGAGAGCAGCATATACTGCCGGTAGATCTCCTCATGGGAAAAGCCGGGCACAGGCCTCCAGGTGACCGCGCCCCCTTCTCCCGTGGTCAGATTCTTCACCGCATGAAAAGAAAAGCAGGTAAAGTCTGCCGCGCTCCCGCTCATCCTGCCTTTTCTGGACGCACCCAGGCTATGCGCGCCATCTGCCAGCACCACGATCCTGCCAAACGCCTCCTGCAGCGCATTGGACGGGGTGAACAGAGGCCGCTTCTCCTCCACGATCGGCCAGACCGCATCCAGATCGCACATCTTTCCTCCCAGGTCCACTGGGATGATCGCCTTCGTCCGCTCCGTTACGGCCTGCTCCAGCTTTTTTATGTCCATCTCATAGGACCCCTCTGCCGTGTCCACCAGCACCAGCTTGGCCCCCACATGGCAGACCACACTGGCGGATGCCGTGTAGGTATAGGCCGTGGTGATCACCTCGTCCCCCGGCCCCACACCTAAAAGACGCAAGGTCAGCTCCATGGCCGCCGTAGCGGAGCTCAGCGCCGCCACCCGGTCCGTGTGGAGGTACTCTGCCAGTTCTTTCTCAAATGCCTTCGCCCTGGGGCCGGTAGTGATCCAGCCGGACCGCAAGACCTGCCCTACCGCTTCGATCTCCTCCTCCGTGATATCCGGCGGGGAAAAGGGTACCTTCATCATCATCCTCACTCCCTGTTCCTATATGTCCGTCCGGCTGTGCCAGCCCGGCTCTTTGCGACCATCCTGATCCCCCTGACCGCCGCGGCACTCCCTCCACCTGATAGGTGGGCACGATCTTCTGCACCTCCAGACGGATGGTCTCCGAATCCTGGTTCGCTGCCTCATAGAGATGCTCCAGCTGCCGGCAGAACTCCTCCCCGTCAAACTCCAGAGGCCGTCCGATATGGATCAGCTTATTGGGCGTGTCCCGCAGCTCCTCCTCATGCATCAAAAGCTCCTCGTTCAGCTTCTCCCCCGGCCTTAAGCCGGTGAACACGATCGGGATATCGATCCCTGGCCGCAGACCCGACAGCCGGATCAGATGTCTGGCCATATCTAAGATCTTCAGCGGCTCGCCCATATCCAGGACAAAGATCTCCCCGCCCCTGGCGTAGGCCCCTGCCTGCAGCACCAAAAGGACCGCCTCCGGTATGGTCATGAAATACCGGCTGACCTCCGGATGGGTCACCGTCACCGGCCCGCCCTCAGCGATCTGTTTCTGGAACAGAGGGATCACCGATCCGCTGCTTCCCAGCACATTGCCGAAACGGACCGCCACAAAGTCGGTCCTTGACCGGTCGTTCATCATCTGGATCACCATCTCGCACATCCGCTTGGAGGCCCCCATGATGCTGGTGGGATTCACCGCCTTATCTGTAGATATCAGCACGAACCGCTTCGCGCCGTATCGATCTGCGGCGATCGCAGTCTTGTAGGTCCCGAAGACATTGTTCTTGATCGCCTCGTCCGGGGAATCCTCCAAAAGAGGCACATGCTTGTGGGCCGCCGCATGATACACGATGTCCGGGCGGTATTTTTCAAACACGGTCTGTATCCGATGGGTGTTGCGCACAGATCCGATCAGCACCACCAGATCCAGATCTGGATGGTCCCGTCTCAGCTCCTGCTGCAGATCGTAGACGTTATTTTCATAGATATCGAACACCACCAGTCGTTTCGGGCGATGCTTTGCGATCTGACGGCACAGCTCACTCCCGATCGAACCGCCTCCGCCAGTCACCAGGATGACCTTCCCGCACACATACCCTACGATCTCCTCTAAGTTCACCCGCACTGGTTCGCGGCCCAGGAGAGCCTCCAGCTTTATCTTTTGCTGCCCTGCATCCAAGACCGTCCTCTTCTTAGCTTTTTTTATCCGTTTTCTCATCTCATCACACCAAAACGCACCCTAAGACCTGTCCCCGGCAGTTCTCTACCGCCAGCGCTTCCCGCCAGATCTCCTGATAAGTCGACTTATCCTTTTCTGCAACCAAGATCACTCCGTCACATCCTGCCGCCCCCTTTAACGCCTCAGGATCTTGATGGACGGGGCCTCCCATATGTACCTCTTTATCCGGAAAGGCCTTTCTCAGCCTCACCGCCAGCTTGCCCTTACAGGCATCCGGCCCCAGACCGGCCACATAGATCCGGGCTGCGCCGGGGTAGAAGGTCTTTACCCTTGTTTCGATCAGCTGATATACCTGCTCATCCTCCAGCGCCTGTTCTATCCCAAAAAGCCGCTCCAAACGATGATCCACGCTTCGGAAGGCACCCTTTTTTTCCTTCCCAAAGGTCCCCAGTTCCAAGATCCCAAACCGTTTTTCCACCTCCGATGCCGATACGGCCCGGTCGCAGAACAGCCAGTGCAGACAGGCGATGAAGCCTGCCAAAAAGACTCCCAGCACACCGCCGAAAAGGCCATACCGGATCCCCAGCAGGACCGCCTCCCTCTTCGATACGCTAAAAGGCCTGGGAGCGGTCAACCCCTCCAGCTCCTCCCGTTTTGCCTTTAAGCTGTCCTGCAGCTGTGAACGCCTGACCTCTTCCTCCTCCTGCCTCTCCTTTAATGCCTGATCCGACACAAAATCGGAGGTCGCGCTGACCATTATCAGCTCACTCTCACCGACCGTTTGCCCCAGCCATCTCTCCTTTTCCTCCATGGCTGACAAAAGGCCGTCCAGAAGGTCCTTTGCTGTCCCTTCATCCTGGTGGATCGCCGTGACCGTGAGCACAGGGCTGTCCCCATCCCGCTCCACATCGATCAGCTCCTTCACATAGCGGAGGTCGACACCCTCTCCCACCGCAGCCTGCTCAAGGACCGCATCTTCTTTAAAAGCGGAAGCATAGGCTTGGACCAGGGCCTCCGCCTGCCCCATATCCATACCTGGAGCCGTTTTTTTCCCTGCCATCGCATCCGGTCTGTCTGGCTGTCCTGCGCTATCCGGCTCATGCAGCCCTTCCACGCGCTCCGGTCCGCCGAGCGGTCCAGCTCCATCCGGCCCTTCTGGCTGCCCGGTCCTGTCCCCGGAAACTTCCGTTTCGGTCCCGCCTTCCGCGAGCGCTCTCTGCGTTCCGTTCTCTTCTCCTCCTGCATAAGCGATGGCGTTCCCGTCACCTACGCTCTCTCCCGGCGCTCCGGCCGTCCGGCTCAGATCGCCCTCCGGCTCCCGACGGATATCCTCCCCTTCCTGCGGCTGCTCTTTGGTGCGCACATACAGCTTCGCAGTGGCCACACCTTTCTCATAGGGGCTGATCTTCATCAAGACCGAGCGCTCCAGATACTCCTGCTGCGCGCTCAGATCCCGGAGGATACTCTCGATCTCCCTCTCCAACCCCTTTTTTTCATCCTCATATATCAGCAATGCCTCTTCATACTCTGCCGCTTTCTCTGCACTATACTCTGGGTCCATCTTAAGAGTAAGATCCCCTGCGGCCTTATACCCCCCCAGAGCTGCCGCACAGACACATCCCACCCCTAAGAGCATGCGCCATTCCTTCAAGATCCCATATAGCAGCTCCTTGATATCCACTTCCTGGTCGCGGCTGACTCTGCTGTCCATACTCGTCCTCCTAAAAAAGCGGTATTAAATCCCAAGACATAATAGCACAAAACAGCGCCGGACACAATACAGAAGCATAGAAAAAAGCCGATCTGCGGCGGCCAGCGCCCCACATCGGCTCTTTCGATCATCGGACCCTAGAGCACTATGCACCCTAAGATCGGTTTCTTTAATGTATCCACAGCCTCCTTTTCCTGGAGGATCTCTCTGCACTTAGAAGTCCCTCTCTGTTCTGCCAGCACTACAGCCTCGCAGGCGGCCAGCAGGCGCAGCGTATCCGAGGTCTTGTTCATATCTGCCCCCACAGACAGGCTGATCTGCGGCAGACGGCCGGCCAGCTTATCGGCCAGCTCCCTTAAGGTCTCCTCGGGGATCGTACCGGTGAGCAGTACCTTTTTCGCCTCCCCAGCATGATTGATCATGTTCAATGCGATCCGGTCGAGCACATCATCCTCTGCCGGCCGCACGGCACGGCCCTCAAGGCGCTCCAGCAGACGGTCCACGCTGCTTAAGGTCCCCGTCTTTTCCGGTGTGCCGAACACACCTAAGATCTTGATCCGGAACTGGTCCTTTACCTCCTCATCTGTATGGAGCTTTCCGCACAGCACATAGATCATACAGAAATAAAATGCCATCAGGAAGGCCCCGCCTACCCCGCCGATCAACGCATATTTGATCCCGCTCATAGCTACTTTCCGCTTGGACAGCTCCTCCGGCAGCTCCGGCTCCACCAGACTGTCTCTGGCCTTCTCCATATTGGTCAGGCTGTTCTGATAGGACATGACCTTATCGCCGTTGTTCTTTTTTACATCGATCAGGTCCATATCCAGCACCGTGTCCACACTGCGGTTCACCACATCCACAGTGTGGGCTCCAACCACCGACGTAAAGTTCTTCTGACAGGCATCTACATTCTCTAAAAATGTCTCTAAGAGCTTCTCCGCTGTCGCCGCATCCAGATAGGTGGCGGTCACCGTAAGGGTGTTGCTTCCCTGGTCCCCGGACACGGAGATCAGCTCCCGCAGATAGATCTGCTCCACCCCCAGCTCACGTTCCAGCCCCTCCCAGTCCATCTGCCGGAGCAGGTTGGAGCTGTAGAGCTTGACTAAGCTGTCCGCAGGATCCACATCTGCCCCTGCGCCTTCGGTCTGACTAACGCTCTCCTCCATCTGGAACAGCAGATCCGCCGATGCGACCGGCTTATCATAGGGATCGATCTTCATCAATATCGATCCCTCCATATAGCGGTCCAATTCCTTGATCGCCGTCTGGATGTTCTCGATGTTCTTTTCATAGGAATCAAGCCCTTCCTCATAGGAGACCATATCCTCCTCATACGCTTCTCTGGACTCCACCACAAGCGCCGCATCCTGCTGGGACTGCAAGCCCGTCACCACCTTATAGCTCCCTAAGACCAGCCCAAAAGCTACCGCTACAAGGAGGATCGGCCTCCAGCGGTATAACAGGGTAAACAGCAGGTCCTTTAGGTCGATCTCCTGCTCATACATGTTCTCATGATCCATTTTAGCCTCCGTTCTGCCGGCCATACCGGCTCGATCCTCAAGATCACCGCGATCCTTTTTTCGTCAATACGACAAATACGGTCAAGATCAATATCTCGATATCCTTTATGATCGACCAGTTATCGATATACTGCATATCCAACCGCACCACTTCATCAAAATCCTTGATATCGCTCCGCCCGCTGATCTGCCAGAGCCCGGTCAGGCCCGGCGTCATGCTCAGACGGCATTTATGCTTTGCTTCATACTGCTCAAACTCATCCACCGTAGGCGGCCGTGTCCCTACCAGGCTCATGTCGCCTTTTAACACATTCCAGAACTGGGGCATCTCGTCGATGCTGGTCTTTCGGATGAACTTGCCCACCTTGGTGATCCGCGGATCGTCCTCCATCTTGAACATCAGGCCCTGGACCTCGTTCTTCTCCATCAGCTCTTTTTTCCGCGCCTCCGCATCCTGGTACATAGAGCGGAACTTATAGAAGGTGAACTTCCTCCCATTCTTCCCCACCCGGGTCTGTCCAAAAAATACCGGTCCAGGGGACTCCAGCTTGATCGCCGGCGCCACAAAGATCGTGGCCACTCCTAAGAGCACCATCCCCACCAGACTCCCGATCATATCCAGTATCCGCTTGGCCACCACCTGCCGGGTAGAAAAAAGGTTTCGGGCAAAGGTCACCACCGCATACTTGCCCACCCGGTTTAAGGTCTTCTTTCCATGGACCTCCATGTCAAAGATGTCGATGTTCACATCCACGATGATCCCCATCTGGGCAAGCTCTCTGGCCCAGCGCTCCAGCCGGCCACGATGGGACCGTTCCGGATCCATGATAAAGACCTCATCGATCTCGTGGTGGATCACATGATCCATAAAGGTATCCACATTGGCCACCACCGGTATCTTCTCGATCCCCTCCCCTACAGCATCCTCGTCCAGCAGGACGATCCCGGTCAGGTTCCGGCTCCATTCGTTAAAGCTGACGATATTATGGATGACACTGCCGATCCTCTCCCTGGTGGCCACCACCAGCATGCGGTTGCTGTATTTGCTCTTCCGATAGACCTTGATCATGTACTGCTTTAACAGCATATGGCCGCCGTATGTAAGGAGGATATCGATCGTGATAAAATAGCTGAACACCAGTCTGGACAGGGTCGTCGCCTGATGGCCCAGATACAGCAGGACGATCAGGATGACCGATACCATAGACTGAGCTTTGATCACCTCCATCAGATTTTCTATGTGACTCTGACGGAAAAAATGATGGTTAAAGTCAAAGACCATACTGGCCATCACCTGGATCACCAAGGTCAGCGGGATCAGCCAGATCTGATCGCCAGGCCGGGATATCCCCATAAAAACAGAATATCGGATATGGAACGCTACCACCAGACTGACTATCAGGCATGCCGCATCCACCAGCATGAGCATCCCCTTTTCGATCGTTTTTCTCTTTTGATACATAGCTCCTCCGCGATCATCTATGATGATGCACAAAAGACCATGCCTTTCGCATGATCTAACGCCTATATTTTTCAAAGATCATCTGATAGCTGTCAATGGCACAGCTATTGTCCATTATACCATATCCGCATTTTTTTTCTTTAATATTCTATTAATTTTTTCGAAATCCTCCTGCCGATCATATCCAGGACAAAACATGGGAACGATATCCATGTCAAGACCGATCCGACGCGATGGCCGACCGCCACCTCCTCCGATATTCTCCCGGCGCGATCCCCTCCACCTTTTTGAACACCCTCGCGAAATACGCCGGCTCCTCTATCCCGCATTCCCTCCCGATCTCCTCCACGGACAAGTCGCTGAAGCGCAAAAGCTGCTTAGCCCGGGTCACACGGAGCTGCGCCAGATAGGTCCCTACCGATACGCCAAACTGCTCCTTAAAGATCCTGGTCAGATAAAACTTATTGATGAAAAAACGCTCTGCCAGCTGATCCAAGGAGAGCCGTTCCCGGTAGTGCTCCTCCAGATAGTCCTTCGCCAGCTGGAGGGACTGCTTTTTCGGGCTGGCACAAAGACTCCTCTCCGGGTCCCAGCTCTCCTCCATGAGCAGCGTCAAAAGGCCGGTCAGCCTCTCAAAGATCCGCATATCACGGATATAGTCTCCAGAACCTGCGATCTCAAAAAGCTCCTGCAGCAGGACCTCAAAACCGCTCAGATCTTTCGGATGAAAGACCGTCTTTCCTCCCCTTTCCCTGTATTTAGCATAGATCCCATTCATGTTCGGCCCATAAAAATGGACCCATTTAAGCTTCCACAGCTCCTGCTCCGACCGATGGGCATAGGCTTTCTGGCAGTCGATAAACACACAGTCCCCTACAGAGAGGTGATAGCTCTCCCCGTCAAAGTCCAGCCGCCCGGCCCCCTCCAAGATCATAAAAAACAGATAGGACGCCAATGACTCCCGGCTGCTGGTATGGGGCTTTAATGCCTGCAGCTCACCGGTCTCCTGCAGATGGAGCAGATTGGTCCTGGCAAAATCCGACGGGGTGTAGATGATCCGCTTGGCCGCCACCATCGTTCCCTGAAACAGAGCCTCCATATATGTCCTCCTATCCCTGCACACCGCGTTCCTCCCCAGTATACACAGCGCCCCAAAAAACGTCAAGGCAAAAGTCAATATCGTACCAGCATTTCGCAATATCGTGGCTTGCGGACCGTCGCTGTATTTTTTAAAATTAAGCAGATACACATTGCCATCCTTACAAAAATACGTTACTATAAAGGAGTCACAAAAATGAAGAGAGCATTGATCACTGGCATCACAGGCCAGGACGGGTCTTACCTGGCCGAACTGCTCCTGGAGAAGGGGTATGAGGTCCATGGCATCGTCCGCAGGGCATCCTTGCCGAACACGGACCGCATCCGCCATCTGCTGGCAGAAGGGAGGGTCGCGCTCCACGACGGAGATTTATCGGACTCCTCCTCGATCATCCGCGTCATCAACATCGTACAACCGGATGAGCTCTACAATCTGGCCGCCCAATCCCATGTCCAGGTCTCCTTTGACGCGCCGGAATATTCCGGCGAGGTGGATGCCATCGGCGTCCTGCGGATCTTGGAGGCGATCCGGATCTTAGGGCTGGAAAAAAAGATCCGGTTCTACCAGGCCTCTACCTCCGAACTGTACGGAAAGGTGGAGGAGGTGCCCCAGAAAGAGACCACTCCCTTCCACCCATACAGCCCTTACGCGATCGCCAAGCAGTACGGCTTCTGGATGACCCGGGAATACCGGGAGGCCTATGGGATGTTCGCGGTGAACGGCATCCTGTTCAACCATGAATCCGAACGCCGTGGGGAGAACTTCGTCACCCGCAAGATCACATTGGCCGCCGGCCGTATCGCGGAGGGCTTGCAGGACCACTTGTGCCTGGGCAATCTGGCATCGAAGCGGGACTGGGGGTATGCAAAGGACTATGTGGAATGTATGTGGCTGATGCTCCAGCAGGATGCACCGGAGGACTTCGTCATCGCTACCGGTAAGCAGCATACCGTCCGGGATTTTACGGAAAAAGCATTTAAGGCCAACGGCCTGGAAATCCGCTGGGAAGGGAGCGGCCTGGACGAAAAAGGCTATGATGCCAAGACCGGAAAGCTGTTAGTCTGCGTAGACCCCGCTTGGTTCCGTCCCACGGATGTGGACAACCTGTGGGGCGACCCCACCAAAGCCAGGACCCGCCTTAACTGGGATCCGCAGAAGACCAGCTATGAGCAGCTGGTCCAGATCATGGCCCGGCATGACCGTCATCTGGCCAAAAGAGAAGCCCTTATCCGGGAGGCTGAAAGGAAAGGCGATCCATTATGATGGAAAAAAATGCAAAGATCTATGTGGCGGGCCACCAGGGCATGGTCGGCTCCGCTATCATGAGGGCTCTCACACAGCAGGGCTATACAAATATCATCACCCGCACTCACCGGGAGCTGGACTTATGCCGCCAAGAGCCGGTGGAGCGCTTTTTTGCCCAGGAAAAGCCCGATTATGTCTTTTTGGCTGCCGCCAAGGTGGGCGGGATCGTGGCGAACCAGGATGCCCTGGCCGATTTTATGTATGACAACATGATCTTGGAAATGAACGTGATCCATTCGGCCTGGATGAATGGGTGTAAAAAATTAGAGTTTTTAGGTTCCTCCTGCATCTATCCCCGCATGGCGCCCCAGCCCATGAAGGAGAGCTATCTGCTCACCAGTGCGCTGGAAAAGACCAATGAAGCCTATGCCCTGGCCAAGATCTCCGGTCTGAAATACTGTGCGTTCTTAAACCGCCAGTACGGCACAGACTATATCAGCGTCATGCCCACCAATCTCTACGGCCCCAATGACAACTACCATCCCACCCACAGCCATGTGCTGCCTGCCCTGATCCGCCGTTTCCACGAGGCAAAGGAGGCCGGGCTTCCCTCCGTCACCTGCTGGGGGGACGGCAGCCCTCTCCGGGAGTTCTTATATGTGGACGATCTGGCAGACCTCTGTGTGTTCCTGATGAACAACTACAGCGGCGACGAGACGGTCAATGCCGGTACCGGCAAGGAGATCTCCATCAAAGACCTTACGGACCTGGTGGCTAAGGTCATCGGATACCAGGGAACGATCTGCTGGGATACCAGCCGTCCAAACGGCACGCCCCGCAAGCTTTTGGATGTCTCCAAGAGCAGGGCTTTGGGATGGACCTATAAGACCGGCCTGGAGGAAGGCATCCGCCTTGCCTATAAGGACTTCCTGGAAAACCCCATGCGGGCAGAGAGGTAGATCATGAACATCATCCTATTATCCGGCGGATCGGGAAAACGGTTATGGCCCCTTTCCAATGACATCCGCTCAAAACAGTTCATCAAGATATTTAAGACTGAGGATGGCAGCTATGGATCCATGGTCCAGCGTGTGTACCATCAGATCCGCAAAGTGGATCCGGGCGCGGACGTGACCATCGCCACCTCAAAAGCCCAGGTCTCTTCCATCCATAACCAGCTGGGCGAACAAGTAGGGATCTCTGTGGAGCCCTGCCGCCGGGACACCTTCCCGGCCATCGCTCTGGCCACCGCCTACCTCCACTATGTCCGCGGCATCTCCGCTGACGAAGCCGTGGTCGTCTGTCCGGTGGACCCTTATGTGGATGACAGCTACTTTGCAGCGATCAAAAAGCTGGGCCAGCTGGCTGAAGAAGAGCAGGCCAACCTGGTGCTGATGGGCATCGAGCCCACCTATCCCAGCGAAAAATATGGCTATATCATCCCCGAGAGCCAGAGCCAGGTAAGCTTTGTCTCTACTTTTAAAGAAAAACCTGACTTAGAGACGGCCAAGATCTATCTCCGGCAGGGCGCTCTGTGGAATGGCGGTGTTTTTGCCTACAAGCTGGGCTATGTGCTGGACAAGGCCCGTGCGCTGATCGGCTTTACCGACTACCAGGACCTGTTCACCCGATACGACACCCTGACCAAGATCAGCTTTGACTACGCAGTAGCTGAAAAGGAACCTCGCATCCAGGTCATGCGCTACAAGGGACAGTGGAAAGATCTGGGGACATGGAACACTCTGACCGAGGCCATGGGCGAGAGCATCGTGGGCGAGGCCATGATGGATGACAGCTGCAAAAACGTCCATATCGTTAATGAGCTGGGCGTGCCGGTGCTGGCTATGGGCCTTACCGATGTGGTCATCTCCGCCAGTCCTGAGGGGATCCTGGTCTCGGATAAGGAACAGTCCAGCTACATCAAGCCTCTGGTCGACCAGATCGACCAGCAGATCATGTTCGCCGAAAAATCCTGGGGAAGCTTCCGTGTATTGGATGTGGAAGCAGAGAGCCTGACGATCAAGGTGACCTTGAACAAAGGCCACAGCATGAACTACCACAGCCACCGCTGCCGGGATGAGGTGTGGACCGTCATCTCCGGCCATGGACAGACGGTGGTGGACGATGTCCGACAGGAGGTAGGCCCCGGCGATGTGATCGTCATGAAGGCCGGCTGCCGCCATACGGTCATCGCAGGAACAGAGCTGAAGCTGATCGAGGTCCAGCTAGGAAGAGAGATCAGCGTACATGATAAGCAGAAGTCAGAATTGTTATAGCCTGCATAAGGGACGCATGGCAGTCAGCGACCAAAAACCAAATATGGAGAATGGAGGATGTGATGGATACACATGCTATGGAACAGTATCAGCTTTGGCGAAAGGCCGTCGGAAAGGCGCAAGATGCGTCCGTCAAAACGCTCTTTGACCGCGAGGTCTTACATGAGCTGGCAGCCATGAGCGACGATCCATCTGCTATAAAAGAAGCCTTCTACCGCGACCTCACCTTCGGGACCGGCGGTCTGCGGGGGATCCTCGGAGCCGGGACCGCCCGGATGAACGTCTACACGGTAGCAAAGGCTTCCCAAGGGTTGGCAGGATATATCAAAAGCAGTCCCCTTGCAGAGGCGACCGGCAGAACGGCAGCAAACGGAACGGCAGCTGTCCCGGAGGCCACTCCAGCCGGCGCACGGCCGGCCGGTACCTTCAGCGCACCCACCATCGCGATCAGCTACGATCCCCGCATCAACTCCCGCCTTTTTGCCCAGGTCGCTGCCGGAGTGTTCGCGGCCAACGGCCTTTCCTCCGCCATCTATCCCCAGCTGATGCCCACCCCCTGCCTGTCCTTTGCCGTACGCCAGCTGGGATGCGCCGCCGGGGTCATGGTGACCGCCTCCCACAATCCTGCCAAGTACAATGGCTACAAGGTCTACGCCTCGGACGGCTGCCAGATCACCACAGAAGCCGCTGCAGCCATCCAGGCGGAGATCCAAAAGCTGGATCTGTTCGCCGACATCCGCTGGATCCCCTTTGAAGAGGGGATCCGGAACGGACAGATCCGGTATATCCCGGAGGAAGTCTACACTGCGTTCATAGAAGAAGTAAAAAAACAATCCCTTCTGGAGGATGGCCTTCCGGTCTGCAAGGATATCTCCATCGTCTACTCTCCCTTAAATGGCACCGGTCTAAACCCTGTGCTCCGGGTCCTGAGGGAAAGCGGCTACTCCTCTGTCACGGTGGTCAAAGAGCAGGCGCAGCCCGATGGCGCTTTCCCCACCTGCCCTTATCCCAACCCAGAGGAAAAGGAAGCCATGACCTTAGGGCTGCAGTATGCGAGGACCTGCCGGGCGGACCTTCTCCTGGCCACGGATCCGGACTGTGACCGGGTAGGCATAGCTGCCAGAGGCCGGGACGGCGGATATACCCTGCTGTCCGCCAATGAGACCGGACTGCTGCTCTTTGACTATATCTGCTCCCGCCGCACCGCCATGGGCACCATGCCAGAAGACCCGCTCCTGTTCAAGACCATCGTGACCACAGACCTGGCCCGGCCCATCGCTGACCATTACGGCGTCCGGACCGTAGACGTGCTCACCGGCTTTAAGTTTATCGGCGAGCAGATGGGGCTCTTAGAGGCTGCCGGAAGGCTGGACTCGTACGTGTTCGGCTTCGAGGAGAGTTACGGGTACTTAAGCGGCACCTATGTACGGGATAAGGACGGGGTGAACGCCGCCCTCCTGATCTGCGAGATGGCCGCTGTCTACAAAGCAGAAGGTATCTGCCTGCCGGACAAGCTGGAGGAGCTCTATCGTGCCTACGGCTACTGCCTGGACACCCTCCGCTCCTACACATTTGAAGGCTCTGCCGGAGCGGACAGGATGGCGCAGCTCATGAAACAGCTGCGGGGCGATCCTGCTGCCATGGGGAGCGGTCCCAAGAAGGTCCTCTCCTGCCTGGACTATTCCCAGGGTCTGGACGGCCTGCCAAAGTCCGATGTGCTGCGGTTCCTCCTGGAAGACGACTGTTCCCTGGTGGTACGCCCCTCCGGCACGGAGCCAAAGCTCAAGGTCTATATCTCCGTACGTGCAAACGACATGGAGGACGCTAAGAAAGCGGAAAAAGAGATCGCGGAGAGCCTTTCGAAAATGTTCCGATAAGCTCTCCGCGATCTCTTTTCCACGATCAAGACTCCTGCCGCTTCCGACTGTCAAAGAAGGGAAACGCCTCGATGGCATCCAGGATATCCTGGAAGGTCTCCCGGGGCGCCAGGTCGATGTACTGTTTTAGAAGCTCGATCTCCCGGTCCTTAAAGCGGCCATAAAAGATATCATACAGGTTATGTCCCCGCATGTAGATCTTAAACTCTTCAAAATGGGCCTGCAGCGTCTCGATGGAATCGATCTCCCTCCCCAAGACCCGTACCAGGTTCCGCCCGCAGCTGAGCCGGTATAGATATTTTTTCCACTTCGAGAACAGGATCTTCCAAAATGCCTTCTCACTCCTCACGATCCCCAGCCGGACCATGATCTTTGGATCCAGAAAGTAATTCTCAAAGGAATAATACTTTAAGATCAGCACATTGCGCCGCTGGACCTTGGGGAGCTTATCCGCATCCTCCCTGCCCCGGTCATGATAGTATCTGCACAGATACCCGGCCAGCTGTTCCGGGTCTTTTCCGTCGCTGTCCCGGATCATCAAAAACTGGTCCCGCAGATACACCTGGTTCATATATTTTAGATTGGCGTAGGTGCGGATATTGGTACAGCTGTTGGTCGTGATGATCGAGACCCTTGATAAGCTGCCGTCGGCCGCATAGAGCTCCGAATAGTACTTCTCCAGCAAAAGGGGCAGCCGGCTCTTATCCTGCTTGCCCTCCACGATGAACACAAAATCTACGTTGAGGACGTCATTCGCACTGTACCCCAGATCGTCCAGGATCTGATCGATATCCGCATCGTCCCGGATGGTAGAATAGCCGCCCTCATCCAGCACCACCTGATGGAGCTGCCGCCCGGAAAAATTCGAGATCATAGCCGGCGAATGGGTGGAGAAGATCACCTGATTCTTCTTGGACAGCCGATGGAGGATCTCTCCGGCTGTCTTCTGCAGAGAGGGGTGGAGGAACAGCTCCGGGTACTCCACCAGGATGATACTGGGGATCCGCTTCTCCTCCTCGATATACGTCTCCAAAAGAGACAGCATATAGATGCTCTTCATACCATTTCCCAGATGCTCCACCGGGCTTAAGCGCTGCTGCTGCTCATGCCAGGCCCTTGCTTCCGCATCGAACAGATGATCCAGATCGCAGGATAAGGTATAGCGGATCTCCTCCCGTCCCCCATTTTTCTGATACTTCTCATTGACCCGCTGGGACAGGCTGCTTAAGTTCAGCTGATACATCTTGTACTCCAAAAGCCGGACCGTCTCATGGAGGGTGAGCTCCTCTGGTCTTTTCTGATCGATCAGGCCCACACAGCTATAGCAGTGGTTGCACTGCTTGGCCCCATCGAACATGCAGGCGCCGGAACGGATACGGATCAGCTGCTCATCCTCCTGGAACATCAAAAGATCTTCCTGGAAAGGCTTCACATCTCGCCCGGTATCAATGCAGTACAGTCTGGGGAACAGTGCCTCCATATATCGGTTGTGCCTTTGGTAGCCATCAAAATAACGCACCTCACCGCTCCGGTTGACCGAACAGGTAAAGAACAGCTCGCCATCCTGAAAGGATGGGAGTTTTTTGCAGAAATCCCGTTTCCACGCCTCAAACCGTTTATAGGTGCTGACTTTTCGCTGGGCATGGAGGCAGAGAAGATCCTCGTCTGTTATCCGCAGGGTCATGGAGATCTCGATGTTCTGTTTTTTCTCGTTAAGATCCTTTTCCGTCACCTGGTAACCGCCGAACACGGTGCGGACCGCATCCAGGATGCCGGTCTTACCCGTATTGTTCTTCCCCACCAGGATCAGGGCGTTCTCGATATCTGAGATCAAAAGATCTTGGATGTATTTAAAATTTTGGATGCGGAGCGAGGTGATCTGCATGATAGCCTCCTTTTTGGATCGTCTTCTATACTTATGATAAGATAGATGGGAGGAAAATGCAAGATATATCCTCGCGGTCAGGCCCCTCTCCAGGCAAAGGAGTCAGGCTCATGCGCCATATCGGATCCTGGCGCGGTGTTTTCTTTGGGACATCTTGCCCGGCTTCTCGGTCAGAACAGCCTCTGTTTGCTGCATCTGCTGCTCCTTGCCCAGCTTTTTCATGATCGCAAGATAGGAGGGCACTAAAAACAGATCGGCCGCGATCCATGCACAGGGGCTGGCAAAACAGACAGCAGTGTAGCCAAAGTAGGGGACCAGCAGAAAACCCACACCGGCCCGAGCCGCCATCTCACACACCCCGGCCAGGACAGCCCGCTTGGAGTAGCCCATCCCCTGGATCAGGAAACGCACCGCGTTCACCAGCACCAGCGGGATGTAAAAAGCGGCATTGACCAACAGATACTGCCTTACCTGTCCCAGGATCTGGACCTGGTCGGCATCCAAAAACAGCAGAGCGATATCATCCCCAAAACAGTACAGCACCGCCAGCGCCAGCAGGGAATAGACGGTCCCCATGAGCACCGCATCCTTCAACCCTTCTCCGATCCGGTCCAACCGCTTGGCTCCGATGTTCTGCCCGGCGTAGGTGGCCATGGTGGATCCCAGCGCATCAAAGGGGCAGCAGAAGAACATGCTAATCTTGGTAGCTGCGGTCATAGCGGCCACGGACATAGATCCCAGGCCATTGACCGCTACCTGCAGGACCATGCTGCCGATCGCTGTGATCGAATACTGGAGCCCCATAGGGATCCCGATCCCACACAAGTACTTTATGATCTGTATATCCGGCGCAGCTTCCTCCCGGGTCATCTTAAGGATCTCAAACCGCCTGATCATGAACACCAGGCAGGCGATCCCGGATACCGCCTGGGAGAGCACGGTCGCCCAGGCCGCACCGGCCACGCCCATCTTCAATACCACGATAGTGAACAGATCTAAGGCCACGTTCAATACAGAGGACATGATCAGAAAATACAATGGGGTCCGGCTGTCCCCCAGCGAACGGATGATCCCGGATACCATATTATAAAGATACGTGGCCGGGATCCCCAGGAAGATCACAAAGATATAGGCATAAGCCCCATCGATGATGTCCTCCGGTGTGTTCATCCACATCAGGATCTGGCGGCACAGGATGCACACTGCAGTGGTCATCACCAACGCGGACCCCGCAGCCAGCCAGGCCCCGTTGGCCGCCACTTTCCTAAGCTGCACAAAATTTTTCTCCCCGAACTTCTGGGCTACAGGGATCGTAGCTCCATTACAGACACCGATACAGAACCCGATGATCATAAAATTGATGGACCCCGTAGAGCCCACCGAGGCCAGCGCACTGACCCCTAAGTATTTCCCCACGATGATCGTATCCACCATATTATACAGCTGCTGAAATAAAAGGCCGAACACCAGGGGCACAAAAAAGCCGCAGACCAGCTTTGCCGGAGAACCGGTCGTCATATCTTTTACTGCATTCTCTTTCATATCTCCACCTCATCTTCTATCGCTCTTGCGCATCTGTCATGACCGCCGCCCTTTCGCACAGCCAGCAAAGCAAGCTCCCATGGGAAAGCATCCGTGCAGGCTTATCTGAACGGTCGTCATCCGGCCTCTCGCCGTCGGACAGTATCCTATAATCTACTTTATCTGCATATAAAATACAATAGCTATTTTCACCAATATTCCAAGAGGACAGCCGACTCCGGATGGACATTTTTCCGGATGATCCGGTAAGATCGACAGCCGGCGGATATCTCATTTCTTTGCCCTCGCAAAGATCTTCTGATGCACATTCCCCATATCTATGCTATGATAAAGACAGATAATGCAGCATAAAGACAACGCAAGACAGCCAAAAGGCCGCCTACAAAGGAGATAAGATGCCATGAAGCTTTTATTTCACGCTCACCGCTACGCTGACGCGATCATCGACCGGGAACCCTATCTAAAGCAGCGTTTCCTTGAATTTGTTGACGCTCTGACGGGCATATCCGACCAGGATCTGATCGATGACTTCTATATGAAAAAGACCATGCATACCGCCAGAAAGACCAATTTTAAATCTCTGACCCCCAGTATCAACGACTTATTAAAGCAGCGGATATCGGTCATCCCCGGCTGGGAATGCGAGGTGGATATATTTAATGATACTACCGGCACAGTGGTGAACACAGAATGGCGGCTGGACTTTGCCTGCAGAGATGGCTTTGCGGTAGAAGTGGCTTTTAACCATGGAGAAGCGATCGCTTGGAACCTGCTAAAGCCAGTCTTAGCCAGCGAGCTGAACCACGTCCAGAAAGCCGTCCAGACCCGACTGGGGATCTATGTGTGCGCCACAGAGGCCATGAAAAAAGCCGGGAACATCGACAGCGCCAGCGGTTCCTACGAAAAGGTGCAACGCTATCTGATGCCCATGATGAGCCAGCTGACCACCCCTATGATGCTGGTCGGGATCGATGCGCCTAAGACATTTAAGATCGCCAAGGATACACGGGAGGTGGTGATGCGCTAGCGGATGATATTGGGATATTTTACCATACCCTCTTGACAAAGATCAAAGATCCACGTATAGTGATATCATAGAACAGACGAAGGAAAGGAGGCACTATATGTATATCGACAGGACCCACATCAGCGCTGTCGCCGATATCGTTCGGGATAGACTCTCCTTGCAAGTACCTATATCACTTGATACATTGCGTAACATCATCGCTAAAGAGCTCCCTGGGAAATGTATCTCCATGACCGAGGACAGCTTAGATGCAGACGCCCAGATCCGCACTTTAGACGAGACCAGCTTCGAGATACGCTATCTGAGCGATCGACCAGCGACCAGGACATTATTTTCCATCTCACACGAACTGGGACACCTTTTCCTACACCTGCTGCAAAAAGACGGGACCTTGCGCCAGGCCGTCTGTAACCGCGATCTGGCACAGAACCACCAGGAGGCGGAAGCAAATGAATTTGCCGCCGTATTCCTGATGCCGGAAGAGGAATTTATCAGCAAGTGCCGCGAGTACGAGCATGAAAATAAGATCAACGTGACAAAGGTCGCTGAGTATTTCAATGTTTCCGTGCGGGCGGCCACTGTGAGAGGGAGTGTACTGGGATTATGGAGGTAGATCGTCCAGCAGATTTCATGCGGATGTTCGGAGAAAGCTTTGCCGATCTTTCTAAAAACACGATCAAAAATGTCCCCGCCCCTGCAGCACCTGAAAGCGGGGTCTTTTTGTTTTTTTCCTTTGATCTGGCAGGATCCACTGCTTTTAAAGCAGAACATCCATCCCTATGGGCAAATGTATTTACCAGCTTCTACAGTCAGGTCCTAGATGATCTGGGCGTAGAGGATTACAAAACACCGAACAATGATGACGACGATCTGATATGCGTACGGAAGCTGTGGAAACTGATCGGCGACGAGGTCCTGATCTATGTGCAGATCACAGACCGGGATCAGCTCTATACACAGATCGTGAACGCCAATAAGATCCTGAACAGCCTGATGGAAAAGATCGCACAAAAGGTGGAGGAGGAGAGCCGCCCTGTCCGCTGCTCCCTGCGGCATTGCCAGGCCGTCAGGGAAGTCGTGCTCTCCACCTTAGGTATAAAGGCTGCCGCATGGCTGGCCGAATGCTATAACCATGCTGATCCTAACGCCACAAATATCATCTATCACCCGATGACCACTTCCTATAACGAAAAGCGGATCGATTTTCTGGGCCGGGAGATCGACGAAGGGTTCCGGATCGCCGGATATGCTGTGAAAAATAAGCTCATCCTTTCTCCGCTCCTGGCTTGGATGATATGGAAGACCGCACAGACAGATAAGGATAAGGAGAAGATCGTCGCATCCAACTTCAAGATCATCTCCTTTATCGCCATGAAAGGGGTCTGGCGCGGCAGAAAAGTCCCCTTAGTCATGTTCCATCAAGCCTTCGGTGAACTGGAAGAGATCTTAGAATATGATGAGTTGGAAGCCGAGTCTTTTTCAAACATCAAAGAATCCGGCATAAAGCAATTTGCCACAGACAACCGCTTTGCCATCCAACAGATCGATACGATCTTAAAAAATGTACATAAATGGGAGGATGCGAAAAAGCTATATGATAAATTGAAGGACCGGACCGATGTAGAGCTGTTCTCCAGCATCATCGAGAGAAAACGGGAATTCCATGTGGCCTGCCTGATCTTTGATCGCAAAGACCGCATCCTGCTCCGCACAGATCCCGAACAGGGCTGGGAGACCGGATGTCTCAAGCGGATATCAGATACAGGGTCTAAGAGCTGGAAAGAGCTATGTGAAGAAGGCTATAAAGAAAAATATGAGCTGGAGATATGTGTTGCGGTCCGCCCTATACCGATCGCCACCTACCTCTCCCAAAACGGCAACGCGCTGGGACTGGTCATCATGGCCGACTATATCGGCGATCCGGCAGCGATCGACAAGAAAAAAGACTGGGACTTTTACACGGCAGATACCATCGAAAACAACACAGGGCCCATGGCGCAGTCCCTGAAAGAAAATGTGCATAGAGCGCAGATACTGAGAGGAGCAGACATACCGTAAAGACCGCTTGTGACCGCCAGGTACGGCTATCGGCACACAAGCGGACACTCTGCATCCTCTTTTGCCCCGACACATCTCGCCAGAAGCGCCAAAAAGAATGGGGCATACTCAAGCTGCAGGATATGATGGGCGATGGCGCAGTTGATCGCCACCAAGGTCATCGCATACAGAAAGTACAGGTCATGTCGGTTCCGGTAGCAGCTGTAGACCGTGATCCCCAACAGCACCGCCAAAAATACCACCCCATACCGCAGCAGCACATACATATATGAGCAATCTACAAAAGAATAGGCACCTACCGACTCGGTGCTCCCTCCAAAGCCGATGAATTCCACCACCTGGCCAAAGGACTTGAACCCATATCTTTCGATCCCGTCTGCACCCAGCCGCAGCCGTCCGGACACAAGCTTGTTCAGTTCTTCTAAAGCCCCTCCCACCTTGGGATAGAGCATGGTCAGCGCAATGGACAGGGCCGCGGGCCGCAAGATCCGTAGGAAAGATGATCCCAAAAGAATTGCGGATCCCTCGCTCTCCCTGGCCATATTGCAGGTTCTCGATAACGCCAAGGAATGCGCTGCAAAATGCCAGCAGCACGATCGCTCCGTTGATGGCCAGATAGATCTTCAGGAGCTTGCGAAAGGGGATCTCCTTGCTCCCGATGATGACCAGGATCCAGAAAAACGGATCGACTGAACGCCTGCCTCATCCCCGTCTACGGTGCTACTGGAGCTGCCATCGGCATGCTCGCTGCCGAAGCCGTGGTCCTCATCATGCAGCTTGTCTTCCTCCGCTTCCGGCTGGTATGCAAAAAAGACCTGTTCCTGCTCTCTAAGCAAGATCTCAAGCTCCTGCCGGCGCTGCTCCCTGCCACTTCCATCTTGCTTTTATCGCGCACCATCGCTTTTTCAGGACATCTTCCCCCTACCGCATCCTCTTCCGCACCAAAAAACTGACCGCCCCATATGTCACATATCCGGTCCTCCGCAAAAACAGGACCGCCTTCTGCCCTACCTGCCCATAGATCGCCGGATACTCCTGCCGCATCCGCCTTTCCACTGCAAGGAGCTGCTCCTTATGGCTTTGGGGAAACATCAGGTATATCTTATACTGGCTGGTAAGGATCCTAGCCAGCGTAGCCTCCAAAGCCTTGCTGCATATCTCGCCCCTATGCTGGTCATAAAAAGCCAACAGCCTTTCCAGGACCCGCTCATGCTGACCACACTGCCGCTGCAGCTTTTCCGCGCTCATGCTCTGCCCTGGCAGGCCGATGCGATACTGGTACACATGATCTTGGATGGCGGACACAGTCTTTACATAGGGCAACGGGAACAGCATATATTCTGTATCCACATAAAAGCAATGCTCGTCCAGCCGCTCTGGCTGCCCCCGGATCACCTCCGTCTTATAAGTGATCGCATGCATCTTCATAAAGATATGGTCCCCAACCTCCGAAAATGGATACACGGCCCCATATCCGATCCCCGGACAGATCTCTTCCACCTCGGCCTTCCGTTTTCCGCTCCCGTGGTCCACCCAATCATAGTTAGAAAGGACCATATCCGCATCCGTTTTTTCCAGATGCTCCACCAGATGGATAAAACCTTCCCGCTCCACCCAGTCATCTCCATCCACAACCCGAAAATACCGTCCCGACGCCTCTTCGATCCCCCGGTTGATCACCGAGCCATGACCGCCGTTTTCCTTCCGGATCACCCGAAAGGTCTCCGGATATCGCGCCTCATACCCTCGCGCGATCTCCCCCGACCGGTCTGTCCCTCCGTCATCGATGGCCAGCACCTCTACCTTTTCCATCACCTCGGGGACCACAAACGAGTCCAGACATTGGGCGATATATGCCCCCACATTATACATGGGTACTGCTATCGACAAGATCTTATCCCTCATCTTTCATCATCCCCATCTCTTTCATCACTGTCTCTGCCGATCTGATCTTCACGCATCGACAGCGAGATCCTCCGCTCACTGTACCGTCTCCTCCTGACAGGTCAGTGCCGGATCTTCCCACTTTCCTTCCTCAAAGCCCTCGGTAGACTCCTTCATGAACAGCACCTTCGGAGTCATCAAGATCAGCTTCAGATCCATCCATACAGAATAGTTCCGGATGTAAGTCAGATCCAGCTTCAGCTTATCATAGCTGGTCGTGCAATATTTCCCATAGATCTGGGCATAACCGGTCAGGCCGGCCTTTACCTTCAGCCGATACTCGAATTCCGGGATATTCTTTGTGATGATCTTGGCCAGCTCCGGCCGTTCCGGTCTGGGCCCCACCAGGCTCATATCGCCTTTTAAGATATTGAGCAGCTGGGGGAGCTCGTCCAGCCGGCTCGCCCGCAGGACACGGCCCACCGGGAGGATCCTTGGATCTTTATCGCCGGCCTTTACCGGTCCGCTCTTTTTCTCCGCATCCACGACCATGGTCCGGAACTTGTAGATCTTGAACACCCGGCCATCCTTTGTCAAACGCTCCTGCAGATAAAAGACAGGCCCCTTATCCGTACACTTGATCGCGGCTGCGATGAGCAGAAAAAAAGGACTGGTCAGGCACAGGAGCGCACCTCCCAGCAACATATCCATCAGACGCTTCACTGCCCGCTGGTCCCAGGCGAGCCCGTCATAATTCCTAGACAGATATAAAGGCGCGTCAAAGATGTTCAGCTCGGTCGAGGTCCTGAGCAGGATATCGCTGATCTTCGGGACCGTATAGCTCCGGATGTTCTCCGCATAACAGCGTTTCATCAGTTTATTTCTCTGCTCTGCCGGGATATCCCCGATCAAGATCCCGTCATAGATCTTGGACTCCTCCACGATCTCCTCGATCCCCAGATCGATCGACACCGTCTTTGCGATCTCATATTTATCTTCTCTGGTCTCGATCCGGTTCCTGAGCTGGAACATGGGATAATCGCTGTGGACCAAAAGCAGATGCTTCCTGGGGAACAAAAAACTGTAAAACCTCTTGAACGCCCAGGCCCAGAGCATCACCAGGATCAGATCGGCCAGCGTCACCGCCAGCATCGGCCCTGGGTCGTGCATCTTTTTGTCAAACAGGACCACCTGGACATAGAAAAATATGTTGATCGCCACCACCGAGATCATATGGGAATAGACCAGGTTCCAATACCGGTAGATCCCCACCCGCAGGCCTCCGTACATCCGATGGAAGAACAGCAGCAGGACCAGATATTCCCCCGCGATCAGCCAGTTACCCCGGCGATAAAATGCGATGGTCATACTCTTATTGTACCAGTTCATCCACGCATAAAAATAAACCGCAAATTCCACCAGAACGATCACAGCGGAACCTGCAAATTTTATCAATCTCTTATATGGTTCAAATCGGCTGTTACCCGTTTTTTCATTCATCCTTTATCGTCCCTTAATCTCATAGAATAGAGGATACTCCGCAGTCTGTCCGGTAAAAGACTGACCACGACCCTGGCCACTGTGAGAGACAGATACTGCAAAAAACTAGTCCCCCCCCGCCGGTACGTTCTTGTCTGAAAGGAAACGACTGCACGCCCATAACGCAAACCACCCCGCCGCTTATACATCTCATCCACCCGCATGTACAAGAGTGTTTCCCTGAGATTGGCAAAGGTGTGGCCGTCCAGATACATCCGCACCCACAGATCATAATCCTCAAAAAAGCTGCATGGCTGATAGCCTCCTGCAGCCAGGACCTTGCTCTTTTTAAACATCACGCATGGATGGTTCACCGGGTTTCGGTACTTGATATAGCTTTTGATCTCCTGATCGGATACCGGCACCTTTTTGTAAGCAACGATATGCTCGACCGCCTCATCGGCGGTCCGGCACTCTCCCTTAAATTCTGCCAGTGTTCCGCTTAAGACATCTACATCCGAGTGTGCCTTCAGATGATCCACCTGCCATGCACACCGCTCCCGGACCGATATATCATCCGAATCCATACGGGCGATCAGCTCGTTCCTGCAATGCCGCAGACCTTCCGCCAGCGCATAGCCCAGACCGTGGTTCCTTGGCAGCCGGACCACCAGGATCTGCTGCGAGAACTCATCGATCACCTGCTCCAGCCCTTCTGTCAGAGGCCCATCACATACCAGCACGATCTCATCGGGCAGCAGCGTCTGCTCCAGCATACTCTGCAGCGCCGCTCGCAGATATCCTGGTCTCTCCTTCTGATAGACCGACATCAAAACAGAATATCGTTCATCCATAAATCGCCATCATCTCTTTCATGATGGCAGTGGCCTCCCCACTGCCTTTTATCGTCACGACAGCCCTGCTCTTTCGGCAGACCTTAGTACAGTATACCATCCAACGACTCTTTTCGCAACTTAAGGCTTTTTGAAAAACACTGGGAAACTTTTAATATTTCCTTAACGTCCACATGAAAAAAATACTGTAAATCCAAGGTTTTACCAAATATCTGTTGCTAATGTGTTGCTAACGGATAAAATTTAACACATCTTTTCCATGTTGTCTACCACCTTTTACAAGGCGGTCTTTTGTAGATCATATGGTGATAGGTGATGTGCCTCCTCTGTGATGTGGCATCACCTATCACTGATCTATCCCTTTTCTAGTCTTTTATCCGATAACATCCCCTATCCAGGTCCCACTCAGCGACCTGCAGCGCGCCCTTCTGGTCCGTGACCATGCACTTCCCCTCATCGATCCCAGGGTGCTGGCACAGATAGTAGGCCTTCCCGTCAGGGGCTGTCTGGTATCCGGTCAGCATGTAGCCGGCATCGAACTGTCACCACCATCAATCGGTCATTGTCACATTTATTTGAGATTTTTATTGACAAGATCTGCTGGCTGCTATATAGTAGATGCATAGACCAAAAGGAGGTGTGGGGGCAATGCTACAATATAAGATCGATGTGATCAGTGAGTTGGCCAAAGCGGGTATAAATACGACAACCGCGAAGAAAAGCAGGATTTTTGGCCAGGACACGATGCGGAAATTTAGGAACGGAGACACTAACATATCATTAGATGTCTTGAACCGTCTTTGTTGCATCCTGGAGATGCAGCCTAGGGACATAATAAGATTTGTAGAGACAGATAGTGACAGAGAAAAGATAATCTCTAAAATATGTGATAAACGCGTTGACAATCACATAAATGTGTGATATTATATAATTGTCAAGAGGGAAACCGAAAGACAATAGCCCAGAAGGGAGAAAGGAGAGCAGATGGAGGAAATGAGCACGACAGATATCGCAAGGTTGATCGAATGGCTGCGGGACCACGGCCACTCAGACTCCGAGATCGTAGAGTGCCTGGAGTACATCACCAAAAAGTAACAGAAAGGAGAAGGGGCGAAGATCCCGCCCCTTCTCCTTTTGATCTTGCTTGGACCTATCTACCTTTTTTATACCACCAGCCTATACTTATCCAAGTCTGGAGCCTCTGTATCCCACTCCGGCTCCCAGACCCCATCTACGTTGACCCAGTAGTACAGTTCCTTCTCGATCGACTTGACATAGGCATCCTTTGCCATCTCTCCTGATGAAGTGACATAGTAATAGTTCCCTGCATCCAGGATCCACCTAGAGGAGGCCATATAGCCGGTATTGTCAAAGTAGTACCATTTCCCTCCGATCTGCTGCCATGCCTTCACATTAAAGGTATAGCCCTGCATCACATACCACCAGAGGCCGTTGCCCTCCTTGACCCAGCCTTCTAAGTATCTGGAGGATATCCAGCCCTCTGGGATCTTATACCAGGCCTTCCCATCGATGAAACATTTCTCCTGGGGCCATACCTTATCTCCTGCCTTTAAAGCTCCCACTGTCCTACCGTCCCCTGGTTGTTCGCGGATATAGAGCGACTGGGCCGTTACTGCAAGTCCATCATGTCCTGCTGCGATCGTATATCTGGCCGGCTCTTGGCTTGGCACCGCTGTCTCCGGTGCATACTGGGGGTGCCAGAACAATGTCTGTGAGGCTAAGCTATGCCACTTTTCTACTACAGCCCCGCCATCCGGGTCTACCTTATCAGCGCCTCCGGAAGTGTTCCCTTCCACACTGGTGAACCCCTTCCCGTTATTATCCACTCCGGAGCAGATGCCCCAGTGACCGTACTTACTCCCTGTCCAGAAGATCACCATCGCCCCTGCAGCTGGTGTATGGTCAAGTCTCGCATCCTTCCTATGCTGGTCCACGAACAGCTGGCAGTTATACGGCAGGTCACCTCCAAACAGGTCCTTGGCCGCCTCGGCGGCCGCTGGCACATCCATACCGCAATGCTCCTGTAGGGCGAGGACCATGATGTCCGATCCGTACATCGCGCACCAGGGCTGTGCCTGGTAGTTCCGGGCAGTATAGTCTTTGTACAGGATCGCCCAGATGGTGTAGTTATTGTAGCCGGCGGACCAATGCAGATCCCACATCTGCGTCCGGGTACCCAGACGGCTCTTTTCCTGATAATCCTTATATCTCCTCGCCATCGCCACTACCTGGCTGGCCTTTAACCCGTATCCTTTCATATAAACCTCCTTATCGAAAAAGGCCCAGGATCTCTCCCGGGCCAGCCTTGTCGCTGTTGCGACGTCGCAACTATCTCTTATCTTTATCTTTGTATCCCGTACGCTCCCAGATCTCCTTCAGCCGCTCCCAGCCGTCCATGGACACCAGCGCCACCACAAAAGCGGCTATCATACAGGCAAACACCATATACCACTCGATCGGATGCCCCTGCCAGGCCATCATGGCCACGAAGACCGCTGGGCAGAGCACCAACGATAACACGATCACCACTGCGGAGGTCGGGAGGTTGTCCAGACCTGGCCAGGACTTGATCACCTGGGCGATCACCGACACGATAAAGGCCATCATGCCGATAGCCATCAGTAAGTACGACAGATACTGCATCATTTCTGGTATGTTCATCTCTTTCCTCTCTTCCTGCCAGGTCTATCCCTGGCCTACACTATCATATGGGTATGTCCCATCATCTGTGCGCTTCCTGGTTCATGTGCTTTTCGATCTTGTCAATGGCCGCCGTCACAGGGCCATTGCATCCCTGCTCTTTCAGGCCCTTTAAACAGGCTAAGACACCATAGTTCAAAAGGCACATCTCTTCCTTCAACGCTTTTATATCTTCGTCTTGCTCTTCCTGCCGCTGGTACCATCGGTAGACTGCAAAGATCCCACCAAAGATCGCGGTCACCGCCCCCAAAAGGGCAGCGGCCCCGATGACCGCCTGTGCATCCACATACATCCCGATCACCTCCTTCCCATGAAAAAAGAGCCTTTCGGCCCTCTATCTTATACTGGTAGCCAGACGATCCTATCGCTGTATCTGGTCAGCCCGATGTTATAGTGCGGCTGCTCCTCATCCCACCACCAGTGCCGTAAACAATCGTCCAGGATGATCCCGGCCAAAGCCGCCAACAGCCAAAGCCCAAAATACTGCGGACAGATCTGCCCTAAAAGGTTACCCGGCATCTGGCTATAATCCCATACACCCCAGCCCAACAACAGATTGACGATGCAGCCGGTGACAAACTCCAGGCCCGTGATGATGCAGGCCCCGATGGCCATCTGCTGCCAGATCGGCATCGCCCAGGGCAGTACCTCATTGATCAAGCCCAAGCACACAAAACAGGCGCCGCCCAAAAAGAACATGGTCCAGTGTGTCCAGCTCCTCCAGGCCAGCTCCAGGAGGTTGTACAGTAGACCACCCACCGCAAACAAAAAAGCGATCTTAAGATACTGTCTCACTCTCATCTCTTCCGCCCGCCTCTGCCGCTATCTGTAAAAGATATGCGTCCAGGACCTCCGATCTGTACTCTGCTGGCACGTCGGCACCATAAAAGATCCCCTGGACCTCCTCTGCCGCCTGACAACCGGCGATCCACATGTTGAGCGCATTGCAGTAGGTCGTGTGGTAGCTGACGTGGAACATGGCCGCCTGGATGATGGCCTGCATATCTGCAGCGCTGTAGTAGCGGCACGGCTGACCATCGGCGTGGTACTCTAATCGCTCCGCCCCTGCTGCCAGCTGGGCCTGCTTGCCGAACAGATTGAGCTGGTCATGTTCCGTCAGGCTGAAGTGCTCTGTGCTCCCATCCGCCAAGGTGACGCTTACGCCCTTGTAGATGATCTGCTCGCAATCCGCTGATACCTCTGCCCTCTTGGCGGCTTGGGCCGATGCCAGCAGCTCCTCCGGCGTTGGGGTGTATGGCTCTGGCGGGATGGCTGGCTCCGGCTCCATCGGCGGCTGGTACACACTGCCATCATCAGACAGATAGATCGTCTGGCCCTCATCGCGGTAGACTGTCCCATACCCAGGCAGATCAGAGCACTGGGAGCCGCCTGCCGTGTAGACTTGGACATCTCCATAGGCCGGCGGAACATCGCCGGCAAACACGATCTGCAAGACGTGCGCCGATACCGGCGTGATGCTCTCGATCTCATAATGGGGCTCTTTCTGGTTGATGGTGATACTTTCTTTTTTCATTGTCTTCCACTCCTTTTTATTTTTTTGTATATAAAAAGAGCCTTTCGGCTCTGGATTTTCGAATTTTATGTAGTTTTCAGTCCGTTTACTAAGTGAAATGGCGAGATCAAAGTGCGAACAGGCGGCTATGTCGGCAACGGCACAGG
>CAJUSS010000012.1 GCA_910588895.1 uncultured Lachnospiraceae bacterium
TAAGAAAGAGCAAGATCGGCATCCATATATCTTCTTTTCCAGTCTCATACAATGTATCAAAACGTATCACGATAAATAAAAGCAACAAGATACTCGCCGCCAATATCACATAACGTATATTATCGTCTATAGTAAAAAGTCCAAAAAGCAATGACAGGAAAGCAAACACGGCTAACAGATACGCTTTCCCTATGATATCCTGCAGTTTCATGATCTCCTCCCCTCCATCCTTTACTTGGCTTCCTGTGAAAAAACATTTCTCCTAAGTATTTTTAATGTTAAGGTCAATAGTCTCCATATAAAGATCGATATACCGGTCTACACCACCGCTTCAAAAAATAATGCGCTATATGACTGCACAAAAGCACAGCGCCCACTACCCCTATCCAGAAATAGATCTTCTGCGCATCCCCAACCGGTCTTATGAAATTTCCAACCACAGTCGCGACCATATGGATCAACGGATAATGGATACAGAAAATGATATACTCCGCATCAAATTGCCCTTTATAAAGAAATTCTTTTTGCGGGATAAAATAAGATATCCCAAGTAAAGCGATCGGAGCCAAGACCCAGCCCAGATATTTAAAATGGTCATATACTGTATAACTCTCTCTTTTTAACAAAATACAGGAGCCTATCCAAAAAAAGAATATACCAACCACTGCGTACCCCCCCCCCGCCCAATTTTTTCCATTTATCATCTCTTACCACATCTGGCGCATAGATCGCCATCCAGATCCCTGACAGATATTCCGGAGCCCAATAGGGAAGACTGGCGTAGGGTATATCTCCATAGTATCCTACATTGATCAAAATGATCATACTGATCGCTAAAAGACTGACATATCTAAACTTTTTGACCAACATCAATAATACTGGCGTGATAAAAACAAATTGTATCAAGACCAGCAGATACCATAAGGGCGGGTCCCTCCATCCTTTATAGATAAATTTAAAGGTCTCTTTTATACCAGATGGAAAATATGTCTCGTCGATAAATCTTATCCCTAACCTATTTCGGTCCAAACGACCTAAGATGTCATATACGTTTATCATGATAAACTGCCAGAGTATGTAAGGGATCGCGATCTTCTTGATCCGGGATATGATCTTGCGTTCCATATTTTCGCTCGAATATCCTATCGTAAAAAAGTATGCCGACAAAAAGAAATACAACGGTAAGCCGATCCCGGCTATGCTGGTCACAGCCATTTGTATCGGTATATCTCCAGAGACATCATCTAATAGATAACTGCTATGTAATAATACCATACCTACGATCCCATAATATTTGATCGCATCGATCCTGCTATCTCGCAAAACATCCTCCCTCCTCCCCAAGCATTTTATGCTCCATCCCCGTCCTATCCTCCTCCGGTCGGTCTATATGCTTTTCGCGGCCTTTATCCCAACATGCACTTGCTGCGATGAGCACTGGAAAAATAGCTGTTGGCGAAAATATCACATTTTCCGCTAGCGCAAAGATCGAGTACACGATAAAGCAGATATTTTCTCTATAAGAACATTTTTTCGAAGCTTTTATAAATATAAACGATATGATCATAAGATAGATGATCCCATATTGGATCATGATCATATGATACGCATTGTCCACCACTAATCTTAATGCATTGTCCGTTCCTGCATTGATCCAATGATAAAATCTCAGTGGGGACCTTCCTAAAAATGTCGTCCCATATATGCGAAATGCCGCGATGCCTAACGATAGCCTTCCAGAACAGAACTGATCGGCCAGAGCAAACAAACCTGTTCCATTTAGCCTTAATATCAAAACACTGCAGATGCAGATCGATAAAAAACTATATCCTCCAGCTCTTTGTACAAAACGCTCACATTTTTTGTACCGTTCTATATATTTGAGAAATAGGATGCCTGGCACGATCAATAACGCCTCTGATCGTGTGCATAGATAAAAGAAGACCGTTCCGAAAGCCACTAATATAGCATTAAATATCGATATGGTCCTTTTTGTATCCATACATCGGGATAACAAGACCCAGTAGATCCAATATCTAGCCGCTTCATTCGCGCCAATAAAATTCATATCATACTTTGTTATACCGTTATAGCTGATAGTCCCTAACATATCAGGAGATCCAACAACCTGGATGATGAAGACAGACATAGAGATCAGCAAAAAAACGGACATGGATCTATATGCGACCACCAAAATACTTTTCGTATCTGTCTCTTTTACCAAAGCGATAAGGACAGTGAGGTATAATATCCATTTGCTCTCTGTAACGTACGATGTATACCCTCCTATCATAACAAGGAAAATGCAGAGAAGCAATTCAGCGACAGCATATTTTTTCCTTATAGCTATCCCAAATGCTATCATCGCACTGACACTCAAGACAGCTGGTCTAACTAAAAAATATATGCCTGAAAAAACCTTTAGATCGCCCCACCAGTTATTGACCATCATCAATACAAATAAACATCCATATGTCTTTTTGGAGTCCATCATCATACGGCACCTACTCTCGAGATCGCTTTATCCCATCGATCAATCTTAATGCGTCTCCACCATCGATCTTTCTGGCGAACAGTCTTTTGCATCCCATTAGATAGTTCAAGTCCTTTAGATGATATTGGTTCTTTTCATCCTCCCATGTCATCACCCTCATAGATGATCTGTATTCATCCTCCACATCATAGACCTTTTTATAAAAAACCGAATTGAAGACGATCGTATGGATAAATACCTCATCTCCACAAAAAGAATGTCGGTATATCCTGGATACCTCTTCTTTTTTAGATAAGATATATCTTGCCAGATCATGGGTCAAGCTCCAATTTGCATTCCCCTTTTTAAATGCGATCCCATATCTTTTGGTCAGATCCACATGTAACATTTTCTGGATATACACGCATCCGAAGTTGATCTTATTAAGGATCTTTTGAAAAAAAGTATTATTCCGTGCGTATTCATTAAAAATGTGATAGTATCTTACTCGATCCATATATTTTTGATCTTCATGGTCAAATCCTATAAACTCATATCCCTGGTGCTCATCAAAAAATCGATGGATATAGTCCTGGGTCTTTAATGGGAACTCCACACCGACCATAAAATGATAATACGCGTGGTTTCCTGCCCCGGTCGCTCTTTCTAACAGCATCAATATACATTTGATCTGCGAAAACCCGCCCCAACGGACATCCATGCGCTCTGTGATGCAGATACGCGCTTTTTTGATCGAAGCACATATATCCTCTGGATCAAAGTCTCTTGCTTTCTTGTCCACATGCAAAAAAAGGTCATTACGCTCATCATCCAAATCCTTTAGGAGCTCCTTTAAAATAGAGAACTTATGATGCGCCATGATCATATAGGCATGTCGTCCTCCCATCTATCCCTTTTCCTCCTCCGACCGAACAGTGTTTTTATAAATCGCTCTGCATCCTTGTATACCGAAAGCCTCCCATAGGCCAAAAAAAAGATAAGATTTGGAACAAAAACACATACTACGCCACGAAAAAAAAGCGCATATATCGGCTTAAGATCGACCATCGCACATAAAGTCAAGCTCACTGCTCCAGCCATGATCGTGACCACCATATAGAACATATTGATCCTGATATGCCCGAAAAATCGATAGGATACAAAATAGCGATCATACAAGATATATGCCTTCCAAAAAAAGTTAAACACAAATATCGTGATCACTGTTGCGAGCAGGACCCCGGCCACACCGAAGAGATAGCCTAAAACAATGTTCAACAGTAGATTACAGACTGCTTCACACATCGTGCGTTTACGATTCTCCCACCACAGGCCGACCGCCCCGGAATATGCGTCTATGATATCTCCCACACATAGCCCGAAAAAATACACTGAAAAAAGGATGACCATATAAAATGGGAACATATTTTCTTTATGGACCCACAATTCCATAAATGGCTGATATAGGCATAGCAGACAGATCGAACACCACCCAGCTACCCACATATAGATAAAAGAAAAGCGTCCGATATCCTTGTGGTTCTTTTCTTCTGTATCCATCGCGATACTGTTCCCGATCCCGGCCCTCATCGCAGTTACTCCGATCACCAAAAGTGCCGAAAGGTTACTCATGATGTAATAATAATTTCCATATATCGCTACTGCCCTCAGACCGATAAATGAGGAGATGATGATGCTGTCAAAGGCATTCCTGGTAAGTCCACAAAACTTGCTGATGACGATCCCAGACACCTTTTCCTTGATATCTCCCTTTATCTGCTGTGGGAGTGCTCCTTGTGGGATATATCTCGGAAAATACTCTTTTGACAAAAAATAAACCACAGTATTATCCAATATACTGATGATCGGAACGACCGCATAGTATAGATAATAATCCCTGAACATTGATAAGATGATGATCTGCACCACATATCCCGCGATCAAAAGAGCAGAATGGATCTTACTCAGGATATCTTCCCGCTGAAATGCCGAAAAGAGCACATTTCTATAGGCACACATCAGATAACTGATGCTGGCATTTAAGAGATATAGCAGATACAAAAGATGGATGTTGATATCTGCAGGGACATCTCCATTGATCAATAAACCGAGAAATGGTGATAGGAGCAGCCCCGCCCCCAAGATCACAAGGCCTATGATCTTATAGATCTTCCTAAATGCTCCGAGCAGCGCGCATATCACTTCTGTATCATCGTTTGCTATAGGCGCATACATACAATATGCTACTGCCGACCCGATACCTAACTCCGCCATGTTCAGGACCTGGAGTATGGATGTGAACAAACTGCCCAGACCGAGATATCCTGCCCCTAATCGCTCGATGATCATCGATCGGATCACAAAGGGGCCTAATAGAGTCACGGCACGGCCGCTCATCCCCCACACCAGATTTCGGATCGTATTTTTCTTCCGCTCCAAACGCATGGCCATCATATCCCTTTCAAAAGTTCATGCTCAAGGATATCCGCGATCCTGGCGCAAGCGTGGCCATCTCCATAAGGATTATCCGTTTTAGCCATAATGTCGTAGGCCTCCTTGTCATCCAATAATATCTTGAGCTCCCTATGTATGACCTCTTCGTCCGTACCCACGAGCTTCAATGTTCCTGCTTCCACCCCTTCCGGACGTTCTGTCGTGTCCCGCATCACTAACACCGGTTTCCCTAAGGATGGGGCCTCCTCTTGTATCCCGCCAGAATCTGTTAATATCAGATAAGATCTTGCCATCAGATTATGACATTCGATCACATCGACCGGTTCGATGATATGGACACGTTCAAGATCCCCTAATTCCTCCTCTGCTATCCTACGGATAGTCGGGTTCATATGGATCGGATATAATGCTTTTACATCTGGGTATTCTCTTACGATCCTATGGATCGCTCTGAACATATGATGCATAGGGCCGCCAAGATTTTCTCTACGGTGAGCCGTGATAAAGATCAATCTGCTCCCCAAAGCCCAATCTAGCTCTGGATGGGCGAATCCTTTTTGTACAGTTGTCCTCAATGCATCGATGACCGTATTGCCCGTGACCCAGACCTTAGCCCCATCCTTTCTTTCCCGCAATAGATTTTCCCGGCTCCTTTCTGTAGGAGCAAAATCATATCGGCTCATGATCGATACCGCTTGTCGGTTAAACTCTTCCGGATATGGGCTATAGATATCATATGTCCGGAGTCCAGCTTCCACATGTCCCACCGGTATCTGTAAATAGAAGCATGCCAATGCCGTTGCAAATGTAGTGGACGTATCTCCATGGACAAGGACCACATCCGGACGTAACCTTTCCAGGATCTCTCTTATCTTGTTCAATATCGCGTCCGTGATATCGAATAGCGTCTGCCCGTTTTTCATGATCGCCAGGTCATGATCTGGTACGACCGCAAATGTCTCTAACACTTGATCCAACATCTGTCGATGCTGGCCAGTAACGCAAACGATCGTCTCAAGACCGGGCCTACTCTTTAGTTCATTGACCAAGGGACACATCTTGATCGCCTCTGGCCGCGTCCCAAAGACTACCATCACCTTTTTCATAGCCGCCTCCTCTTTACACTCCCCTAGATATTTTCCGTGATATAGCGCTCGGAATCTTGGAGCAGCTCTTTAAACCTTGGCGGAACGGTCAGATAACTGATCGGCCTGTAGCTGCTAAGATCGATATTGCCTGGATATAACACCCGCTCCCTTTTATCGATGATCTCTAACAGATCTTCAATACGGTCATCTGCTCTTACCTCTCTACCCAAAAACCAAAATTCTTTTTGGAATATATAGGAAAACGCCACCCCATGAAAAGACTCCACCAATGCATATGCACACCCGTCCATCAATCCTAAAAAAGCCAGTGGGCCTGCTTGTTCGAAGATCCGAAAGCCATACTTAGCCTCCCTCCCATCTACCCACCGAGAAGCATTGATAACATATACAGGAAGGTTTGTCTCTGCTGAAAATCTTAATACTGTCCGGTTTTTTTCCTCATCCGCATAATTATATGAGTAATAGAATATGAATCTTTCTTTGGGGATCATCTTCTTATCGACGAGACCCCTCCACTGCTCTTTGCTAAGCAATAAGGTCGGATCCAGACATACCTTTACATCTTTACCTAACTCTGCTTTGAATTTCTCCGCTGCACTGCCTTCTCTTACCGAAACAGCAGCATATCGGTCATATCCAAATCCTCTTTCGACCATATCGGCCAGACGCCCGCCTTTTTGATCTCCCAGACTCGCTGCATACGATACACATCTCGACTTTATACACCATGAAAGGAAAAAGGCCTCATCAAAATCCCGCATATACACATTCCAGATCTGATCGCTCCCGCATACGATCGCTTCATATTTCCCATCGATCGTCCTTAGTCCATCTATTGAGCTATATCTTTGTTCGGTCAGCCTTAGTCGTTCTTGTCTAAACTGTTGATAATCTCTTTTTTGTTTTATCAGGTCCTTATACCGTATGATCTGTCCAAAGAACATCTTTGGTGAGCTTATATAACCAGGATGAAAGATACGATACATTTTTTCGGAGATGGGCGTTGTAAAGTCGATGATCTCTACATCATACCCCCTGTCCTGTAATACTGTCTGGAGTGCATAAGCTTGCAATAGAGAGCCGCAATTATCGGATGCGCTCAACGTTAATATCCCGATCTTTTTCATTTGTTATCCTTCTCCTGTAAGATATCCATCCATCTTTCAACTATCCTTTCCACTAAATGCTGTCTCATCAGATCGACCACTGCCCCGACCAGAAAGACCGCCGCTGTCGCGGATAAGATATGCAGGATCAAAAATGGAGAAGCAGCATGTGTGCCATTTTTAAAAATATGACCCCATATATATCCGGCCAATATCGAATCATGTAACAAATAGATCCCTAATGTTGTTGACGCGACCTTACCGATCATCTTCCAGTGTGGCAGTCGCATATCAAGGAATATACAGAACAAACTAACGCTGAGCACATACATCGGAGTCGTGTTCGGCCGCCAGAGATATGCCGGTTCTGTTGTTCCCAGCCATGCAAAAAATCCGTTAAAATGCTTTATGATCAAGATCGAGCTAAAGATCAGTGCAAGAGTGATCAGAAATACCTTTTTCCATGACTTGATCGGTCCGATACATGGATGACCATGCAGTCTTATATATCCTCCCGTAAACCATATGATCATCAGCCACACTGCCCTTGTATAGTATAATGACCCTTCTGTATCATTACGAAATACACCTAAGACTGTAGGGAGGACTGACCATAATACCAAACATATAGCCAGGAATTTTATGTAGTCACGTTTCGATATACTTTTAGCAAACTGCTTCATAAATGGGCTCAAGATATAGATGATGACATACGCTGTCACAAACCACCATTTCCCTTGCCATACCGGGAGAAGCTGGAGGATAAAGGCCTTTTTTCCCGTCCACTGTAAAATTCCTATCCTATATGCGATCAACATCACCGCTACGTTATACATTTCAACCTGTATCCAGAGCAGGATCAGTTTCCGCAGCTTAAAGCAACTTTCCACCATAAAATATCCGGTGATCAGCATAAAGCAGTTTACCCCAAGCTCTCCAAACATCCAGAACATCTTGATGATATAGCCGTTGATCAAAGGCATATCATCCGTAAAGCCTCCCTTATAGGCATAATGAAAGGAAATGATCAGCAGCATACAGATGATCCGCAATGCTTCTATATCCGTCTGCCGCTCGGTCCCTTTCTCCATTTTTCCGCCTTCCCGGAAAGCTCATCCATCCCCCAGACAGAACATAATAGCCAGACCGGCTGTATACAGTATTTATATCTGCCCTCACACTCGATCAATAAAATGAGCAGCAAGCCTCCTGTTAAGATCGTTATGAGCCATAAAGCTTTCGTGTCCTTTTCTTTTAATACGGCTATCGCCGCATATATCCCTCCGATCACGATCGTCGTCCAATATACATAGTCTACCGACCTTAACCTATCAAAAAACAGGCTGCATCGTTCTCTTTTGCTCATATCCCCTATACTGCCCATCGCATTGCCGATCATATGAAGATCGTCATGATATCCTCCCCGCAGTTTATAGCCAAGCAGCCATGGGATCCTTTTCACGGACCCTATCACATTCTTGATGGTAAGCTTCACCGCCGCCATGTTCGCCGCGTCAAAGTCAAACCCCTTCGCTGCGACCAGATCAAAATATTCTTTATATCGCGCTGCATTATAGCCTCCGGCATTCCATGGATGCAAGGACACATAAAGATAGCAAGCAAGATTATCTATGTTGACTGTCGCCTGTAAGAGATGCTCCAAACGGCATACGATCAACGCTTTGACCGCCCAGCGGAAAAACAATGTCACTATGCCATAAAAAGCAAGCCTCCTTTTATCCGTCCAGCGATCCGATGGCCCCGATAGCATGACCAAAAAGGACGCGATCAGGATGATCATACACCAATCCTTAAAACACGCGCCTATGCCAGATATGGTCCCAGCCGCGACAAAATAGCCCATGGTCAAAACCCTGGATCTTTTATCATCTCCGTCCTTATCGATCTTTTCTTTTGCCTTAATGATGAGCAGCATCAAGGATAGCAGACAAATGATCGATACGTTTTCCTCGGAGATAAACACCAGATACACGATCTGGGCAGGCCATAACGCGTATAACAGGCCTGCGATATATCCCACTCGATCCGACACCAGACATCTGCCTATCTCGCAGATCGATATAGCAGCTATGACCGCGCAAAATATCTGGAATAAGATGATACGGTCTTGGTCCCTCAACCCTATCACATGTAATAAGGCCGGATAACAGAGCTTATGGGGGAACATCCGAAAATAAAATGTCTTATCCGGATAATTTTCAAATCCAGAAAGGATATCTGTATATCTTCCTGTAACAGCAGAATCCAAAATGATCCTATCGACCTCGCCGATCTGCCGCAGTGTGCCTCTCATCGCCATCCAATATAGAAAGCGCGGGATAAATGTACATATCCCGATCAAAACATCACCGTACCTCTTCATAGCGATAAAATATCCATCTTGTTTGAAACCGGACAACCCAAAAACAAGTACTGAAAAAAGTAAGAAACACAGAAGGATACTCTTTTCCGGTATCCAGATAAAACATGCCGTCATCAGTAAAAACAACAGGATGATCGACCGTTCAGATGATCCTTTTAGCTTTGTGATCATATCGCCTACCACACATTTTCCATTATCATTTCAAGTAGATAAACCAGCACAGCACAGTTATATAGATCGCACAAAGGAGTAAAAGCGCCTTATCCCCAATGAGCACATTGACCGGGTCGCCATCAGAGTCCTTTTCAATGATAAAGCTATATCTCAATAAGATGAGCATCACGATCGGTACCGTATATGTAAACCTCTGCACACGTTCAACGGTATCTTTTTCCATACACCACAATGCGTAAAATACGATCGAGAGTGTCATCATAGCCCCCATACTCTGGGAAAGGAAATTTTTGTTATACAACCGTAATACCTCTCTTGTACGATCCCCCGACAACACCAGCTCATTTCTCCGCTTACCAAATCCCATATATAATGAACCGGATGTGATGACCAGCAAAAGCCACACAGAGATATCTACCTGCGTGTTTGCGGCACCGTAAAAAACGCGAAGGACGAAGCCAGAAGCCAACAGGCATACATCAACCAACGGCTTATCTTTTGCTCCGTATACACTATATAGGATATTGATCAGGAAATAGCTCCCTAAGACCATCCATGCGGCAAGCTCTCTCGCTCCGATAAAGCACTGGAGGACCACCGATAGCAGCATAAGGGTCGCGCATATCCTTTTCGCCTGTACGATAGAGATCTCGCCCGACGCGATCGGCCGTTTACACTTTTTAGGGTGCTTTCTGTCTTTTTCTACATCATGGATATCATTTATGATGTATATAGATGATGAGATAAAAGAAAATGCCAGGATAGATAAGGCGACACTTTTCATGATATCCGGCCGGAACAATATCTGTCCAAAAAAGGGTGCAAGGCAGATCAGCCCATTTTTGATATAATGCTGCACACGCAATGTCCTCAGATATTTTCTCATCTGTCTCTCCCCATCTCACTGTATACTCCCCTTAGATCATCATCCTTTTTCAAGGTCATCCTCACTTCAGTGCCCTATATATCCTTTTCAGCAACGCTGTCGGTCTTTTTCCCATCTTATAGGCGTATCGGACTTTCATAGGGAGGGTACTGATATCGCCCTGCAGCTCCTTCATATGCGTCACACAGTCCTTCATCATCCCATACCGGTCTATGCTGAACGCTGCGATAGCAAGCTCTCTATAGATACCAGCTCTGACAGCATCAGATAACCCGCACGAACCCAGTTCGCCTTTCAAAAGAGCGATCTTCGCCTCCTGCATCTGCTGATTTTTTGTCTCTGTCAGGCTCCCTGGATGGGTCCTGTATCGATACAATGGCTCCTCTATATACGTGATCGTAAACTCTCTTGCTATCCTAAGCCAATAGTCATGGTCTTCTACCAAGAAAAGATCGATATTATAGTCTCCCACCTTTTCATACACAGCTCGCGTATACATAAAGGAGGCCATCACGATATTTTTATAATGGATCTCTTCCAGATCCTGGACAGGCGGAGTATGGCCGACCACAGCTCCATGCTCATCGATGATATCCATCGCAGAAAACACCAGACCGATATCATGGTTTTTCTCTAATATATGGACAAATCCTCCTATCGCATTTTCCTTAAACAGGTTATCATCGGAGGTCCAGGTAAGATACTTTCCTTTGCTCAAGGAGAAGCCTTTGTTCAGTGAAGCCGGTAAGCGCAGGTTTTTCTCATTTCTATATAGCTTGATCCGGCTGTCCTTATCTGCATACTGCCGGACGATGTTTCCAGTCCCGTCCTCAGAGTGATCGTCGATCACGATCAATTCCCAATCCTGATAGGTCTGTTTCAATACGCTTTCTATGGATCCCTGTATGTATCTTTCACCATTATAAGTAGGTAGTATGATCGATACCATCTTGTCCTCCTCAGCTATTTTCTATGACCTATGCCCTCTGTCCTTCGATATCATCCGGTATGTGTTTACCTACGAAAAGTTATAATATGCTCTCCCATTTATCCAACACATAGGACATCTCTAATTCCGATAGGTTCATATCCGCATGTTCCGCAAGCTCACACCTGAGCTTCTGGTCCATGATCAGCTTTAATACCTTATCTACCATCTCATCAACATCCCAATTTTTTATGATGTATCCATTCACCCCATCGACGATCAGATCCTTTGGCCCACATTTAAAATCAAAAGAGAGCATCGGGAGCCCTGCTGATAATGCCTCGATCATCGCCATCGGACAACCTTCCCCTCGTGAAATGAACACATAAAATGCATAGTCTTGATATAAACGCAGGATATCTTTATGATAACCCATAAGGTTCACTTTTTCTTCTAATCCATATTCTTTTATCCTCTGTCGGATGGCCGTATATTCCGGTCCATCTCCATAGATATCCCATTGCCAATCTTTCACCTTTTCAAAAACTCCTTGCGCGACCTGGAGCAATATATCAAATCCCTTTTCCCGGCTCAGCCGTCCACATGTAATGATCCTTTTCGATCCCGCATGATATTTCTGTTTTTGGATGGATGGGTCTTTAGGATTATATATCTGGATCACATTGTCCGCATTCAGTATTTTTTTATAATATCCCCTATCCTCTTTTGTTAAAGCTACCAGATATTTAAATCTTTTTACTGCCAAGCGCTTCCCGACCCCCGAAAAGCCATATTTTGATCCGTTAAAAAAATTTGTGTGGGACCAGCTGATGAAACTGGCTTTTCTGCAGTGTCGCAGTCCGATCCAGGCAGGTACATTATGCCCTACATCATCGATCACAAATGTACATTCAAGATCCAATGGAAATAACCTTCGGAGTCCTATCCCTGCTCTTATAAAATCTTTTCGGATACTAAAATCTTTAAGTGGAAGATCGATCACTCTGCAGCCATCCGGTATCTTATAATACGGCGTCTCCAGCGGACGGCTCATCGATACGATCGAAACATCATATCTGCCTGTCTTTATCAGTTCCCCGGCTATCAACAATGTAACACGGGCGATCCCGCCTCCATTGTATATATCATCGATGATATAATATACTTTTTTCTTTTTCATTTTAAGATGCTCTACCCTTTATCATGGCTTCTTCCCAAACAAACATGTTCAGTTCTAACCATAATCTCTGCGCCTTTGCGAAGTCCGCGTTATGATCAGGATCTTCATTTTTGATAAAATCGTATAATCTTTTGCGTATCTTCTTATGGCCTTTCACCGCCGCGCTTTCTAAAAAGCGCGTACTGTTGACCAGATCTAGATATACCTCGGCCGATCCACGTATCCATTCCCCTATCGGCGCGTTAAAGCCCTTCTTATCCTTACGGTACACGATATCATAGGGCATGATATCACATAACGCATCTCGGATGATCGCCTTTGAACAACCATTCCGGAGCTTACTATGCCATGGCAGTGACATAGCAAATGATACGATCCTATGATCCATAAACGGCATCCTGATCTCCACGCCATATGCCATGCTGTCCCTGTCATAATTTCTGAGTAATGTCGGTAATATCCTCTCATGGGTCTCTACATAAAGCGACTGTGTCAACCGATCCAACCTCTTGAACCCAGGATGTTTGCAAGGATCCCCTTTTAAGATGCTTCTGCGGTATATATGTTCATATAGTTCTCTTATCTTTGTTTTACGTATACGCTTTTTTATCCATGTATCCATATCGGCAAAGTCATCGCCTATACTCTCCGCTTCACGGATCGTCCTCGCCAGCATCCGCACCACATCATCATCCGGTGCGTCAAGCAATGCAAACTGCATGTTAAAGCTATACCCGCCGAACAGTTCATCTGCCCCATGTCCATCTATCGATACCACGGTCCCGTACAAACGTTCATTCTCATATATCGCCATCTGCGGTATCTGTGTGTTCATCCATAACTCTTCCAGCAGATAAGCCTGACGATATAATATCCTTTCATCGGTGATGTTTTTTATGTCGATATGTGTACTCCCTATCCCTATGTGATCCGTTACCCTCCGGGCATATCGTGTCTCATCAAGGACACTGTCCTGAAAGCCGGCCACATACGCATGCTGCCAATCCTTCTGGTAGGATACATCCTGTCCTCTACTTGCGATATCATGCAACGCACATAGCACCGCGCTGGAATCCAATCCGCCGCTCAGTGAAGTCCCGATCGGGACATCGCTGCGCATCCTTAACCGACATGCGTCTAAAAATAAGGTGCGGAACATCTCAACTTGCTCTTCATATGGTTCTGGCAGGTCGATCAACCGATCCAATGTATCCCAATATCTTTTGATCTTAAATATGCCTTTCTTAAATGTCGCGTTATGCCCTGCCGGAAATCGCTTGATCCCTTCTATCAAACATTCTTCTTTAAATTCATAGTGGTGGAATATCCGAAAGAGATCCAGCATCTTTTTATCGATCCTTATCGTCTTCAAACATGGCATGATCGCCTTCATCTCCGAGGCAAAGACCAACACACCGCCCTCTAACGAATAAAACAATGGCTTCACGCCAAATCGGTCGCGGCTTAAAAACAGCTCTTTTTCTTCCCTGTCGTAGATCGCAAATGCCCACATCCCATTAAAATGCGATACACACTCCTCGCCCCACGCATGATAGGCCGCCAATATCACTTCTGTATCGCTATCATTATGAAAAACATACCCGGCTTTTTTTAATCTTTCCTTAACTTCGATATAGTTATAGATCTCTCCGTTAAATGTGATCATATACCTTCCATCCGCATATGCCATGGGCTGGCTCCCATCTTCCGATAGATCGATGATGGATAATCGCCTATGTGCCAGTGTTACGTCATCTTCCTGCCACACGCCTCTCCCATCCGGTCCTCTATGCTGCATCCGGTCACAGCACAGATCGGCCATTTCGACCGATAGTTGTTTTCCTACACATCCATAGATCCCACACATCTTTTATCTCTCCACTACTAACCGCTCACAGCGCGATCCGCATGACCGCCTGTGCCGTATGATCCCATGTCAGCTTTTCTCTTACCCTTGTTCGCGCATTTATAGTAAGGCCTTTACCTTCTGCTATCCTCTCTAAAAGCTCATCACGGTCTGAAACCAGATATCCTGTACTCCTATCTTCAATGATCCAGTCTGGACCTGGTGCCCTCCAGGCGATCACCTTGCATCCATAGTACATCGCTTCCATTATCGTCATGCCAAATATCTCTCTTTTGTTCAAATTGATCAGATAGTCGGCAATACGATACACCTCCCACATATCCTCGTTTGGGATCATCCTGATGATCCGGACAGCATGACCGATCCTCTCATCTCCCACCGCTTTTTGTACATCTCCTAAAAGCTCTCCATCCCCAACCATCAACAATCTATATCGTCCGTCGCGTCTGTGTACCGCAGAAAAAATGTCGATCATCTCTAAAGGTCTTTTTTCATCGATCATCCGCCCGACAAATAAGAGCACTTTATCATCTTTCTTATATCCATACTTTTCTTTAAGATCATCAACATTATAGTCTTCGAAATCTGACCTCAAGATACTCAGATCCAATCCCACCGTTCCGAGGACCACCTTTTTCACACCTTTTTTTAAGAGCCCTTTCACGATATCCGGTGTTTTCGCCAAACATATACACTTTCGATAGATCCGCACATTACGTATAAATAAAGCGTCCATCACCCACGCATTGATCTTGTTCGTGCTATGGCTCTCCATAACACCAATGTAGGGAAGGAACCGTACCCCGTTTTTCTCACTCCAGCGAAAGACCCTTGGCAGCATGAGCTGTGTATCGGAAAAGCAGATGAGCAGATCCAAGGTCGCATCCATCTCTTTTAGATCGGGCATCCCATTGGTCCCGATCCTTCTGCACGGTATATACTGGATGACTGCATGGTCAGTACCTGCGATAGGCTCTGTCATCCCCCTTTCCTTTTGGGGGACCGCTTTATATACTTTTACTTCCTCACAATACCGGTCCAGTGCTTTTGCCAGCCCCACCTCTTGCAGGTTATAAAATCCTTTGTTCCCAAATGGACCAACACTTAATACTAAGATCCCTATCCGCATGATCTATCCGCCCACTGTATATATCTCTCTATCCCTTCCGAAAAAGATACGCTCCTGGAATATCCAAGTCTCTGCAGCTTTGTGATATCAGCCTTCCAATTGATGGGCTCTCCTTCCCTTCTTTTTCCCACAAACTTTATCATTTCTTTTGAGACATGCATATGCTCCACAAAGCACAAGGCCGCTCCTCTGATCGTAACTTCTTCTCCATTTGCCACATTAAAATAGATATCATCCTTCTTGGCTCTATCTGCTATGAACATGACCGCTCTCACAAGATCGTCCACATAGATATAATCCCGGCTCTCCTCACCGCTCCCCCAAAGCTCCAGCATCCCTGTGTTTTTGATCTTCTGATACATATCCCAGAAGAGCTGTTTCCGAAGGCCCGGACCATAGGCTGAAAATATCCGGAGGATCTTTACATCCATGCCATGACACTTATGCATGAACACACAAGCCTCTTCTGCTGCCCACTTATGTAATGCATATGGCGAAAGCGGGTTGATCGGCTGCATCTCATCCATTGGCAGCATGGATGGCTCTCCATATACGGATGCACTGGATAAGAGCATAAATCTCCGATCGGCCATACCGCATTTTTTTAATGCGAACAGCAGGCTTTCTGTGGCCATGTAGTTCACTCGCATATCCGCGATCGGCTCTTCGATCGAGCGCATCACATCTGCACTTCCGGCACAGTGTATGATCATATCCGGCGATATCTTTTTCAAAAAACGGATCGCATCATCCATATCCATCATATCTGCCGGATACACGGTCTTTTCGTTATCCGATATCCCCTTTTTATCCCAGCCATATACATCTGCATTCTGTTTTCGATATGCTTTTCTCAGATGGCTCCCTATGAACCCCTGATCCCCTGTGATCAATACCCGCATAGACCTGTCCCCTATCTGGATCTATATAAATATCTGGCTAAGTACGCTTGCATACCTGCGTGTCATATCGATATGCTCACAAAGGCTCTCGTCTGTCCGCGAGGACAACATCTCTTTGATCGCATCTGCCAGAGCCTCTGGGTTATTTTTCTTAAACAGCATGCAATGATCATCTTTTTGCTCCAAATGAACGTCGATATCGGATAGTATCATCCGCTTATTGAGTATTTTTCCATCTTCTACCACTGTCCCCCACCCCTCAAACAGAGAAGGCTGTATCAGAAAACTGGCGTTTTTCATGATACACAATTGGGTCGTCCTATCTATAAATCCAAGGACTTTTACAGCATCCGCGATCATAGGCTCGTCCAACATGGCCCTGACCTGCTCGATATAAGCCGGATCCCTTCTATCTGACAGCTCACCTGTGAAGACAAAGCTCATACCTGATATAGCCTCTTCTTGTACTAACTGCTTTATCGCCTTTAGGACTACCAAATGATCCTTATGCTTCCAAAACTGATTGCAGATCGCAACATATCTCCCCTTTTTTAATCCAGATCGGTCTAACAGAGCATCTTCATCTAATTTTTCCAGGCCTTTAAGTTCATCTTCTATATAGGACGTAAAATGCACGACAAAAACATTTTTTCTGTCTGATGAGAAATAGGTCCGAAAGTCTTTTAGCGCATCGTTGCTGCTTAATACCAGCGGCGCGTCGGCCCGAGCGATCTGTCTGAAATCTGCATTCCTCTTATCGATCTCCTCCTGGTCAAAAAAATCCGGATAGTGACAATGTTGAAGATCAGCTATCCACGAAACAGGCGTGATCCCAAACATCCTTAAAAATCCAAAGGGGCGTAACGGGAACACGTATCTTACCTTGTATTTCATGCAACATATGATCGATCGCAGGATAGCTCCGGCCACACCGATATCATCCTTGCATCTGATCAGTTTGATCTCAGGTAAAAAGACCTCAAATATCTCTGCGTATCTTTCATTGACTAGGAGCGCTATCTCATATTTTTTTGTGATATCCTCATTTTCCAAAAGCATATGGATGATATTCTTTCTATAATAAATACCCCCGATCCACGGGGATCTGCTTAATGCAAAGATCAATATCGTTTGTTTCAAAAGGCATCTCCTCAATTTTATTTCATTGCATGCTGCAACTTTTTATCTATAGCAGTGATCACATACGCAAGTAAAAATGAGATCGATAGGTCGATGAAATATGATAGCGGAAATGTAGATAGCGCTCCTATCTGTTTCATGATGATACGGTCATCGAAACCCATCACTAGATATACCGCTAATGTCACTTCACTTAAAGTTTTGATGGCATAGCGGATATTTCTATGGACCTCCAAGCAATTTTTTATCTTATCTTCATACGAACATCCAATGATCAATATCCCTGCTGCTATCATGATCGTCAAGATCCCTATGCCAAGATGTATCACTCCTCCGACCTCCAGCCCCCTGCCCCGCAAAAGCTTTAAGACCACGTACATCATCCCAGACAAAAGGATCATCCCGATCATCTGGCCCTTATCATCCGATGCTCTGTTCAATATGTCCGTCAATCTTTTTCGGATATAAGCACCTATCAGCATAGCTAAAAATCCAATAAAATATCTTTCCGAATATATGTTATCCCAAAACAAGCAGCCTGCGATCAACATGACTGCACAGCCCACCCGGATATAAGGACATTTACTCTTCTCGATAAAAAAGAAAATGAAATAAAAAAGCAGCAAAGCCCCTGTAAACCAATAGATCGTTGGAAAGATAAATGCCTTAATAAGATCAAAAGCGCTTTCAAAACATAGATTTCCAAAAATGACCGATAAATCATAGAAAAAGATCAGCATCGGCATCAGACGCTTTAAACGTTTTATATACCATGATCGAACATCTTTCCCTCCACTTCTCTCAACAGATGGAAACAAGGTAGATCCGCTCACCATAAAAAACATATTATTTCCCCCACAAACATGCATCCCATAAAAACTTCACATTGCTATGCAGATACCGCCCCGCCAGCCTCCCCGGCTCCTGCCACATCCGATACACCCACTCCAGGCTCCTCTCCTGCATCCACTCCGGCGCCCTCTTGATGTTCCCGGCAAGGTAATCAAAGCCCGCTCCCACGCCCACCATAAAGCCCTTCACCTTCCCTTGATGCTCCGCCATCCACCGCTCCTGCTTCGGCGCGCCCAGCCCCACCCACAAAAAATCCGGGGCGGCCGCGTCGATCTTAGCGACGGTCGCCCGGTCTTCCTCATCGGTCATAGCCCTGAAAGGCGGACTGCACATTCCTGCTATATGTATCCCCGGATACTCTATCACCAGCTTTTCACACAGCTTCTTGAGCGTCTCCTCTGTACTGCCATAAAAATAATGAGTATATCCCTTTTGCACGCTCACCTTTAGGATCTCGTCCATATAATCCGGCCCTGCAGTGCGTCCCATTTTCTCATGCCCGCGTTTCCTGCCTACGAATGATAAAGGGCCTCCATCTGGGATCGCCATGATCCCTCCATTTTGTACCTTGCGATAATCCGCATCCTCCCAGGCGGTCACGGTGGTATGGACATTGGAGACACAGCAGTAGTCTCCTGATAGAGCTTTTATGTTCTTGTGCGTGAACTCCAGGAGCCATTCCATATCGATGGCAGCGATATCCACCCCCATGATATTGCATGTAGGGATCTGTGATCTGTCCACTTTATGTGTAAAAGCGTTCACTCACACCACTCCCTCATCAATTCCCTGGCATACTCCCCCATGCACCTTTTCAGATCTTTCGGCGTGACCGCCTTCTCGATCCCCGCCATCACCCGATATTTCTCAAATATATTGATCACCATCTTCATAGATAATGGCCTCCCCAGCTTCGACAGGAACATCATCTTCTGGTACTCCGGTTCCCGCTCAAAGCAGCCATGCGCCGCTATCCATGTCTCCATCCGTTCCTTCAGTGTTCTGGAGTACAGATAGATACCGGCCGTTCTCCCCCGTTTCCTTTGGATCGTCAGCACGCCGGTCTTCTTGTCATAATCCGAGACCTCCAGCCGCAGCAGCTCACTGATCTCGATCCCATGGTAGAACAAGAGAGACATCATCACCAGATCCCGCAGGCAGATCCGTTTGCGGAAATCGCTGTCCAGACCGTTATATTCCCGTTCCAATGCCAGGAAAAAGGTATCTACATCCCTTTTGGACATCCGGCTGCCTGCATGTCCATCTGCGGCATCCGGAACGCCTGGAGCATCCCGGCCATCCTGGACATCCGATCCATCCAGAGCCTCCGGCCCGCCTGGATCCGCCTCCTGTCCTCTGCGCTGCGGCCTTCCCGCCATCCGCCTTAGTTTTAATGGCCCCCGATCCAACAAGAAACCTTGCCGTACCAGAAAGGCGAGATAATAGTTGAACACCCTGTATTTCCTGGCGACGGTAGCAGGGCGCAGCCTTTTTTCCAGAGTCAGATACTCCAGGTAGTCCTCCATCTTCTCCTGCCATCGGAGACCATCCAACGCCAGACCGCCTGATCGGCTCTGTTCGGTCCCTGCCCTTTCACGTATACTCTGCCCGTCTCCCGCAGCCAGCCATTTGTAAAAGCGCTCCAAGTCGATGCGGTAAGCCTCCCCCGTGCGCCAGTCCAGCCCTCGCCGGACCACCTGGGCATCGATAAAGCTTTTGATCAGCTTTTTGGGATCTGACAAGATCTCCAGACCGCACCCGGATACAGCTCCGATCTCGACTACAGTCCTGCTGCCCGCCCTGGCGTCGATCTTGGCATCTTTGTTTTTCCCTATCTCCAGGTGACCGCCTGTACCGTTTTCTCGCGTCTTCATCCTACACCCTTCTCTGCAGCAGCTGTCTCCCAAGGATACAGGAAGCCTGCTGCCGACCGCTTTCCTGCATACAGAAGCATCTAAATGTGCCATCCAATACATTTTTTTCGATATTAACTTCAAAACTACACAGTAGTATATGCCATTTTGGCGTGTTTGTCAATTTAAATTATCATTTTGATAATGAAACATTACCTATTTCCATTTATCTTTATATTAAAATCATTTTATGGGGTGTACGATGATGATCGCCGATAGGATCAGATCTTTAAGAGAAGAACATAAGCTGACACAGAGTATGCTGGCAAAAAAGCTCTGTGTGACCAGGAGCGCGGTCAACGCATGGGAGCTGGGCATTTCTGTGCCCTCTACTGCCCTGCTGATCGAGCTCTCCAAGCTTTTCCATGTATCATCCGACCACATTTTAGGGATAGACAGCACAGCGACCCTGGACATCTCCGGTCTGGACCAGGAAGAGATCCAGATCTTGCACAACCTGATCCGCTATTTTAAGTCAAAAAAAGAATGAACGAGCACTTTTGTCCATTTATCCTTATAGCAAGATGATTTTTGCAGGGGGAGACTATGACGACCGCCGATAAGATCAGATCTTTAAGAGAAGAATATGGATTGACGCAGGCGATGCTGGCAAAAAGGCTCTCCGTGAGCAGGAGCACAGTCAATGCATGGGAACTGGGTATCGCCGTCCCCCCGATCGCCCTGATCGTCAAGCTGTCCAAACTTTTCCATATATCCTCCGACCACCTTTTGGGGATAGACAGCACGGCGACCCTGGACATCTCCGGCCTGGCCCAGGAAGAGATCCAGATCCTGCATAACCTGATCCGCTATTTTAAGTCAAAAAAAAGGAACGTCTGATGACGTTCCTTTTGTCGCAGATGGCCCCTAGCAGCACGTTCCAGATCCTTGAAACACGTTTCCACTGTGAGGCTCATCTAAACCTATGCTCTGCCATATCTTTATCAGGAGCCCGTTCTACCGGGCCATCTCGCTCTGGGGCCCCTTCTGCCCATGGGCCTTGATGATAGTTTCGATCTCCTCCAGATCCGATGTGGGCATATCCCCCGGTATGGTGTTCTTCACCGCGCTGGTGGCATTGCCGAAGCGCACCGCCTTCATACAGTCCCCGTCGCTGGTCAGCAGCCCGTAGAGAGCCCCGGAGATGTAGGCGTCGCCGCTGCCGATCCGGTCCACCACCTCGATATCTTGGTAGGGCTCTTCCTCATAGTACTGGTCCTTCCGGGCATCGTACATCACCGATCCGAAGGTGTGCCTCTTGGGGCTGTGGACGATCCGCCGGGTGGAGGCCACGATGCTGACCGGGTACTCCTCGGTGAAGCTCTTCATCATCTCCCTGGCGGTGCCTGTCTTTTTAAAGGTCAGGCGGGCCGTATCCTCAGAGCAGAAAAAGATGTCCACATAGGGGAGGATCTGCTCGATGCAGGCCTTTGCCTCCTCGCCGGTCCATAGGTTCCCCCTAAAGTTCACATCAAAGGAGACCAGGGTGCCGGCGGCCTTGAACCGCTTGATCATCTCGATGGTGGTCTCTCTGGCTTTCTGGCTCAGCGCCATCGTGATCCCCGTGGTATGGAAGCACCGGGACGCGCTGTAGACCTCCTCCGGGACCTCCTTGATATCCAGGGAATAAAAAGAGCTGTTGGTACGGTCGTAGATCACCTTGGGCTTTCTGGGATAAGCGCCGTTCTCATAATAGTAGATCCCCACCCTGGCGCCGGGGTTCTCATCGTAGATAAAGAAATCATCGCTGACCCCATAGGACCGGATCTTCCCCTTCATAAAGCTCCCGATATCATGGGCAGGGAGCTTGGAGATGATCCCGGTGTGGAGCCCTAAGAGCGCCACGCCGGTAGCTACGTTCAGCTCCGCGCCGCCCACCTGCTTTTCAAAGACATCGCACCGCATCAGCCGCTCATTGCCGGGCGGCGACAGACGGAGCAGGAGCTGGCCAAAGGTCACCAGGTCAAAGTTTCTGTTCTTCACATCGTTCATGTGTTCCTCCATTCTATACATGCCTGCCGTATCCATCTCCCGCCCCCTAAAAGGCCGAGGTCCAGCAGGCCCGGGCGGCAGATATCTCTGTAAAAAAAGCGGCTGGTTGAGAGCGGGCAGTCCTGCTGCCCGCTCTGACCATACCGCACTTATCTCTTACATGTCTTGGTAGTCCATACTCTGTCCCACTTGTATGATCCTCTTATCCTTACCGCTGTACACGTCCAGATCCGTCGCCGCCGGCCAGGTTGTCCACCTCTGCGCGGGTGACTAAGTTAAAGTCGCCGGGGATGGTGTGCTTTAACGCGGAAGCCGCCACGGCAAATTCCAGAGCCGCCTTCATATCCTTGCCGTCTGCCAGACCGCAGATCAAGCCGCCTGCAAAGGAGTCGCCGCCGCCCACACGGTCCACGATCGGGGTGATCGAGTACTTCTTGGAATGGTAGAACTCTCTGGTCTTGCCGTCCATGATGCATGCAGACCAGCCGTTATTGGAGGCCGAGAAGCTCTCCCGCAGGGAGCTGATGATATACTTGAAGCCGAACTTGTCCGCCATCTGATTGAAGATATCCACATAGCCGGCCAGCTCCAGCTCACCGGAGGTCACATCCGTCTCGCCGGGCTTAAAGCCTAATACCTTCTCCGCGTCCTCTTCATTGCCGATGCATACATCCACATACTGCATCAGGTCCGTCATGACCTTCTGTGCCTTCTCAGAAGACCATAATTTCTTCCGGAAGTTCAAGTCCACGGATACGGTCACGTTATGAGCCTTTGCCGCCTTTAAAGCCGCCTCGGTCAGCTCGATCGCCGCATCGGAAACGGCCGGGGTGATCCCGGTGAAATGGAACCAATCCGCACCTTCAAAGATCTTGTCAAAGTCGAACTGATCCGGTGTGGCTGTGGCAATGGAGCTGCCCGCACGGTCATAGACCACGTTGGAGGCACGCATAGCGGACCCGGTCTCCAAAAAATAGATCCCCAGCCGCTCGCCGCTCTTTGCGACATGTTTTGTCCCTACATTGTACTTGCGCAGAGCCGCCACCGCACACTCGCCGATCGGGTTTGCCGGGACAGCCGTCACAAATTCCACATCATGGCCGTAATTTGCCAGGGATACCGCCACGTTGGCCTCGCCGCCGCCGTAGTTGACGTCAAACTCGTCTGCCTGGATGAACTTCTCATTGTTGGGGGTGGATAATCTTAGCATGATCTCACCCATAGTCACGATCTTTGCCATTTCTCTTCTCCTTGATCTCTCATACTATAGAACTTAAGACTATATGGGACTCTATCTTTTAACCGCCATGCCCCGCGGCCCCGGCCTGTCCTTCCTGGGTTTTCTTTCCAGACCTCTTCCGACAGGAGAGCCGCTGAGATGGCATTTTAAAGGATACACCTTTACTATTTCGCCCGTGCTGCCGCCACGGCCTCCACGAACTCCTTCGCCTTCGCGGTCACTGCCCCGAAGTCGCCGGTCTTCGCGCCCTTGGTCAGGCTGCTGCCGGTGCCCACCGCGTAAGCGCCTGCCTTTAACCACTTGTCCACGTTATCTACATCCACACCGCCGGAGGGCATGAACTCACCCTGGGGAAGGGGGCCCTTAAAGGAGCTGATCGCCGACGGTCCCACGATATTGCCAGGGAAGATCTTGATCACGTCACAGCCAGCCTCCAGAGCGGTGATCGCCTCGGTCGGGGTCATGACGCCGGGAAGCATGGGCACTCTGTAGCGGTTGCACAGCTTGATGGTCTCTACGTTCAGGCCAGGGCTCACCACATAGTTGGCGCCGGCCAAGATCACCTGACGGGCTGTCTCCGGATCCAAGACCGTACCGGCTCCGATCACGATCTTGTCATTGTCCTTATACTTCTTGGACATAGCCGCGATGAACTCCACCGGATCCCCATCGTCCATGGTCATGGTGATCTCGATGAAATTGATGCCGCCTGCGACGATCGCATCCACCACCTTCTCACCCTGGTCTAAGTCCTTGGCACGGACCACAGCCACCAGACAGTCCTCCTTCAGTCTCGCTAATACCTGTTCTTTCTTCATGGTTCTCTCCTTTTCATTTTATATATTCGCATATACGAATTATTTTCGCAAATGCAATTATCATGGTTTAATTCTACTCCCTATAGCAAGATATGTCAACAGGGAAAGCGGGGTTTATTCTTATTATTAATAAGAACGATCGTAACCGTTCAGATAGGTCTGCGCGTTTACCGCGCTGACCGTACGAAGATGTGGCGGTCACAAGCATCCGGCCTATCGCGTAGCGATCTTCAATGGCCGGATGCCGTAACCGTTCAGGGTATCTGTCTGCCGCCTACCCCATCTCCCCCATATATCCCAGCACCTTAGAGAGCGCCGCCGCCTTCTCCTTTACCGCCGCCCCAAGCTTCTCATAATCCTCCTGGGGCTTATACAGGCTGGAGGCGCTGATGGCTCCTAAGACCCTTCCTTCCTGGTCAAAGACCGGCGCGCCCACACATTCCATATGGTCCTCCACCTCCCTGGCATCTAAGGCGTAGCCCTTCTCCCGCACCTTCTCAAGCTCCTCTGAGAGCGCCTCCCGGGATAGGATCGTCCTCGGGGTCTTCTGGCGGAAATGGATCCGGTCCATGATCTTCTGCCTGGTATCCGCATCCACATAGGCTAATATGGCCTTTCCCAGCGAGGTACAGTAAACGGGATTTTTCGAGCCTACGGTAGCAGTGGTGATGATCGGGTTCTCCGGCTCGGATTTACATAAGTACACCACCTCATGACCGGCCAGGACCCCATAGAACACGGTCTTTCCGATCTCTCTGGCAAATACCTTCAGCTCCGGCTCCAGAGTAGCCAGCACATCCATATGGTTCGTATAGCTGATCCCGATCCGATAAGCGGTCAGACCAATGGTATAGACTTGTCTCTGTCCCTTTGCCACATGGATCATCCCGGTCTCTGCCAGAGTGACCACGATGTCATAGGCGCTGGTCTTGGGCATCTTTAAGGCCTCGCAGATCTCGTCCAGCGTGATCCCGTCCGGCCGCTTGGATACCAGTTTTAAGATCTCCACACTCCTGAGCGTCGTCCTGTTCAGCTTCATGTCATCCCCCCTCTATCCTCACACCTGCCCCCTGCAAAAAAGCCTACAGGGTCACGCCCTGTTTAAAGATCGCCCAATCATGGAACCCGGCCTCCTCTGCCTTTACCTGCTTGCCGGAAGCCACGTCCAGCACATACAAGAACAGCGCCTCTGCCAGGTCCTCCTTGGTGGCATCCTCCACCATGCGGCCTGCGTTAAAGTCGATCCAGTTGCTCTTGTGCCCGGCCAGAGCCGAATTGCTGGAGATCTTCACTGTGGGGACCGGGGAAGCGAAGGGCGTCCCTCGTCCGGTGGTGAACAGGACGATATGGGCTCCCGACATGGCCAGGGCTGTGGAGGCCACCAGATCGTTGCCCGGTGCGCTCAAGAGGTTCAGGCCCTTCACCTTCACCGGCTCCGTGTAAGACAAGACGCCTTTTACCGGGGAACTGCCGGACTTCTGGGTACATCCGAGGGATTTGTCCTCCAAAGTGGAGATCCCGCCCTTTTTATTTCCCGGCGACGGGTTCTCGTAGATAGTCTGGCCATGTCTCTTAAAATAATCCTTAAAATCATTGATCAGCTCCACCGTCTGGTCAAACAGGCCCTCCGTCTCGCAGCGGTCCATCAGAAGGGTCTCCGCGCCGAACATCTCCGGCACTTCCGTCAGGATCGTGGTACCGCCCTTAGAGCAGAGGATATCGGAAAACGCGCCCACCACCGGGTTCGCCGTGATCCCGGAAAGTCCGTCGGAGCCGCCGCACTTCATCCCCACGATCAGCTCGCTGGCATCCACCTTCTCCCGCTTTAAGGTGCCGGCATACCGGGCCAGCTCATCCAAGAGCTTCATGGCCTCTGCCTGCTCATCCTCCACGTCCTGGCACTGAAGGAAACGGACCCTCTCCTTGTCATACTCGCCGATATAGTCCATCAGCACCGGGATATTGCTGTTCTCGCAGCCTAATCCCAGCACCAGCACGCCGCCTGCGTTCGGGTGGCCGATCATATCCGCCAGGATCTTGCGGGTGTTCTCCTGATCGTCACCCATCTGGGAGCAGCCGTATGGATGGGGAAATGCGGCCACCGCGTCGATGGAGCCGCCCACATACTTCTGGGCCTTCTGCTCGATCGCCTTGGCGATGGAGTTGACACAGCCTACCGTAGGCACGATCCAGAGCTCATTGCGGACGCCCACCTTCCCATCCTTCCGCCTAAAGCCGTCAAAACAGACGTGCTCCGTCTCCTTCAGCCGGCACTGTACAGGTGTATAGGTATAGTGGAGGAGATCCCCCAGAGCGGTCTTTAAGTTGTGGACGTGGATCCACTGTCCCTTTTGGATCTTCTCCTTGGCATGGCCGATCCGGAATCCATACTTGACCACATCCTCCCCGGCCTCGATCGCTCTCAGCGCGAACTTATGGCCCTGGGGGATCTCCTCCAGGGTCACTACCTGTCCGCCCGCCACCTGCAGGGTCTCCCCCTTCCCGATCGGGCGCAAGGCCACTGCCACATTGTCATCCTCATGGATCTTGATAAAATCCTGCATCTTCTCCTCCCTTTCTGTCCGGTCCCATCCGGCGGGACCTTCCCTCGCAGGGCCCCGCCCCCTTCTTCCCGGGAGCCGCCGGACCACTTCTCTGCATTTGTAAGCGCTTACATACATTCTACATAAGACTGGATAAAAAGTCAAGTATAAAACACAAACGGGCATATTTTTATCTATATTTTTACCATCGCACAAAATACCGGCCTCATGTGCCCTCATCTGCTTTGTGAAGTTTAAGAAAAATTTTCAGAAAACCCTTGCATTATCTGTCCATAATGGTTATAATAATCCTGACTTGTAAGCACTTACAGCTTTTGGAGCGTCAAAGGGGAGGTGATCGGATGAACATTTACGACGTATCAAAAAAAGCAAACGTCTCCATCGCCACGGTCTCCAGGGTCTTGAACGGCAATCCCAACGTCAGCGACAAGACCAGGGCGCATGTATTGGATGTGATGGAGAAGCTGGGCTATAAGCCGAACATCTTTGCCAGGGGCTTAGGGCTGAACACCATGAAGACGATCGGCATCATGTGCTCGGAGACCTCCGATCTGTATCTGGCCGACGCGGTCTATTATCTGGAGCGCGACCTGCGGACCCACGGCTATGATGCCCTGCTCTGCTTCACCGGCTATAAGCTGGAGACCAAGCAGAAGTATTTCGACCTTCTCTGCTCCAAGCGGGTGGATGCCATCATCCTGGCCGGCTCTAAATTTATCGAGATGCGCCCGAAGGACAACGCCTATATCTTAGATCCCGGTGTCGATATCCCGATCATGCTGTTAAACGGCTACTTGGAGGGAGAGAATATCTATGCCACCCTCTGCGACGATCAGGCCGCCACCCATCACGCCACCACCCAGCTCCTTCGTTCCGGGCGGCGGAGGATCTTGTACCTGTACACCAGTATATCCTACAGCGGCACAAATAAACTCCAGGGCTATCAGACCGCCCTGACCGATGCCGGACTGGAGCTTGATGCCAGATATATCCGACAGTGTCCGAAGGATATCACCGCGGCAAAGGAGCTGCTCTTATCCCTTTATGACCAGGGCCTGCGCTTTGACGCGATCCTTACCTCTTCGGACTCCCTGGCCGCAGGGGCGGTCAAGTTCGCCCACCTGATGGGGATCCGGATACCGGAGCAGCTGGCCATCATCGGCTATAACAACTCGATCCTCTCCCGCTGTACCGATCCGGAGCTCACCACGGTGGACAGCAAGGTGGAAGCCCTCTGTGCCACCACGGTCAATACGCTGATGGGCGTGTTCGACGGCATGAACGTCCCCAAAAGGACCACGATCGCCGCCGATCTGATCTGCCGGGAGACCACCGACTTTTAGGCCATTTCACGACGCAGACCTGCCGCAGCCTGTGCGGCCCAACCTTTTATCTCACAGATCTGTCCAAGATCTCATCAAAACAAGGAGGACGAACAAATGCAACCATTTATGGACAAGGATTTCATGCTGGACACCGACATGGCGAAAAAGCTGTACCACGACTTCGCGGAGGATATGCCGATCGTGGACTACCACTGCCATATCAACCCACAGGAGATCTACGAGGACCGAAAATTCGACAACATCACCCAGGTATGGCTGGGCGGCGACCATTATAAATGGCGTCAGATCCGCTCCAACGGCGTGGAGGAAAAGTATATCACCGGCCACGATTCCACCGACCGGGAGAAGTTCCAGGCCTGGGCCGAGACCATGCCCAAGCTGATCGGCAACCCGCTGTACCACTGGAGCCATTTGGAGCTGCGCAAGTATTTCGGCTACCAGGGCTATTTAAACGGCGATACCGCAGAAGAAGTCTGGAACCTGTGCAACCGTAAGCTCCAGGAGGACGGCATGTCCGTTCGTAACCTGATCCGCCAGTCCAAGGTCACCACGATCTGCACCACCGACGATCCGGTGGACTCCTTAGAGTGGCATGAGAAGATCGCAGCAGATCCCACCTTTGAGGTGAAGGTCCTCCCGGCCTGGCGCCCGGATAAGGCCATGAACGTGGAAAAGACCACCTATGCAGAGTATATCGATACCCTCTCTACGGTCAGCAACGTTAAGGTCACCAACTTTGCCACCTTAAAGGAAGCTCTGCAGAAGAGGATGGCCTTCTTCCACGAGCAGGGCTGCCGCGTATCCGACCACGGTCTGGAGTATGTGATGTATGTCCCCGCCGACGAGGTGGAGCTGGACAGCATCATGAGCAAGAGCTTAAACCATGAGGCCATCACCCGCCAGGAGGAGTTAAAGTACAAGACCGCCTTCATGCTGTTCGTGGCCAGGGAGTACCATAAGCTGGGCTGGGCGATGCAGCTCCACTACGGCTGCAAGCGGGATAACAACGCCTATATGTTCCAGAAGATGGGCGCGGACACCGGCTTTGACTGCATCAACAACTATGCCCCCAGCGCACAGCTGGCCGACTTTTTAAACGCCTTGAGCGCCACCGACCAGATCCCAAAGACGATCATCTACTCCTTAAACCCCAATGACGACGCGGCCATCGGCACCATCCTGGGCTGCTTCCAGAGCCCGGAGACTGCCGGAAAGCTGCAGCAGGGTTCCGCCTGGTGGTTCAACGATCACTTCAAGGGCATGACGGACCAGATGACCTCCCTGGCCAATCTAGGATGCTTTGGCAACTTCATCGGCATGCTGACCGATTCCAGGAGCTTTTTATCCTACACCCGCCACGACTATTTCCGCCGTATCCTCTGCCGCCTGATCGGCAGATGGGTGGAGGAAGGCATGTATCCGGCTGATATGAAGGCATTAGAAGAGATCGTGAAGGATATCTGCTACAATAATGCCATGCGTTATTTCGGGTTCTAAACGTTTTCCTCTGAAGATCCGCCGCCGGACAGGCGGCATGGGTTTAAGCATATCAAAAGGGGGGCTGCCCCATAGCACAGGAGAGATCTCTCCTGTGTGCTATGGGACAGCCCCCTTTCCGTCTAAATATACAAGCTGTACAAAAAGGCCGTCACGAGACATAATGCTCGGTCATCTTATAGGTGTCGATCAGCGCGCCGTCCCGATAGAACCAGAGCGTGATCGTGCCGTTCTCACGCCCGGCCTCCACCGAAAGCGCCCCGTCTGCAGCCGTCACATCCCGAAAGACCGTTCCTTCCCATTCTGTGGACTTCCCGATGCTGTCTATCTTGTAGGTGTCTGCCGCCGCCCATACCAGCTCCCCATAGTAGGCATCGGATCCGCTCTTCACCTGGATGTTCCCTACACGATGTTCCTCCTCTCCGGAGGTGTACATGCTCACAGAGGCCTTTGCGCCTTGCCCGCTCCCTGTATAACGCCCGCCAAGCTCCATGGGATCGATGATCGGCAGCGCTTCCCCGGCTGCAGCGTCCGGCTCCCGGGCCGTCTGTCCGCCAAAGTCCTCCCACTGGATGAGGTCCACATCCTGGGCAGGCTGCACATGGTAGACGAGGCACTCGTCGCCGTCAAAGATCATCCGGCGCGGGTTGTGCAGGGTATAATCAACGAACATGCCGTTTTGCAGGACCTCACCGCCGAAGTAGTTATATGCATAGGCATACACAGTGTCCTCCTGGAGGCGCAGGACCACATATATACACTCCTGTCCGGCTTCCTCGGCCATCTGGAGGATGCACTCCTCCTGCCCGTCCAGGTCCACATCGGCAAAAGCATATCTTTGGACCTTAAGGGGCAGGTGACCGTACCGGCCCAACATACCGGGAGTACGATACTCCGCAAAGGACAGATAGCCGGTATCGCCTCCGTAGCCGTCTGCTGAAGCGCCATACACCATGCCATCCTCCCGGATCACGTCCAGGTACCTCTGCCGCACAGAGGCGTTATCTCCGCTTTCCTGCACATAGGAACGTGCCTGCCCGAGGCTTCGTGCGATCTCCCTGTACCGATAGATGAGGATGTCCAGCTGGATCCGGCATTCACTGATATACACCGTGCCAGGCACGATATCGGTCATGGGAAGGTAGTCTTTATCGTCCGGCCCCAGCTCCTCTTCATACAGGAGCTCCTCTGTCAGCTTCCCATCCGCCAGGCTGATCTTCGTATAAGTGCCGTAGCCCATATGTCCCCAGGATGACAGCATCCCATTATCTCCCGGCCATGTGCAGAACACAGTATGGCCTGTCCCCATCTCCTTTTCCAGCAGCACAGCCTCCCCGTCCCTGCAGGTGTATATATCGGCCCTGGCCCCCGCCTCTGAACTGCCGAAATGGAGGAACAGCTCCGGTACCCCATCCTTGTCGATGTCATAAAGCTGATAGTCCCATGCACCCATATCCGAATAGGGATCGTTCAATGCTGCGTTCTTTGCCCGCTGGTCGTTTAAGATCGACAGATAGGCCTGCTGCCAGGCGGATTCCGCCTCCGGATCTAAGGCCCTGGTCTCCACCGTATCGCCTTCCTCCTCGCTCCCATCTCCGCCCTCTGTCCCGTCTTCGGATCCGTTTCCTGTGACATCCATGACGTCCTCTCCGTTCCCGCCGATCTCCAGGCCGGAAGCCTCATAGATCTTCTCGCAGAGGTCCTCATCCCCGATCAGCTCTTCCAGCACGAACCCGGCGATATCCTCCACCGTAAAGTCACGGGTCACGATCTCGCAGATCTGGCCTTTTTCTGCCTCCGGATCGATGGTCAGCTTTGCCATCTGGCCGCCGGAGACAAAGGCCTCCTTACTTTCCCTGGAGCCGGGCGCATCGACCGTGCAGGTAACGGTCCCTTCCAATATATAGACCCGCATGTGCTCCTCGTCCTGGACCTCCACCCAGCCACAGGTCCCGCGGATGCCTACCGACATATTGGAGGTGCGGATATCCAGGGTCTCGTCCTCCTTAAGGGGCTCCTTGATGTTGAAGAACAGCTTCCCGCTCTCCACCACCACCTCCATGCCGTTCCTCTTCTTATCGATCCGGATCTGGCTGGAGGCATCCATCTTTGCCAGCCTTGCGCTGTCCAGATCGATCCAGGCGTAGCTCTTCTCCCTGGTCTCCATATCGTAGCCGCTGTAGAGCTTCATCTCCGGCACCGGCTCCAGCTCCTTCCCCCGGCTGTTGGCGATGTCCACCTCTCCCTCTGTCTTCATCAGCCAGATCCGCTCCGCCGTGTACAGACTGGTACATCCGGCACAGAGGCCGCCAGCAAGGATCGCCATGGCCGCCAGCAGCCCCATCCTGGACTTGCCGGCTCCAGGCCGCACTGTCCCGGGCCGGCGGATACACCATTTTTTCTCTTGATCGTCCATCATTTCCTCCCTTTTCCTATCCCTTTTCTTCTCCCCTTTTCTGTCCTCTCTTATATCCTGCGGCCGTCCTGTAAACCTCCATGGCCCGACTCACGGGATCGGTCCTGCGGGAACGGCCACGCCGTCCAGCACCTTCGTCGGAGACCGGAGCGCCTGGGATCCCCAGCTGCTCCCGGGAAAGATGCTGGTCCCCCACATCCAAAGGGTCCCGTCTGTTTTCACCGCCATGGTGCCGGAACCATTGCAGTTCACACAAGCCACGTCATCCATCACCTTCGCAGGCACATCCTGGATGTCCGCCCGGATCGCCTCGATGTCACCGGGCGCACCACACCATACTCGATCCACGCTCTTGTTCCCCGTGCCGTTCTCATACAGAACATCTTTCCCCCAGACCCACAGTGAGCCATCCTCCCGGATAACTGCCGTATTATACTTCCCCGTGCTCACAGCCGTCACCTGATCCAGCACCTGGACCGGGACGGTCTGGTAAGGATATTCCACCTGGTAGGTCATCTCACTGCCGGAGTAGTCCGATGCATAGCCAAAATACAGCTCATTTCCCTGGCTTCCATTGCCCAGCTGTCCGTACTCGTTGCTCCCCCACATCCACAGGGTGCCGTCGGTCTTCACCGCTCCGGTGTGGGTCTCGCTGACGCTGACCGCGGCTACGTCATCCATCACCTTTATGGCCTGACCGGAAAACAGGTCGGAACCATTCCCCAGCCTTCCATCCCTGTTGTCCCCCCACATCCACAGAGAACCGTCGGTCTTGATCACGGCCACCGTTCTGGCACAGATGCTGACCGCGGCCACGTCATCCATCACCTTCACCGGACTGACTTGGACCTCCCATCCTGTCTCGCCGCTGTTATAGTCCTCCCCCCACATCCACAGGGAGCCGTCAGTCTTCACCGCGGCGATGGTATATTCCCCCATGCTGACCGATGCCACATCCTCCATCACCTTTACCGGCCCGTTGTCCTCCCGGTCCCAGGAGCGGCCGTCCCCCAGCAGGCCGTCCCCCCAGGTCCACAGAGAACCGTCCAGGCTGATCGCCGCCGTCATGGCGGGAGGCACATCCCCGTGGATGCCGGTGACCACGTTCGCACAGACCGATGCCATACCATCCATCACTTTTATGGGAACGTCAGAGCTTGCCATTGCCCTTGTATCCGTACCCCACATGCCCCACCCCCACATCCACAGGGAATGGTCCTCCATGATCACACCGCCAAAGGCCAAGCCGGGAGCCAGGGTGGAGGCAGGCCCGGTCCGCCGGTCCGCCGAAAGCCCTGCCGCAGCCTGGTCCGGGTCTTCGTCCATATCCCCGGCAGCCTCTCCGGTCCCGTCCGCATACCATCCGCTCTCTTCCAGATCTCGCGCATCCGGGCTGCAGCCCGCAGGCGGATCTAAGATATCCAGAGCCGAAGCCGCCTTGATCTTTTCGCACAGCTCCTCATCCTCCAAAAGCTCCTCCCACACGAACCCGGCGATCTCCTCCTCCGAAAACTCGCTGACCGTGACCTTGCACATCTGGCCCTTCTCCGCTTCCGGATCGATGGTCAGCTCCGCCATCTGGCCGCCGGAGACGGAGGCCTCCTCGCTCTCCCGTGACTTGGGTGCGTCCACGGTACACTGGACCGTTCCTTCCAATATGTAGACCTTCATATGCTCCGGGTCCACGACCTCCACCCAGCCGCAGGTCCCGCGGATGCCCACAGACATATTGGAGGTGCGGATATCCAGGGTCTCATCCTCTTCAAGGGGTTCCTTGATGTTAAAATACAGGCTCCCGCGGTCCACCAGCACCTCCAGCCCGTTCCTCTTTTTTGCAACGGAGATCTGGCTGTCTGTATCCATCTTGGCCAGCTTCACACTGTCTAAGTTCAGCCAGGCATAGCTCTCCTCTTCTGTGGCGACCTGATAGCCGCTGTACAGCTTCATCTCCGGTACAGGCTCCAGCTCTTTTCCCCGGCTGTTGGAGATATCCACCGTCCCCGTTGTCTTCATCAGCCGGATCCGCTCTGCCATGTACAGGCTGGTGCAGCCGGCGCAGGACAGGCCTGCCGCCAGGAGGAGGATGGCAGATGGCACGGCATAGATGCTCCTTTTCCCATCCCCTTTGTTCTTATGGTCCCTGTTCTCTTTTCTCTTCATTTCCCTGCTCTTCCATTTTCCTGGCCTTTTTACAGCCATCTTTCCCATTTTTTTACCGTCTTCTCGGCCTTTTCACTTCCGGCTTTAGATCGTTCATACCCCGGTCGGCTGATCATGCAGAAGGGACAGACTCCTTTTGAGTACTGCATAGAGAACGATCCGCTCTCACAGGATCTCCTCCATCCGCAGGACCTCAAACCCTTCCTTTTTCCCCTTCAGCTTCACACTGTCCCCCAGGGAGGTGGTCAAGATCCTGCCCTCAAGGGCATCAGCCACCGCCCGGGAGATATAGATGGTCCCCGCCGGGGCATTGGCCTCTAAGCGGGCGGCTGTGTTCACCGTATCTCCGATCGCCGTATAATCCATCCGCTCCGGCGAGCCCACATTGCCCACCACGGCGTCGCCCACATGGACACCGATCCCGAAGGATACGGTCCGCCCGTACTGCTCCATCAGGGCTTTCGAAAGGGACTGGGAGCCCTCTGCCATATCCACCGCCGCCTGCACGGCCTTCATCACATAGTCCTCCTGGGGCAGGGGCGCGCCCCAGAAGGCCATGGCCGCATCCCCCACGAATTTGTCCAGCGTACCGCTGTTCTTTAAGATGCACCGGGAGATCAGGGTCAGGTATTGGTTCAAGATCCCCACCACCTCTGTGGGCTTTAAAAGCTCCGACATGGGGGTAAAGCCCCGCACATCCACGAACAGCACTGCGATCTTGGTCAGCTTTCCTCCAAGCTCTAGGGCATCGGTCCCTTCCTTTAAGAGCTCGTTGACGATCTCAGGGGCCACATACCGCTTAAAGGTATTGGTCACATGCCGCCTCTCCATGGCCGCCTGGATGTAGTTCAGCGCCAGACAGCCTGCATACAGGACCGTAGCCCCCACCGGGATCCACAGCACATGGAACACCCATCCTAAGTGATAGAACAGACGGCAGAGGAGCAGGCTGCCGCCGCACAGCCCGACCCACAGCACCGTGGAGGAACGCACGGGGCGGCGCCAGTACCCGGCCAGACAGAGGAGCATCACCGCAAAGAGAAGGAGGAGCTGCACACGGTCGCTCACTTCCTTTTTATAGTTCCCCCAGAGCATAGCCTGGATGGCATTGGCCTGGTATTCCACGCCGAACATCGGGTTCTCGTGGTCGATCGCCGTGGTATAGCTGTCCCGAAGGCCTGCCTCATAGGGGCCGATCAGCACGATCTTCCCCGCCCAGTTCTTCCTGCGTGCTTCTATGGGGACTCCCTCCTTGACCGCCTCTGTTCCCACAGCCGCGCCGTCTCCTGCCCCTCCTTTGATCTTGCCTGCCGTCAGCACATTTCCCGATACCAGATCGGCTAAGGACGTGGACGTGTCAAATCCACCTGCTCTGTCACAAAAAGGCAGATACCAAAGCCCGTTCGGCTGGGTGGGCGGCAGCTCTAAGGGCTCGCCGCCCTGTATCTCTCGATACCGCCGGGCCACGGCCAGCGCGAGAGAAGGCATCTCTTTGCCGTCCGGCAGCGCGATGCTGAGCAGATGATGGCGGAGAACGCCATCCGGATCCAGCGCTGCGTTCACATGGCCCTGCTCTGTGACCGCCTGCAGGGCGTCATAGGGCATGTCCACACCTGTCACAGAGATGGAAGCCAACCTGTAGTCCCCGTTCCCGTCCTCCTCCAGCCGGTCTCCGAATTTCACCAGGCCGGCCGTCACCACATTATCATAGCGTCCGGCCATCTCCGCCAGCCACTGGTCCGCTCCCTCATCCGTCTCCCCGGAAAAGATCACATCGATCCCGATCACCGCCGGCCGCTCCTCCTCCGACTGATTCAAGGTCTCCAGCGCTGCGGCGATCACATCCCGTCCCCACTTCTCATATGGACCGATCGCCTCCAGCGCCTCTTGGTCGATCACCATCAGCAGGATATCGTCGTCCGGCGTCCGCACATGCTGGTACAATGCATCCGAAGCCGCCAGATCGGCACGCTCTAAGAGACCGGTCCCCACAAGGACTGTCAGCCCTCCCGCCACAACGATCCCTAAGAGCGCTGTCCTTATCTTCGTTCTTCCACTCATCTGTCCTCCCTCATCCGCTGCTCACTGTCCGCGCCCATGCGGCCTGCGCTCATGCTATCCATGCCGATGCGGCCCACGGCAGTATGGCAGATCACAATGCTCATATCCACAGCTCCATCCCTTCTCTGGCAAAATGACAGGCTCCATCCTCCGCTCTTGCCAAGCGCTCCTGCTCCTCTAAAAAACGGTCTGTATAGCCGGAGGAATAGTGGGTCACGAGGACCTTCCCGGCCGCGGCCGCCTGCCGCATGCCGATCCCCTGCTCCCAGCAGGAATGCCCCCAGCCCTTCCGCACTCCAAGCTCCTCTTTTGTGAAGGTCCCATCCCATATCAAAAGATCGCTGCGTCTGGCAAATGCCGCCAGCCCATCTTCGGTCCCTCTATCCAGCTCACAATCCAATGCATGGACGATGCTCTTCTCTCCCTGTTCCAGACGATAGAGCAGGCTCTGCCCCGGATGGTTCCCCCGGAAAGTCCGGATCCGCGCCAGCTCCGCTCCCTTTTCTACCCCGTCTTCTTCCAGATAAAAGTGGTCTCCAGGCCCGATCTCATGGATCTGGATATCCGCTCTTAAGTCTGCCAGCCCCAATGGCCAGTAAGGCGGTCCGAACATCGTTTCCAACTGTCCTTTCAAGCTCCCGCCGCTCCCCTGGCCATAGATATGGATCCGGGTGCCTTTTTCATGAAAAAGCCTAAAGCCAAAAAAGCCCATGACATGGTCCATGTGGAGATGGCTCAGCAGGATGTGGACCAGCCTTTCCCTGCCCTCTGCCCGCTCCTGTCCGCTCCCTGCCATCAGACGGTCTGCCAGGCTGTCCCCCAGCCCCATCAGGCCGCTCCCGGCATCAAAGACGACGATCCCGCCTTCTCCTCGATCCACCGAGATGCAGGCTGTATTCCCGCCATATCCCAAAAAGGGCGCCGATGCCATAGGCATCGACCCACGCACGCCCCAGACCGTCACCTTCCATGCATTTTTCATCTTGCCACTCCCCTTTACTCTCTGTACGATCATAGCATGAAACGTCGAAAAAGTAAACCGAAGAGGATGGGGCACTTTTCATATGAAAAAAGCTGCCACCCTATCGGCAACAGCTTGTCCGTCTAAAATATAAACACAAAAATGCTCATCTATATCCGCGTGTCGGAAAGATCACTCATCCCAGTTATGATAGACCGCCTGGACATCGTCATCTCCATCCAGCAGATCTAAGGTGCGGGTCAGCTTCTTGATATCCTCTTCGCTGGTCAGCTCCACCCAGGTCTGGGGGATCATGGTGATATCTGCCTCCAGCATGGGGATCCCTTCCTTTTCCAGAGCCTCGCGCACCTGGCTGAAGCTGTCCGGATCGGTGTAGACCTCATAGCTGTCCTCTTCCTCTGCAAAGTCCTCCGCTCCGGCATCCAATGCCATCATCATCAGGTCGTCCGCATCCATCTCGCACTCTTCCTTATCGATGATGATCTGGCCCTTTTTATCGAACATATAGGAGACGCTGCCCGGCGTGCCCACATTCCCGCCGCCCTTGGTGAACGCGCTCCGCACGTTCGCCGCCGTACGGTTCTTATTGTCTGTCAATGTATCTACGATGATCGCTACGCCGCTGGGGCCATAGCCTTCATAGGTCAGCACCTCATAAGCAACGGAGTTGGCATCCCCTGCCGCCTTCTTGATGCCGCGGTCGATGGTATCGTTCGGCATGTTGTTGGCCTTTGCCTTGGCGATCACATCACGCAGCTTGCTGTTATTCGCAGGATCGGCGCCCCCCTCTTTCACTGCTACGGCGATCTCCCGGCCGATGACCGTAAAGATCTTCCCCTTCGCCGCATCATTTTTCTCTTTCTTATGCTTGATGTTCGCAAACTTTGAATGTCCTGACATAGAATAACACTCCTTTTCCTCTTAACCTCGTGACAACAGCTTATTTATTTTAGCATTGTTTTGGAATGGTGGCAAGTCCTTGAACGCTATTTTGCGAAGGCAACGCTGCGGACGGTCACGTTTCACAGCTCCGCCGCCAGGTTCCGCAGCCACTTCTTCTTCCGATACCGCCAATACCCCAGCACCATCTTGTAGACCTCCTCCAGCATCACCAGTGCATACACATGGCAGATGGAAAGCTTCCAGACCAGGCCGCCTAAGAAGGCCAGGGGCACCCCGATGGCCCATACGCCGCTGGTATCCAGGAATAAGCACATCTTCGTGTCCCCGCCGCTCCTTAGGACACCCACCACGTTCACATAGTTGAACATCTTGGCCGGCATATAGGCCACGAAGATCAAGATCAGTGTACTCACATCCGCGGCCACCTGGGGCGTGATCTTATAGAGGCCGATCACCTGCCATCTGCAGGCGGCGATCAGCGCTCCTCCTGTTATCGTCACTATAAACTGCAGGAGGAAGAAATAGGTAGCGTACTTTTCCGCCCGCTTAAGCTTTCCGGCCCCCATCTCATTGCCCAGGATGACCGCCGTCGCAGCGCTCAGGCCCTGGAAAAGGACCACCACGATGTCCTGGATGGTGGTGGCGATCGTGATCGCGGCCACTGCATCATCCCCCATCCGCCCGTAAGCCAGCGAATACAGGGTGGTGCCCAGCCCCCACATGAACTCGTTCAAGATGACCGGGCTGGCAGTCCGGAAAAACTGGAGCACAAAGACCCTTTCATAGCCCACCATCTCCTTTAAGCGGGCGGCCACCGGCCATTTCTTCCAGTAGGTCACAGACAGGAGGATCGTCATCTCCAGGACCCTGGCGATCAGTGTGGCATAGGCCGCGCCCACTACCCCAAGGCCTAAGCCAGGCATGTCCAGGCTATGACCGCCTATGAGGATCGTTCGCTCCGGGAAGATGAACAGGAAGTTAAAAAAGATGTTGGTCAGGATAGCGATACAGCTGGTGATCACCGGAGCCTTTACCTTGCCCACTGCCCGCAGCATAGCCACAAATACATTGGTGACCGCGGTAAAGGGATAGGAGATCACCACCACCGCCAGATAGGCGGCGCCCAGACGGATACTGGCCTCGCTCTCCGTAAAGATCCGCATCACGCCTTCCGGCCGCAGGAGCCCTGCAAGCACAAAAAAGGCGGCCCCGCCCAACGCGATCGCCAAGGACAGGCCCAACACCTTCCGTATATTCTTTACATCTCCGTTCCCCCAATACTGGGCCGCCAGCACGCCGCTGCCGCTGACGACGCCAAATACTAAAAGGGTGAACACAAAGAAAAATTTATTCGCCAATCCCACCGCCGCGATCGCGGTAGCACCTAATGTCCCGATCATCATGGTATCCGCCAGATTGACCACGGTGTTCAGCATCCCCTGCATCGCCACGGGGCAGGCGATCTTGAAGGCTTTCCCCAAAAAAACCTTATCATGGAACATATCTTTCGTATCTTGTATGAGCTGCATCATGACCCTCCCGATCAGATCTTGCCGGCAGGATCTTTCGATCTGCCCTTTATCTGCCTCATCACTTCGATCCAGCTTTTGGCACGCGCACAACCCGTAAGCCCTTTTGCAGCTCTCGCCTGCAGGGCTCTCCCGCGGCCAGATGCTGGACAGTCATATGCCATCATATCATTTCCTGTAAGATCCGTCAAGGCTCGCCTATGTACGCAGATCACCTATCTCCAGGCTCACCATCAACGCGGTATTGACCTTTTCCAAAAGTCCGTCGTCGATATGGCAGATCTTTTCCTTCAGGCGCATCTTATCGATCGTCCGAAGCTGCTCCAGCAAGATCACCGAATCCTTGACCATAGCACAGCGCTTTGTATCCATCTCCACATGGGTTGGCAGCTTTGCCTTGTTCATCTTTGAAGTGATCGCCGCACAGATCACCGTAGGGCTGTGGCGGTTCCCCACGTCATTCTGTATGATGAGCACCGGCCGGATCCCCCCCTGCTCGGAGCCCACCACTGGTCTTAAGTCTGCATAATATACATCGCCTCGTCTGATCGTCACTTTTCTCCACTCTCCATATCCTGTTCTTGATCATGTTCTTAAGGGTAGTATCGCCCGATATCCGCCGCTTATACATTTATGATATGCAAAGAGACCATGAAGTTTTAAAATGTCGTTGTATAGGTGCGAAGGGTGTCCAAACTATATATTTTTTTCGGATCTATGATAT
>CAJUSS010000013.1 GCA_910588895.1 uncultured Lachnospiraceae bacterium
CAGAGGCATTGGATGAGTACGGCTTTTCCTATTCGGATGATGAGCAGAACATGATCATGGATGGCTCGCATCCGCTCTATGCGCAGTAGAAAGGAGGCCCCATGCTGATAGTGAGCCAGAATAAGGAGAAAGTCCTGTTGTTCGGCATCTCATTCAATGCCTTGCAATATGTAGAGATGGTAGAGAGCATAGACCGTAAAGGGAATGGTGGGAAGATACGGCACACGATCTGTATCTCAGATGGATGCCTTGAAGAGATCGCAGAATACCCGACAAAAGAAAGGTGCCTTGCCATTCTAAAAGATTTTTGCGGAGTGTATGCAGATGGGTGCTATAGTGCAGAGTTTTTTGACATCGGAGCACAGGCTACCAGGACGGCGATATACAATGAGAACATAGTCTATGAATTTCCTATAAGATGATGAGTTATAGTAAGGGGTAACATGGAATGCTCACACTACAGATCAAGCGTCCGTGGTTCAATATGATCCTTGGAGGAGCGAAAAAAGAGGAGTACAGGGAGGCCAAACCGTATTACGATGCCCGGTTCAAGAACCTGTTCGGAGCCATCCTGGTAGGCGGGGAACTGCTCCAGGGAGAAGATGTCCCGGAAGAGATCCGCAAGGACCCAGCCCAGGAGGTCATATTCCGGAATGGTTATGCCACAAATGCTCCGGATATCAGGGCCAGGTGCCGGCTCGCCTATGGAGAGGGACGACCGGAGTTGGGGGCAGAGCCCGGGAAGAAGTACTACATTTTGAAGATCGAAGAGGTGATCAAATGAAGACACATGGAATGACCAGAAGGACATACAAGGCCATAAAGCGGATGGACCATGGACAGATGAACGAATTTTGCGAACGCATGTACAGCAAAGGATACGAGGAAGGAAAAAAGGATGCAGAAGGCTTGACAGTCGATGAGATGAGATCCGTCATCTTGGGGATCAAGGGTATCGGAGAAAAAAGGGCAGCGGATATCGCTGCAGCTCTGTCCCATGCGATGGAGGATAAAGGAGGGGGAGAGAAAGATTGAGACTTGGAGAAGAATGCCCATATATCACTCCTTGCGGATGGTGCAGCCGAGGCCAGGAAGGAGAAGAAAGATGGGGTGTCTGAGATCCGTATCTCTGCATCCCGGCAGCCCCCTGCTATGAGGAGAATGGAAGAAGCCCACGACCATCGCTGCTAGTTTGAGCAGGCCAGTAGGCTCCCATTGTTCCGAAAATGCCATTTCACAAATGTGCGATCTTGTGTCAAATAATGAGCATGGCATCTCCTATGGTGCGGATTCGCCTTAAAATCTTTCGTTTGTGAGATAATACCCTATTTTTGGTAAACGAAAGCGTGGGAGAGGCCGTTCCTAAAAACAATGGACTGGATATCCCCATCCATAACGGATATGTTATCTATGATGCTCCAGACAAATGATCTCAAGACCTCTGGATCTACGGACATAGCCAGACGTTTATAGTTTACATATTTTCGATCTGTTAATTTTTGGGTGATGATAAACTCACTGGCACACCTGATAAATTCGCTGTCATCCATGGAGCTCTGCCGATCACCGCGAGCTATGAAACCAATCTGCATATCTATCCCCTCGATAGAATCTGCCAGTTTCATTTTCTGTACCATATACTCTTTATTTGACATGGCATTATCAGAGTAGAGGTATAGGCTTGTCAGCCTATCGAGGGCCCGTTCTAATTTCTGCTTTTCTTTTCGCAGGTGCGCTAACTCGGAGTTCTCACGTTTCTCTTTGTTTGGTCTTACCTTTGTGTCACGGCCGTAAATGCGGCCTCTTACTGTTCCAGAGGCCAGGACGGTGTAAAGGTCATCCAGGCCACTCTTTTCTATAGCAGTTATACGTGAGAAAGTATCCCCAGTCAAAAGATATTTCTGCAACATCTCCGGGGAGGAGATATCTGTAAAATCCCTCTGTGCGTTCAGCAGGTTCAAAATGTAGTTAAGAACAAACTCTCCAACGATAGGATCGGAGATCGTGGCACAAGGGCAGCTTTCCGGCGAACGCCTATGTGTTGGACATGAGTATTTTGAATAATGGTAGCCATCCCGCGTGATGCTTCCGGGAGAGCAGCTCATTAGCTTTTTGCAGTGGTTACAATACACCAGGCCTCCGAACACATGAACATGTTTTGTCGCGCGCTTCCTCCGATGCAGTTTGTATTGCTCTGCCTGGGAGTCCAAGATGGCAAGTATCCTTTCTTTCTGTGCGCGATCGATCATTGCCGGGTGGTGATCGTTGACAGTCACCCACTCGGATGGGTCCTTTTCCTTTTGGCGGTTTCCGTCTTTCAGTCGGTTATATTGATAGTCACCACAGTAGAACATACTCCGCAGGATGATGGATACCGTTGTTTCGGACCATTGATTCCCATAACGAGTAAAGAGCTTTTTGCTGTTTAGCGCTCTGGCAACATTGATCAAAGACCGGTGCTCCTCATACAGATCGTGCATTAGGAGCACGGTATCCTTTTCAGCGGCATTAAAAGAGAAGCCGCTATCCGGATCATAATCATATCCAAAAGGGATCCTGCCGCCGTTCCATTGGCCGTTACTTGCTCTTGAGATCATGGCAGCTGTTACCCGCTCAGAAGTCATATTCCGCTCTAGCTCTGCAAAGACCAGGATGATCTTGAGCATGGCTTCGCCCATAGCTGTAGAGGTATCGAACTGCTCGTTTTTGCTCACGAACACCACGCCCAGGTCTTTCAGCTCTTTGTACATGGAGGCGAAGTCCAGCAGGTTCCTGGAGATGCGGTCGATCTTCCACACCAGGAGGTGGGTAAAACCGCCGGCCCTGATCTGAGACATCATCTTCTGGAATTGCGGCCGATCTGTATTCTTTCCAGAGTACCCTGCATCCTCGAAGATAACGCAGTCCTCGGTGCCGAGTATGAGCTTTGCGTATGCCAGCAGGTCCTTTTTCTGCATTGGGAGAGAATCCTTGTCGATTTGATGGAGGGTAGATACTCGGACATAGATGGCTACCCTTGGATCTTTTTTCATTGGTTTTGCATAAGCCATAACACACCTCACGAAAAGATAGCCGCGATAAACAAAGCCTTCTGCCCATATGATGATCTTAGGTCACCTAAGCATGGGATCCGATTTGATGCCACTCTCAGCAGCGCCTATGATGGACCCTGGCTACGATTCATGCTTGTGGATATGGTCGGTTATCCTAACAATCTTTCTTCCGCTTCGCGGCGTGCGATTTCTTTTTCGTACGCTGTTTTCACGGAATCACGAACAAATTCTTTCGAAGCTTGTGGTAATTCCTTGTACATTTGGATAAAATTAATTTCTTCTTGGACAGACGCATGGATAGAATTGGTGCCAGTCAGCAAGTATTCTGGAGTCACATCTAAAAATTCGCATATCTGCATGATATATTTTGCCGGGGGATCGGTATTTCTGTTTTTCCATCCGGTAGTTACGCTGGTCCCAATATTCAAAATTTTGCATAGATCAGCAGCGCGTAAATTTTTCTCATCCAATAAGTGAAAGAAGCGTTCACAAATAGTCATATAACACCTCCGAGCAAAAAACTTGCAAATGTAAGTTGAATTTATTGACAAACTCGCATTTAAAAGTTATAATATAACTGTAAGTTCTAAATGTGCGATATTTCCCGGCAAGGTCTATCTGCACTATAAACCAAGCTTTCAGGTCCACACCTAAAAGCCATCATTCTTATTCTAACAATGTAAGTTACAAAAGTAAAGAAAAAATAGAAAGGAGGCGGCACACATGGCAAAAAAGCTGTCTAAGTGGAGCAAATCAGTCAAGATCGCAATGATCGAGCGCGACTGGAACGTTGGCGATCTGGCCAACGCGGTCGAGATGTCGAGAGAGTATGTGTCTTCTGTTATCAATGGGCGTGTTTATTCCGGCCCAGCAGTAAAGATGATCAGTGACGTGCTCAATATCCCTGAAACTGCCCGCTCATTACGCGGTGATCAAATCATATCATGAAAGGCCGGTGATGAACATGGGAAAAGACCCTGCAAAAGGCAATGATAATGTGTATTTCCGGGCGAGAAAAGAGGCTGCAGCATATAATGAGAGACTGTATAGCAGGGAAGGCGCTGCAGAGCTGCTGGGGATCTCTGTTTCAACTCTGGCCGATTACGAGCTAGGGAATACGAAAGTGGTCCCGGTAGATAAAGTCGTTCTTATGGCTGATCTATATAACTGTCCGGAACTGAAGTATGGGTACTGTAAATGCGAGTGTCCTATTGGAAAGCAGATGCCGCTCGCAACTAAAGCGAAGAGCATTGAAGGGATCGCATTGCGGATGATCCAGAGGTTCGACCCAGATAGCCTAAAGGAGATGAAGAGCAGCCTGATCGATATCGCCGCCGACGGGGTGATCAGTGACGATGAGAAGCCCAAGCTTGAAACAATCCTCCGGAAGTTGGATGATATGGCAGTGGTCATCAGTGAGATGAAGCTCGTTGGCGAGAAAGCGCTGAAGGGGTAAGCAAGATGGATGTCAGCAAGATGAAGGAGATCCTGGAGAACGAGTATGGGATATGTGATGCAGAAGAGCTTTATAAAGCAATGTCCAGGTCGGCCGGTATCGACATTGGGATGTTCACCATGCCATTAACTATAGCAGACGCCGGATATGCGGCAGAGGAGGTCGTGGCGTGATATACGGGGATGACGGAAAAAGGAAAGGGTACCTTGCGAGGGATTGGATATGGATTATCGCAGGGCTCATCCTTACATGGATGTCGGTGGAGATGGCTTATGCTGAAAGAGGGTATATAGCTCTCGGAGGAGAATGGCTGGTACTCCCTCTGGTCCTCATGGCAGTGGAGATGGTCAGAGATATCAGTGTACTGATAAGGTATCTGTTCGATATGGAAGGCGATGATGGACAAGACTGAGGCCTGGAGGATGTCCAGAGCCTGCGTTATGGAAACGACGGAGGAAGAGAGATGTGCAGCATTTGTTTGAACACCCCATGTCACCCAAGGTGTCCCAATGCACCAGAACCTGTTCCGGTGAGGATCTGCAGTATATGTGGATGCGGGATAATGGATGGGGATGAGTATCTTGATCTTGATGGAAGACCGATATGTGAAGGATGCCTGTCAGAAATGACAGTGAAGGAAGTTTTGGAGCTTGTAGGAGAACAGTTGGTCACGGCGTAGAAGGAGGATATGTGAATGGCACAGATGACTACAGAACAATACCTTGACGGTATCCAGGCAGGCCTTATCGCCGAGCTGACAAAGCATAAAGAGGCATTGCCTCCGGGATTCAACCGAGAGCGGTTTGTGCTCAATTGTATCACGGTGATACAGGATATGCTGAAAGACAAGAAGAAAAGGGATAAGCTGTGCGAGGTAAAACTGGAGACGATACCGGTCTGCCTTGCACAGGGAGCCTATCTCGGGCTGGATTTTTTCAACGGAGAGTGCTATGCGATCCCATATGCCGGCAATATGCAATTCCAGACTGACTACAAAGGGGAGATAAAGCTCTGCAAACGATATAGCAAGGAGCCTATCAAGGATATCTTTGCAAAGATCGTGCGTGACGGTGATCTCTTTGAGGAAGAGGTTGAAAATGGGATCCAGAAGGTGCGCTACAGGCCGGTCCCATTTTCAGACAAGCCTATGCTTGGGGCCTTTGCGATCGTCTCGTACAAAGATGGGTCCATGCTATATGACACCATGAGCAGCGCGGATATCGAGAATGTAAGGAACACGTACTCCAAAGCCAAGGACAGCCAGGCATGGAGAGAGTCTACAGGCGAGATGTATAAAAAGACGGTATTGCGCCGCCTGTGCAAACTGATCGATCTCGATTTCGATAATATCGAACAGAGGATCGCATATGAAGATGGTGGCGATGCGACCTTTGACAGCCATCAGATAACTGGAAATGGGCAATATGCCATCGCGGAAGGTGTCGGGCCGATAGATGCATTTGCCCAGATGGCCCATGAGCAGATCGGTGGCCTTGAACTAGAAGAGGTAGCAGGATAGGAGGCAGGGGAACATGCAGATGACGGATCAAAATTATTACAGCCAAGAAGCAAACTTGGAGTTTATGAGCGTCTCTCAGTACAAGGACTTTGCAGGCACATATGGGAAGATGCCCTGCGAGTACACGGCCATGGAAAAGCTGGCTGGGAGATGGAAAGAGGAGGAGACCACGGCCCTGCTGGTAGGGAGCTATGTAGATACGTACTTTGAAGGGACGCTGGAGGGGTTCAAGAGAGAGCATCCATCGCTCTTCAAGCGGGACGGAGGGCTGAAGGCCGATTATACGAAGGCAGATGAGATCATCAAACGGATTGAGAAGGACCAGTATTTTATGCGGTATATGTCCGGCCAGAAGCAGGTCATCATGACCGGCGAGATGTTCGGGGTAAAGTGGAAGATCAAGATCGATAGCTACATCCCGGATACGGCCATCGTGGATCTGAAGGTGATGTCCTCTATCACTGAGATGAAGTGGGTTCGGGATATAGGATACCTGGACTTTGTAAGGTACTGGGGCTATGACACCCAGGGAGCGGTCTATCAGGAGATCGTCCGGCAGAACACAGGAAAGAAGCTCCCTTTCTACATCGCGGCAGCCACTAAAGAGAAGGAGCCGGATATCCGGATCATCCATGTGACGGATAATTATCTGCAAGAAGCGCTGTATGCGGTCGAGACCAACATGCCAAGGGTCCTCCGGGTCAAGAGCGGCGAGGCAGAGCCAGACAGATGCGAGCTGTGCGGCTGTTGCCGGCATAACAGGGTCCTGACGAGGCCTATATCCATCAATGATCTTACAGCGAGCATCTGACTATGATCAAAAGGAGATCAGATGGCCAGATATGGCCGTATATGGCAAAATGGCGCATAGGCAATAAAATCTACTATGGAGTGGATAAAAAGGCTCCGTGGGCCTATAACTGCTCCATATGTCTAATAAAAAAGAGGGGATCGTGCGCAAGTGGCAACAGGAAAGAAATTTTACTGGATAAAGCTCAAAAAGGATTTTATGACAGGCGATATCGTCGATTTCCTCATGAGCCAGAGGAATGGATCACAGTATGTGGTCCTGTATCAGATGCTCTGTCTTATGTGCATAAACACGGATGGGAGGATGTCACGAAAGATAGGAGAAGTGATGATCCCATTCGATGTCGATAAGATCCAACGTGATTGCAAGTACTTTAGCCGTGATACGGTGACCATCGCGCTGGGGTTGTTCAAAAAGCTTGGCCTGATATATGAACAGAACGAAGGATGCCTTGCTATATCGGGTTTTGAGGATCTTATCGGCTCAGAAACAGACTTTGCAAGGCAAAAGCGGATGCAGAGACAGATCGAAAAAAAGGAGAGACTTTTTCTGGACGGTCAATCGGACAGTCAGGCAGACAAACATGGAGACAACCGTGAAGATAGCAATAAAGACACTCATGTGGACAATGTCTGCGAGGATGTCCGGAAATCGTCCATACAGAGAAAGAGTATAGAGAAAGAGTCTAGAGATAAGAATCTAAATACAGAAAAAGATAAAAGCAAAAAAGAAGGTGCTAAAGCACCTAAGAAAAAAGACGCCGAAGTATATTACCCCAATGATGAAAAACTGGACCAGGCATTCGCAGACTATGTTGAGATGCGCAAAAAGATCAAAAAGCCTATGACAGAGAGGGCAATCAGTTTGGCGATGAGTAAACTGCATGAGTTATCTGGTGGTGATAACGAAAATGCCATCCGGATCCTGGAACAGTCGATCATGAACAGCTGGCTAGGGTTATTCCCGTTGCAAAAGGATAAGGGCAAAGATAACGCGTTCGACGAATGGAGGGACGCCTGATGACGAGAGAAGAGACAAAACAGATGCTCATGGTCTTACAAGCGGCATATCCGAATTACAGACCCCAGGACAAAACGATCGCGATCAATACATGGTACGATGCACTCTGTTCCCATCCCGCCCCAAAGATCAATGCTGCGGTAAAAGCCTATATCCTTTCTGACACCAGCGGCTTTGCTCCCAGTATAGGACAGGTCATCGATAAGATGCAGTTGTTTGACGATGCCGAAGAGATCAATGAGATGGCAGCGTGGCAGATGGTCCTAAAGGCGATGCGGAACGCCACATATCATCCAGAGGAGGAATTTGCGAGATTGCCAGCGATCGTCCAAAAGGCGGTCGTAAGCCCAGGGCAATTGCGGGAGTGGGCAACGGCAGAAGATACCGACGGTGCATGGCTGACCGTCACACAGTCAAATTTCATGCGGACCTACCGAGCAGAAGTCGCCAGAGGGAGGGAGATCAGAAAACTGAGCCCGGATCTTCTGAGGCTAGTGTCCAAGACGGTGGATCAGATAAAGCCTAAAGAGATATCGGTCAGTGAAGAGCGAAAGAACGAGGAGGAGAAACCTGTACCTATGCCTGAAAGAGTAAGGGAAAAGTACGAGAAACTGAAAAGGGTGATAGCATGAAAAATGAATATCAGGAGGGATTGGATCATGGCGCTCAATAAGGTGGCAGAGCTTAGTATCGCAAAACTGGAGGACCGGAAAACGGTCACGGCGATCCTGCATGAGAACGGTTATACCGTAGGCCCTGGAAAGAGGAGACTGACACCGACCGGGAAAACAATGGACTATTACTTGAAGATATACAGAGATAACGACCAGGAAACTCTTTGTGGCGGATGACGAGAGGTGAGATGAAGATGGAGGAGGATAAAGCTTTGGAGATCATCAAGTTTTCCATACCTGGACCTCCCTTTGGTAAGCAGAGGCCGAAGTTTTCCGGGGCCGGGAAGTATGTGAAGACCTATACTCCAGATGAAACGATAAGATATGAGAACCTGGTCAAGATGATGTACCAAGGAGCAGCGCATGGGGAGCGGTTCAGCGATGATGCCATGTTGGATGTGCGGATCATAGCGTACTATGGGATCCCTAGATCCACCAGCAAGAAAAAGCGGATCGACATGCTGGCCCATAAGGTCCGGCCAGGAAAGAAGCCCGATCTTGATAATATATGCAAGGTCATCTGTGACAGCCTGAACAATGTCGCGTACCGTGATGATGCTGCTGTCGTGGATGCGCAGGTAAGGAAGTTTTACTCGGAGACACCCAGGGTGGATGTTACTATCCGAGCGATCTAAAGGAGGCAGGATATGTGGAGGGATGCGAGCTGGCGGGAAGGCTATCACATTGACAACCATAAAAAGTTCTGCTGCCTTCTCTGTGGGAAGGAGTTCATCATCGGAGCAGCGCTCCTTGGAGAGCATCCTCCCGGTTTTCCCATATGTCCATACTGTGGCGGGAGACAGACGGAATGTACCGAGGAGACGGGAGATGACCAGCTCGAAGAGCTTGCGGCTCTGATCGGATGTTTGGGGATCTATGTTGGTGGATGATAGAAAGGATGGAGACATATGGCAGAAAAGATAGCGATCACAAATGAGACAGTCGAAGGAGCGGTGGATGAGGTGGCGGCAGTACAGACGGGGAACCTGGAGTTCCGCCTCATCGACCCAAAAGAGGGGGGCTTCCTCCAGAGGATCAAATGGAACAAAGAGGAGCTGGAAGCGGCGGTCCGGCAGAAGATCGCCGAATACCAAAATGTTGTCTACACAGATGACAACATGAAGCAGGCTAAGGCAGACCGGGCCGAGCTTAACAAGCTTGCAAAAGCCATCGATGAGCGCCGAAAGATGGTCAAGAAGATCATAAGCGAGCCGTATGATACCTTCGAGACCGAGCTGAAAGATATCCTGGCGCTTATCCGGGAGCCGGTCGGTATCATCGATAAGCAGGTCAAAGCGTTCGAGGAACAGCAGAAGGAAGCGAAAAAGAAGGATATCCGGGCTGCCTATGATGGAGCGATCGGGGACCTGCAGGGAGTGCTCCCCTTTGAGAAGGTGTTCGACATCCGGTATCTCAACCAGACCTATAAACTGGCCACAGCCCAGGCTGATGTGAGGGCAAAGATCGAGAAGGTCCGCACCGACCTGGAGACCATAGACGGCCTTGACAGCAAATACAAACTGAACGCCAAGGACGTTTATATCCGGACCCTGGACCTTAGCCAGGCATTGGCAGAGAACAAGAGGCTGTCGGATCTGGAAGAAAAGCTGGAAGCGGAAAAGCGCCGCAAGGCTGCGGAGGAAGATGAGAGAAAGCGCCTGGAAGAAGAGCGCCGAAAAAAAGCTGAAGAAAGGGCCAGGAGAGCCGAGGAGGAAAGAAAGGCGCAGGAAGAGGAGAGGAAAGCTAATATCGGGCGCACCCGGGGTGATACCGTCTTTGCTGGCAGACCTGTCGGGATCGATGGCGGATCTCCGGAAAGCGTATCAAGACCGGCTGGATCTGTTATCGAATCTCCACAAAGCGTATCAAGACCAGTTTGGAGCGTGTCAGATACAGAACCTGGGACAGGAAATGCCGTCCGGAAAGTCGAAGAGCCGCAGGAAGACCAGCCATCGCCCGAAGAAAAAAAGCTATATATCACGAGGTTCTATGCGAAGGGGACCAGGGATCAGCTGAATAAGCTGGTGCAGTTCATGGGGGATAACGGGATCGAGTATGGGAGGATAAATGCGTGATAGAAGGATTTGAAAAGAAGCTGGATTTTGACAGCGACACCTTCGAGGATATGAAACGGGATATGAACTTTGTCCTGCAGCGGCTCATCGGGAACATGAAAGAGAAGGGTACCAATGAGGGCAGTATGGCATTAAAGATCGATGTGACCATGGTAAAGGAGTATATCCCCAACTACGACCCGGATATCGACGGGGAGACGAGGGAGATCAGCAAGCCGAAGTTCAAGCATAAGGTCACGTCAGCAGTGAAGATCAATGACGAGAAATCCGGAGCCTTCGACAATGAGATGGAGCTTGTCATGGATGATGAGACCGGGGTCTTCAAGCTGGTACCGATCGCGAACACGGCCCAGAGGAGTATATTCGACGCGGACTTCCAGCAGGATGACGGCGGGGAGTGCGTGAACGATGGAGACAGAGAGGATGGGCCAGCCATGATCGGAGGCTCTGACAGGCTGCTCCTTCCAGGGCCTTCTGGAGGAGAGGATGTGGATCCGGAACCAGATGAAGGGTTGGATGATATCACAGACGAGTTCCTCGGAGATGACGGCCATACAGATTTGGATGATGACTATGGATACGATGAGCCAGAGGATGACCCAGAGGAATAGGAGGCGGCTATGGCTAGGAACATCATGTATGTGTATGAGCGGATATACAAAGAGGAGAACGCCATGCACAGAGAGTTTGCCAAGATGCAGATAAACGGGAGACGGACCTCCAGGGCAGACCTAAAGAGGATCCGGAAGATCCTGTCGGACCATACCTACCGTATCGCGCAGGAATGCTCGGTTATCGTGAACTACCTGAGGCCTGTGATCAAAGGGGATAAGGTAGTGCTCGGAGATCCGTTGATCATGTTGCCAGACTGCAGGCTGATCTCCATCGGGGAGCTGCAGGATATCGAACTTGGAAGAAAAAGATGAAGAGGGAGGAGATACTATGAGGAGTATGGACCCATTTGGGACATGTGCATATTGCGGCAGGCAGATCATGTGGATCCGGACTGCCGCAGGGAAGAACATGCCAGTAAACCCGGAGATCATCAGCTTCCGCAGACCGGAGGCCGGGAAGAAGGCCGCAGAGAAGATCGTCACCCAGACCGGGGAAGTCATCAGTGCAGATAAGGTTGACAGCGCTCAAGCAGAGGGCATCGGTTACATATCGCACTTTGCCACATGTCCAGGGTATGGCCGGATGAAAAAGACCGGGCAGGGAGATGGGCGGGCGAGAGCATGAGCAGAGAGGCCAAGATCATCGAAAAGATCGATGGGTATGCCATGTGGGGCGGCGACATGCCGGAGTTTTCCATCGAGGAACTGCAGATCATCCGGGATGCTCTAAAAAGAGCTGTATCGAGCTATAAGCCATCAGACCTCTTGGAAGGATGGGAAGATATATGCCATCAGGTTAAAGGAGGGCTAAAGCGCCTTGGCCATGATATCCAGATCGTCAGCTATGGGACTGAGGAGGAGCTTAAGGCAGCGTTAGCTGGCAAAAAGGCTGCAGGATAGATGTGCATGAGGGAATAGTGATGAGAGCGATAATTAAGTATCCCGGCAGTAAATGGGGCCTGGCGGAGTGGATCATCAGCCATTTCCCGGAGCACCACAGCTACCTGGAACCCTTTTTCGGGTCCGGGGCGGTCCTGTTCAGGAAGCCCCGGAGCAACATCGAGACGGTGAACGACCTTGACAGCGATGTGGTGGGCCTGTTCGACTGTATGCGCAGGGATCCGGAGCGTCTGGCGAGGATGGTATGCTGCACACCCTACTCCAGGGAGATGTATGAGAGGGCGTATCAGGGGACACCGGACGATCCGTTCGAGAGGGCCTTGTACTTCTGCATAAGGCTCGACCAGGGCTATGGATCTAGGACGACTGGAGGGCGGGTCGGATGGAAGAACGACATCCAGGGGAGGGAGCGGGCCTATGCAGCGAGGGACTGGCGGGAGCTCCCGGGGATCATCATGCAGGCGGCGGAACGGCTCCGGGGTGTACAGATCGAACATCGGCCGGCGGTAGAGGTCATCCGGCGTTACGACCACCCAAAAGTACTGATCTATGCCGACCCGCCCTACTTGCTGGGTACCCGGCACGGCAGACAATACCGGCATGAGATGACGGATAGGGACCACGAGGAGCTGCTGGATGCCCTCCTGGCCCACCAGGGGCCGGTGCTACTATCCGGATATGACAGCGCCCTATACGATGACCGCCTGCGTGGATGGCATCGGGAGGGGGCTGTGAGCTATACCCAAGTCGGAACAAAGAAGACAGAGGTCCTGTGGATGAACTTTGAGCCAGTACAACAGATATCTTTAAACATTTGATGGAGGTTATATAGCATGGATGATATCATTTGCCAGTTTAAGGCCCCTTGTGGATACTGTATCAGATTTGACAAACAATGCCAGGAAATAAGAGGCTGTAATCCAAATGATCCAAAGATGATGAGGGCAGTTGCGACCACAGAAGAAGATGCAGACAAAAAGTTGCTGAACCCTGTTGGAGAGTATGCTGCTAAATTTGCACAGAACCACGGGATTTCGATAAAAGAAGCACTTGAGCAGCCCATGGTCAGAGCCAGACGTGCTTTTTTCAATGCCACCGGACAATAGATCACTTTCATATAAAAGAAAAGCCGCCCCACTTTTTCGCGAGACAGCCCCTCAACCTATGCAGATTATATCTCGTGATGAAAGAAAAGTCAAGGAGGTTGGAAGGATATGGGTGATAGCGCGATGTACATGTTGTCGCAAGACGATTTGAACAAGGTCGCTTCGATCGCTGGCAGAGAAGCTGTCAGGGTGTTCCGGGAAGAGCAGAAAAAGGCGGCCAAAAAATATGCCAGGGAAGAGGATAAGGTAAGGAAGACCAAAAGGATACTCAGCTCTTACCGCAGGATGAAGGCCACGCTATCAGAAGATACGGAATTTACAGAGAAGGAAAAGATCGAGCTTAGGTGGCGCTTCATCGAGGACCTGATGGGGAGCCCGGACCGGCAGGCGTGCAGGTCGGAGCGGGCAGCCATCGATAGCGAGAAAAAGCGCCAGGAGAACCTATACTGTATCCACTGTATAGAAAACGCGGTCAGATCATACAAGGAGGAGTGCGACAGGTCTTCCAATGAGGAGTACAGGAGGCGGTATCGGGAGCTGCACTATATGTACATAGCAGAAGATCCTCTTACCGTCCGGGAGATAGCGGAGCTGGAAGATGTGAGCGAGAAAACGGTGTATAAAGACCTTGGGATAGCCTGCAGCATCATAGCGGTCTATCTCCTGGGAATGTAGGAAACATCGCATCTTGTGGGCATATGGAAGCCTCAAGATGGGGGTTATCGCAAAGAGTAGAAAAAGAGTAGGTAGTCATTAGAGAAAACCTGTGATAATATGGTAGTAGCCAACAAACCCATGATGTCACCTGTGAGATGAGGCCATGTTGTTCTCCTTTCCTGCATCACATGAAAAGGCTGGCCAAGAGCCAGCCATGATCCTTCATGATGACCAATCAGAAAGACCGTCCGGAACTGGATGGTCTTTTCTGTTATCTGCAGTTATGCTCTCACAGGCATCCTTTATCGCCTGACAGAGCTCCTTGAACGACAACTCAGGTGACCCGATTGTCTGTAGTTTGACAAGGGATATCGTTTTCTGGTCACCACAGCTCTCATTTAGGACAGAAGTCTTGATGACGTAGAACCTCCATAAGTCCATGTCAAAGATATTCTGTCTTTTTCTCGTAGCTGTGTAGATCGCGAAGACGTATAGGTCCGAGTTGCGCTGGCGAGGCGCATCTGGACGGAAATCTCCTATCTCATCCGGGACCTTTGCAGGAGCTATGCTGAAAGAGATTCTTGGAACAGTACCTGGATGCGGTTCCCAGGCCTGCACATATGCGGCTGACTTTACTTCTATACGGCATGGGATAAATGTAAGATTGGAAGTTTCCGGTTCTGGCGAGGGATCGAGCCTTTGTTCGATATATGGCCCCACTAAGTCATATGGCTCAAAGTTTGAACGGATGTCCTCATTGGTGTAGACCCCTCCCAACTCCAGCGCAGCCTTGACGATAAATTCTGCTAGGACCCCCCGGTTTGTATTTCTGAGCATATCAGAGTATGCCCATTGCCAGAACTCGGCTATGTGGAACGGAAGGACAGAGCCTCCGTCCGTAAGATGTTCCAGGCCTGTCAGTTTTCTCTGATAAGACCCGGAGTAATTGGCGGTCCGTTGAGGACCTATCCTTTTAGCATCCATTGTCATTCCTCCTTTGGAAGGATTATAGCATAAAACGGGAAGGTGATAAACAATGAACGAGAAACGTATCGAAGTGTGCAAGATGAGGGTTGGCGACCTGAAGCATGACTTTGGAAACCCAAGGAAGATTTCAAAGAAGAAATCCCAGGAGCTTGAACGGTCCATGGATATGTTTGGAGACTTTGGGATTTTTCTCGTGGATGAGCATGATAATGTGATCGCGGGGAACCAGCGGTCTATCATACTATCCAGACGGGATCCGGACATCGAAGTGGATGTTAAAAGGCTCATAGGATATTCTGAGGCAGAACTGCGTTCCATAAATATCATGGACAACACACACGCCGGGGAATGGGATCTGGAGCTCCTTGCTGATTGGACTGCGGACTTGAACCTGGACCTCGGGATCGATTTGAACAATGACGACCCTCATGATAGAGATCTTCCTAAAATGGAACTGATACGGTATGAGAAGTATGATTATGTTATGATCGTATGTAGGAGCGAGATAGATTTCAATGACCTGGTGCGAAAGCTCGGAATAGATGGGCGGAAGGTCGCTGTTACAAAAAAACGGGATATCAAAGCAAGGGCAATCTGGTATGATCAGATGAAAGCACAGATCATCGAGAAGCCGGTCGAAGCACAGCCAGAGAGAGAAGATGGAGGAGATGAAAGATGAGATATCTGATAGTAGCGGCGCATCCAGATGATGAAGCACTCGGAGCCGGGGCTATGATACATAATGCTGCCAAGAACGGGTCTGAAGTATATGTCTGTCTCCTCAGCCATTGGAGCCCGACCAGGGATGATGACCTGAGCGAGGGGATAAGAAAAAGCCATCGTATCCTAGGTGTCAGGAAGGCATATATTGGGGGATTTGGATGCATGAGGTTCAAGGATGCGGATCACCACGAGATCGTGAGGTTCATTGAGGCGTGCATCAAAGACTGCCAGCCGGAGGTCCTTATCACACACCATCCCGCAGATATCCATATCGACCACTGGGTCGCTTCGGAGTGTTGTATGGAGGCGGCAAAGCTCCCACAGCGGCAGACGGTGGACATTCCGGAGATACGTAGGCTCATGTATATGGAGGTCCCTTCTTCTACCGACTGGAGCATCAGCACGGCAAACGGGGTGTTCGTTCCAAACCTGTTCATCAGCGTCGAGCCGGAAGATATGGCTGCAAAGATCGATGCGGTCGGGGTGTACAAGGATGTCATACGGAGCCGCCCGCACCCGCGCTGTAAGGAGGCGCTGGAGGCCGCTGGGATTGTGAGAGGGAGCCAGTGCGGGAAGATGTACGCTGAAGCATTCCAGCTTGTCTTTGGATCGGGGGTGTGATGATGAAGGTCATTTCCATCCACCAGCCGTGCTATATACCCTATCTGGGGATATTCTACAAGATATGGCAGTCTGATGAGTTTGTGTTCCTTGACGATGTGCAATATTCAAACGGATATGTGTTCGACTGGAACCGGATAAAGACACCGCAGGGAGAATGCCGGCTGAAGGTGCCTACGGCAAGGATCTTCGGCCAGAAGCTGACAGAAGTTGTACCAAAGGATTTTTTGAACTGGAAAGACAAGCACTTGAAAACGATACGGATGAGCTATAAGAAGGCCCCGCATTTCAGCGAGGTCTTTTCTGACTTCTCTGACTGCATTTTATCGGAATATGGCAGTCTGGCAGAACTGAACATGGCTACGATGGAGCTGCTCATCGACAAGTTTGGTTGGAAGATCCCCATTCGGAAGTCATCCGATATTGGATTGAAGGTCATGGGTGAAGCCAGGGTCATCGAGATTGTACGGCGAGTTGGAGGGGACACATACCTGTCCGGTATCGGCGGAAGAGACTACCAGGACGAGAGGCATTTTGCGGATGCCCACATAAAGCTGCTGTATTCAGATTTCAGGCCGTTGGAGTACCGGCAACGATGGGGGGACTTCCTCCCTAACCTGTCCGTCCTGGACTATTGTATGAACGAGGGCTATGATGATATCGACAGCTTTTTCAAGCGGACGAAGGAGGTGCCTTTGGATGGATGAAAATAGAGATCTCAGCCTTGGCATCTATGTCCAGTCGTACCATCGGTATGACAATATACTCACCCAGGATCTTCTTGAGAGATGTACGTATGTTGTCCGGGAGAGCGAGGGAGAGGCATATCACAGAGCCGGCGTCCAAAATGTATGGTCAGTGCCAGATGGGGAGATTGACAATGCCATAAAGACCTACTGGTGGATCGTTGACCATGCCCCTGAAGATATCATATTTGTGGCCGATGATGACATCGAGGATGTCATGTACCGCATAGATGATACCACGCGGCTCAACAAAGATAAAGAGATCATCATGGCGGAGGTCGAAAGGGTAGCGCAGTTGATGGTCGATTTGGATATCGGCTATGCCTGCATTGATGCGACGGGGATCCCATACGGGTACGATAGAGAGTTCGCCTTCAAAGGCACATCCGGTTCGATGAAATGGGTGTATAAGAAAGCCCTAAAGGCAAGGCCTGATGAGCGGTGCAAGTATAACTATGATTTAGACCTCGTGCTCCAGGAGCTGATGCTGAACCGCATCATCCTAAAGCCCAGGTATATCATCGGCAGGGACCATCAGGATACCAATGCCGGTGGCGACAGCTCAAAATTACGCCAGGACCAGATAGACAGCATCGAGAACATGAAGCGGAAGTGGGGGAAGTATTTCAAGTACAATTACAAGAAGAATAAGCCACTTATCAATGTCCACAGATAGATGACACCGATCTTATCCGGTAAAAAGCCACTCTCCATTTGACAACGGTGGTGGAGGTGCTACGATACGGAGTACGCCAAAATAATACCGATCAGAAAGGAGATCTTGATATGGCTTATAATCTAGTGACTAAGAACGGTCACAATATGTACGACATGGCATCGATGATGCAGAAGGCGATCCGGCGGAGCAACCCGAATCTTGCAGGTTACGCCGCCTATGAGCTGTTCGGGAGTTTCCACACCTATATGTGGAAGCGGCTGGTAGTCGTATCGGCGGAGGACTGCTACGGGATCATGACTAAGGAGGTCATCGCTCTGAAGCTGGCAGATGACTTTTGTAACAAAGGCAGGAAGGGATATGACAAAGATCCCTTGTTCGCGGCAAAGGCGATCACATTACTGTGCTTGGCCCGGAAGAACCGGGATGCCTGCTATGTTGCCTGCAACTTCATGCTCCCGGACAGGACCCTCGACGAAAGCGAGATAGAGCATGTTGATATCACCAAATGCCGCCTTGGAGTGGAAGGGATACCGGACTGGGTGTTCGATGTCCATACACTCACTGGCAAGCGCAAAGGAAAGACGGACCTGGATATGACTATCGAGGAGCAGGCAGCGCTGGAACCGAAGCAGCTCTCCCTGTTCGATGACTGCTCATGGGAGAATTACTACACATGGGCGAGGGATCAGGGGAAGGTCGGGAACAAAGAATGGGACGATTTCCAAAGGTTCAAGGAGGGGAAGAAGCTGGAGCCGGACCACTATTAAAAAATCAGTGATTTCTCTGAAAAAACTATTGACACCCAGGACGCAGGTGCTACGCTACGCGTACGATAAAAAATAAATCGGAGGTAGCAGAGATGACATTAGCTGATAAGTATGAGATGATCATTAACAACGATGAAGCGAAGAAAGACGCAGAAGAATTGTTCGAAGAAATCCGTTCTTATGTGAGGACTATCGAGTGGATTTGGCATAAGTATTTCGCATAAACGTCTGAAAGGTTGATAGGAGGTCACGATATGGTGGTTAGGGATGGGAAGCTGGTAAAGCAGTCCGACGTTGTAAGGGAGGCGGTAAGAGCCGGGGAGTGGAAGAAGGCTCTACGGATCGCAAAGGACTTCCGGATCAATGTAACGAAGGCACAGAGGGAGGTCATGGCTAGAGCGTATGAGTGTATGGTCCATCCTGATTTCTACAGGCAGATAGGCACGGACATCCCGAGAGCGATAGCGCAGGGGAAAGAGGTAGTCAGCTGTCTGTATGGGGCGTGAGCCGCCTGGAAAGGATAGATGGATAAAATACCAAAGAGGATCCGTTAAAAGCCAGCGCGAGGCTATAATGGATCCTCTTTGCGTGTCATAAAGGTGGTGAGACAGATGTGGCGCAGAAAGACTTAAAGCCGGTGCGAACCAAAGAAGAAGCAAAGGCCAGGGGAAGGAATGGCGGGATAAAGTCTGGGGAGGCCAGAAGGGCCAAAAAAACTATGCGCGAGACAGCCAAAGCCCTAATGGCCATGGAGGTAGTCGGAGACAGGAATAAGCAGAACCTCGAAGCGTTTGGTATAAAGAAAGGCGATCAGAACTACCAGACTGCGGTCGTCGTACGGCTCCTGCAGAAGGCTTTGGTCGAAGGTGACACATCTGCCATCCGGCTGATCGGAGAGCTCACCGGCGATATCGACCGTTTTGGCGTTGTTGGCGATGAAGGGCCAGGGCTTGTGCAGCTGGAGTATCCGAGCATAAACCTTCCGAGCAACGGCAGGGATAGGAGGAATGCGAACGAGCTGGCACCGCAGGCAGGACCCCAGACCATGTTCATGGCCTCCGCTGCAGATATCGTGATCTATGGTGGCGCCGCTGGCGGGGGGAAGACCTATGCATTGCTCCTTGAAGCGCTGCGCCATAAGGATGTCAAAGGGTTTGGCGGCGTGATATTCCGCCACAATTATAACCAGATCACAGCAGAAGGCGGTCTTTGGGATGCCAGCCAGAAGATATTCAACCAGGTACCGGACGCGCACTCCAGGAAGTCTCCCAAGCTGCACTGGCGTTTTGATGGGGGAGCGAAGCTGAATTTTGCCCATATCGAGAGAGATGAAGATCTGAAGTCATGGCAGGGTACGGAGATCGCGTACATCGGTTTTGACGAGCTTACGCATTTCACCAAGCATCAGTTCTTGTATATGCTGTCCCGTAACAGGACCACGTGCGGCATCAGGCCGTATGTCCGATGCACCTGTAACCCTGATGCCGATTCGTGGGTGGCTGATTTTGTCTCCTGGTGGATAGACCAGAAGACCGGATATCCGATACCTGAGAGGAGCGGGCTGGTCAGATGGATGTGCATGCTGAATGACACGATCTATTTCGGAGACACGCCCGAGGAGCTTGAGGAAAGATACCAGGTCAATGCGTCGGACTGCAAGAGCGTGACGTTCATCGCCAGCCGCCTAGAAGACAATAAGATCCTGATGGAGAACGACCCTGGATATATGGCGAACCTGAAGGCCCTGGCAGAGGTCGATATGGAAAGGCTGCTAAAAGGCAACTGGAAGATCAAGGCTGCCGCCGGGAAGTTCTTCCTGAGGACACAGGTGGAGCTGATCGAAAAGCTCCCGGATGATATCGTCATGTGGTGCAGGGCGTGGGACCTTGCTGCAACGGATGAAGACGAAGATGGCAATGCGGACTATACGGCAGGCGTCCTCATGGGATTGCGGAAGACAGGGACGGTCGTGGTAGCGGATGTCATCAACCAGCGGATCAAAGCCGGGGATGTTGAGAAGCTTGTGTACAGCACATCGGTCATCGACCGGAATAAGTACGGCTTCATGTACGTCATAAGAGTGCCGCAGGACCCGGGCCAGGCTGGGAAGGTGCTGGCAGGACAGTATGTCAGGTTGCTGTCCGGGTTCAACATCAAGACGCTCCCGGTCAGCGGGAGCAAAGAGCTGAGAGCCACCCCATTAGCGACCCAATGGCAGAACGGCAATGTCGAGGTCCTTCTCGGGGAATGGAACGAGGCTTATTTTTCTCAGCTAGAATCATTTCCAGAATCGAAGCATGATGATATGGTCGATGGAAGCTCGGACGCTTTTACTGAACTGATCTTCGGTGGATTTGATCTCGATCCGCTGTTGTAAAAAAGATTGATGGGTAGCATCTGGCTGCTCTTTTTATTTTTGGAAGGAGGGAGAGAGATTGGACGACCATAAAGCGGATCTTGATACGTTCCTGGAGCAGCAAAGAGGAGCAGCTATCATCGAAGGCACCCATGGAGATATCCGGCATGATGGCTATACCAATATCCTCAACCGGTACGGCACGATCCAGGATAATTCCACGGCGTATCAGTATGCCGCAGAGCCATTTGCCGATGACCTGGAGTTGACGCGGCTGTATGAAGGGAACGGTCTCTTCACGAAGATCATCGACCGGCCGGCGGAAGAGGCTGTAAAGCATGGCCTGGACGTGGATTTTGGCGACGAGGAGATCTCGGAGTACATAGAAAGCAAGATGGATGACCTGGAGTACGAGGATAAGTTCGCCACAGCTGAGAAATGGGCAAGGCTGTATGGTGGCTCCATCATCGTCATGCTGGCCGATGACGGCAGAGGGCTTGAGGAACCCCTCGACATGTCCGCTGTCAGGAGCATCGAGGAGCTCCGGGTGTTCGAGCGGTCCATCGTGCAGCCGGATTACACTTCTCTGTACCGCTCCTGCCACATCGACCCCAAGAGGTCGGATAAGGCGTTCGGGGAGCCAGAGTATTATCAGGTGACCAGTCAGTATGGATATTTTACCGTACATCGGTCGAGATGCCTGGTGTTCAGGAATGGCAGGCTCCCGGAGCAGACCACCAATTCCATCTATCGGTATTGGGGGATCCCGGAGTATGTCAAGATCAAGAGGGCGCTGCGGGAGTGCATCACCTCCCACGAAGATGGCGTGAAGCTTCTGGAACGCTCTGTCCAGGCCATCTACAAGATGAAGAACCTGGCTAACATGCTCGCCACACTTGATGGGGAGGACAAGGTGCTGAGGCGGCTCCAGGTCATCGACATGGCCCGAGGGATCTTGAACTCCATGGCCATCGGTGCGGACGGTGAGGACTATGACTTTAAGACCCTGCAGATGGCCGGAGTGAAGGATGTCCTGGATGCCACCTGCAACATGCTCTCCGCGGTCACGAACATACCGCAGACGATCCTGTTCGGCCGGTCCCCCGCGGGGATGAACGCAACGGGCGAGAGCGATATGGAGAATTTCTACAATATGGTGGAGAACATCCAGAAGCAGAACATGAAGAAGAACACACGGACCGTCATCGACCTGATCATCCGGCAGGGCATCCTGGATGGCGAGATAGCGGAGGCGCCGAAGTATAAGGTCAAGTTCAAAGCGCTGTGGTCCCTGTCGGAAGCGGAACAGGCGGCGGTCGACCAGACCAAGGCGCAGACCCAGTACACCAAAGCGCAGACAGCGCAGATCTATATGGACAGCAGTGTCATCGATCCTTCAGAGGTCAGGAAGTCCCTGGCGGCCGAAGGCGATATGGAGATTGAAGAGATCCTTTCCGGGGAGAGTGATGGCCTGGACATCCCGGATGACACGTTCGATGTACCGGCTCTCGCATCCGAGGTCATCCATATCAGCGATACCAGCGAGAAAGAAGATGCGGGAAAAGATGATGTGGTCATCAGCATAAGGGGGACCGGGGAAAGTCATGGACCAGATGAAAAGCTCTGCATCACCGGGATTGGCCCGCAAGGAGATGGGAAGGTGGTCCGGATATCTATGGATAACGGGCGCAAGAGAACAGGGGCCGACGGAGAAGGGATTCCGGCAGCCGCAGTCCTCATCATCAATGATGGACGGTTTTTATGTGCATCCAGGAGCGACGGGGAAGGCATCTGCGGACCGGGAGGCCATGTTGAGGCAGGGGAGGCACCGGAGGAGGCTGCTTCCAGAGAGGCCGTGGAGGAGTTTGACATCATCCCTCATAACTTAATACCTATAGGAGTTTACAAAGGCTCCCCTGGGCTATACTTGCCTTCTATGGTGTATTTCACGGACCAGTTCACCGGAACGCCAAAGGCAGACGGGGATGAGATGCTGGATGCTAGGTGGCTGACATTGCAGGAGCTGGAAAATGAGAGGCTCTTCCCTCCGTTCGAGGCATCGGTCAAAATGCTGATAAATTTATTGACTGGCGGAAATGGAGATGTTATGATAACATCAGAAATGGATGGAGGTCCTGGGAGCGGGAACTTCGGACATGGTGGGAGGCCTGGTAAAACAGGAGGTTCCTTGCCGAAGGCAGGTTCAGGAGCTATAAGCAAAGCGCTCTCTGACGGGAAGATCAGCACCAAGCTCGATGGGGCAAAGCAGAGCAAGCATAGAAAGGGCTCTGACAGATATAATAAAGCTGTCAATTCTGGAAGTCATGTAAGCACTATCGATATCGGAGATAAAGAGCTTCAAGGCCTGATAAAGAGATCTGCTGGCACAGGGACTGGATACAGCAATGGAAGGCAGTTTAAAGAAACTATAGATGCAGGAAAAACGATCGGCACTTATGCAGATGTAAATGGCGGATACCATAAAACCAGCAGGATCACAATACACTATAGCAAGACAGGTTGCCATGCAGTCCCTGCACGGCCAAAGGATCGAGGTGCTACATGAATGACACTATCATGAAAAAAATGGCAGACTGCGACCAATGTGATGCGGAGGTCACTTTCAATGACGGTAGGAGATTGAAGGGGTTTGTGGATGTATTCGAAAGCAGGTATGATAATGATGGAGATGCGTCCATATGCTTTGCTGGAGACAATGGCGAAATGCTCATCATAGAGGAGAGCGATATCAAGGATATCATTGCATCCCGATAGAGATATTTGTTATTTTGACAGTCTTAATGAAACAGAGGGGGTCAAAGATGAAAAAACATAAGTGTCCTGTGTGTGGGAAATATGAGTTTCCCGAGATTGATTCTTTCGATGTTTGCGAAGTCTGCGGCTGGGAGGATGATGGAGTGCAAGAGGATGATCCCGATTATGAAGGCGGAGCGAACGAAATGAGTTTGAACCAGGCCCGTGAAGCATACCGGAAGAAAACAGAAAACGCATGACCAGATGGCATCGCACCTTTTAGGTACGGTGCTTTTTTGTGCATATTGCCTTCTGTGTATCCAAAATCCGGGCTGATACAAAATGATATCGAAAGAAATCGTGCATGTTACATAAAAGGAGGTGGATCAATATGGCCGAATGGCATGATGGGGAAAATGGGAGAGCTGTCTGTACACATGACCCGGTGCGGACGGCTTTCTTAGTCATCCTTTTACTTGAAAAGGAAAAGGTCCCTCGGAACAGCGTGGGAGATGTCTTTAAAGCAGTTGATGATATCCTGGGCTTTCAGGAAGTCTCCCACACTGCGAGAGATGAAATGAATCCTAGCTTTCCGAGATGAATGCAGCTCCATAAGCGGTCACATGCGGCTCAGGGATGTTTACCGCCACATCACCCTGTGCGCCTACAGTGCAGCTCACTCCGGTCAGATATCCCTTTTCTAAGCAGGTATTTATCGCCTCTACAAAATCTTGTTCAAGACCGTCGTATTTGGGATACAGGGACGAGATGTCATCGCCGCGCGCGAACACCTCCAGGATCTCTTTCATAGCAATGTTTAGTTGCGAGATGCTTTGGAACATGGTCCTCTTCCTTTCTTTTGTACTTGGCGAGCCACCGCCTGTGGATACAGTATAAAGGTTCATGGAGAAAATGGCAACAGAACGACTGGAAAGGATTGATGACGATGGACAATTGACAGCCTGAACGGACCAGCTCACCGTGACGAGCAAGAAAACCCCCAGGACTGGCCTCCTGGGGGTTTTCGATCTCGCCTTATGGAACTCACCGCATTCCTTAGCTGTCTCCAGCATATGCCATGCTGGCAGAAATGTCAACCGTTTTTGCTCTGTATCCGCGTGACCGTCCACGGACGCGGATCGTGACATCGGACGGACGCAGTTTTTGACCCATGCATAAAATGGACCGGAAGACCTGGCTCTGCCGCGTCCCACCGTGGACCCTGCCTTAAATGCAAGATAGCTGAAAGTGGCTTTCCTACGGGATTTTCGTTCCTGTCACGCGGAGTGTCCTTGTGACCGGACTGGGACATCGAACGTGATGTCACGCGAAACGTACTTGACCATACCGTAACCGCAAACGTAACCATTTATGTTAAAAACATATATGGTCATTTCGAGAAAAATCAGTATTTTTACAACTTTCCTATTGACAATGGTGGAGGAGGTGCTACGATACGTCCACGATAAAACATCAGGAGGTGGCATATATGGATAGGATGGAAGGTCTCAGCAGGGAGCAGGTTGATAAGTTGGCGGATCTGCTCCTCAATATGTGCCTGCATTTTACGGGAGCACAGTATACGGAGAAGATCCTCCGGGCAAGAGGGTTTGGAGACACGGAGCTGGCTGCACTAGGCTTCGACGTGAGCAGTGAGTGGGCTGAGATGGATTCCTGCGTAGAGGTATAGGTATAGCAACATCATGATAGGACTTGAACAAAAAGCAGTCTATGTATCTGTGCATAGGCTGCTTTTTTCGTACAGGAGGTGATGACCGATATGGATGACCGCGCCATGCAGTACATGACAGCTGATAGAACCAGGAAGCGCTTTGGGAGACACGACGTGCTCTACAGTAAGTACACACCGAAGATACCGGCATCTGCCGAAAGGGAGTATGTCCGGACCGTGGATGCCTATATGAGGATACTGAAGGAGGAGTTGGAGCGGGGACTCCCAAAGCTGAAGGATGCGTATGAGCGGGAAAGGGATGCGGAGGTCAAGGCGGGCATCCGGAACGATGGGGTGACCGACCTCATGCTGGCAGTGTCCAGTGTGTTCAATGCCATAAAGAACAGTATCATCGCGAGGACGGAGGGGTTCGGTCTGCGGCGCAGGCTGGAAACGCTGGCACATCTCAACCGCAAGCTGACCATAAAAGAGTGGAAGCGGGCGATCAAAGCGACCCTGGGGATAGGTATCCGAGAGGACTATTACCTGGGGTCCTTTTGCATGGAGCAGCTGGAGAGATGGGTCATAGAGAACGTCGGCCTCATCAAGTCCATCCCGGAGGATACCCTGGACAGGATGCGTGAGATCGTATATGACGGCTTTACCAATGGCAAGACAACGACCCGGATGGTAAAGGAGATACAGCGTGCATACAGCATAAGCCGCCGAAGGGCGGAACTCATCGCCAGGGACCAGACAGCCAAGCTCAATGGACAGATACAGAGAGCGCAGCAGCTGGACGCTGGGATCACGGAGTATGTCTGGAGCACCGCCGGGGATGAGCGTGTCAGGGAGGGCCATCGGGCCTTGGAAGGGAAGCGGTTCAGCTGGTATGATCCGCCGGTCGTCGACGAGAGGACAGGGAGGCGGTGCCATCCGGAACAGGATTATCAATGCCGCTGTGTCGGGAGGCCGGTGTTCGACCGCCGCACGGTCAGCCTCCCCATCGCGGACGGCGGCATAGAAGTGAGCATACAAGAGGGAGGTTAGCGAGATGGCTGTGACCAGAACGATAAGGAGCAGGAGGCTGGACAGCATCCGGCTCGATGTAAAGGACAGGACGTATTTCACAGAGGAGGGATATCTGGTGGATCATCCGGTCCTAACTTCCTGCGGGATCTTTGAGTATACGAGACCGGATGGCACAGTACGCAGGGAGCTGAGGCTGCCGGAGCATGTCTTTGCAGAGGCATCCCTGAAGAGTTATAAGGGGAAGCCGATCATCATCACCCACAGCGCGGAGAAGATCAGCAAGGACAACGTGGGCCGGGAGCAGATCGGGACGATACTGAGCGATGGATACAGGGACGGGGATGACGTCCGGGCGGAGATCATCATCCATGACACGGACGCCATGCGGTCCAGCGGGCTGAAGGAGCTGTCCCTTGGGTACAGCCTGGACCCCATCGAGGAGCCTGGGACCTGGGAGGGAGAACCGTACGATGCGGTCCAGACGGACATCACGATCAACCATCTCGCCCTTGTGGCGAGCGCCAGGGCCGGAGACCAGGCCCGGCTGAACATCGACGGCTCCGATATCCCGGAGCTCAAAGGCGGGAAGGCAGCCGCCATAAGGATATCCCCAGGACGGGGGGCAGGAAGGGATCATCCTCCATCCGGCCAAGACACCGGGTGTAGCGATAGAAAAAAAGATGAAGGAGGAAATGGACCTATGGAAGGATCTCGGACGGATAGCATCGATATCACGCCAGAGGAGCTGGTCGAGGCGATCAGCCAGTATAAGGCATCCCGTGGAGGAGCGGGGCCGGCAGCGGCCACAGATGGGGGCGCGGGGGCCAAGGACACAGGGGGAGGGACTGCCACCACCGGAGGGCAGGAACCGCCGGCAGCGGATATCCCACCAGCAGATACCCCACCCGCCGCACCTGCAGGACAGGAGCCGCCTGCCGTGGAGAAGGACGGGGACGCTATCCCACAGCTGGTCGCGGCAGTGGAACAGCTCCTTGCGGCATTGAAGGCCGGGAGTGAGGGCAAGGTGTCCGCTGATGGAGCGGGCTGTGGGCAGGAGGGCGCCAACACAGACGGGTCTGGAGACATGTCCAAGTCCCTGAACGCGGATTCCGCGGATGACCTGTTCCGGAAGCGCCTCAGCATCTGCCGGGTAGGCGATAAGCTGGGGATCGAGGGCCTGGAGGAGCTGTCCATCCTGGACGGGAAGAAGGCGGTCATCGCCAAGGTGCTCCCGGATATGCGGCTGGATGGTAAGGACACGGCCTATGTCGATGCCGCGTATGACATCGCGGTCGGCGCGGCAGGGAAGAGGAAGGACGTGTCCTATCAGAGGCAGCAGATGGCCTCCGGAGCACCGGCTCCCGGGACCAGGAACGATGGCGCCGGTACCGGAGGGAGCATGGCATCCGAGGCCAGGAAGAAGATGATCGACAGAGAAGGAGGGAGAGAGTGATGGCAGCACAGAAGGATTATCGGTACAGCACCCCAAAGGGCGTCCCTGGGGGGAAGGTGGATATCGCGTTTGACGAGGTGGTCACCAGGATCAATGAGGCAGAGGATGGCGCTCTCAAGTTCGGCATGGCCGCGGTGGTCGGGAGCTCACCCGGTCACAATGTCACCGTACCCGGCACAGGCGCGACCGCCGTGGGCTTTGATGGCGTAGTGCTGCACCATCCGAACACGGAGCACGGCCAGGATGGTGTGGTCCGCATCAAGAAGGATGCCACGGTCGGGATCATGCGCAAGGGCCATGTGTGGGCCAGGACCGCAGACGGCATCACGCCCGCATACGGAGAAAAGGCGTATGTATGCATCACCGGGGATGACGCTGGCGCGTTCACCAACGTAGCGGATGGCGCGCTCGATGTCGGAGCGGTCTTTGGCAACGCGTCCGATGACGGCATCGCGGTCATCCATCTGAGATAAGGAGGTAAGGAAAAGTGAAGAGACAGTACAACCCAGAGATGCCATCGAACGGATATGACCGGGCGGACCTAGAAGCGCTCAGGGCATCCAACATCACCCCGGCCCTTGCTGAGGTGAGGCAGTGCAGGTTCGACAGCGCGGAGGACGCATCCATCTTCTTTGCGAGGGAGCTGGATTACATCAAGTCCAAGTCCTACGATAAGGTCTATCCGGAGTTCACGGCGCTCAACCACTTCCCGATCACGCACGAAGTGCCTGAAGGCGCGGAGACGGTGACCTATTACAGCTATGAGAAGACCGGCTTTGCAGAGATCATCAGCAACTATGCGACCGATCTCCCGAGAGCTGACGTGAAGGGCGAGCCCACGACCGCGATCATCAAGTCCATCGGCGATTCGTACGGCTATTCGGTCCAGGACATGAGGGCCAGCCGGATGGCCGGGAAGTCCCTGGATACGCGCAGGGCAGAGGCGGCGCGTTATTCCGCTGACCGGAAGGTGAACCAGATCGCTTTTGCGGGAGATAAGGTGCATAAGCTCATGGGCATGTTGTCCTCGGATAACGATATCCCGCTGTACACCCTGGCCACTGTGGATGGGAAGACATCATGGAAAGATAAGACCGCGAACCAGATCCTGGATGATATCAACTCGATGTTCGCCTATCAGGCGAAGCTCACACAGGATGTAGAGAGAGCGGATACATTGGCGCTCCCGCCAGATGTCTATATCGATATCTCCACCCGGCAGATCCCGAACACCGGCTATACGGTGAAGAAGTTCCTGCTGGAGAACGCCCCATATCTAAAGGAGATCATCTCTGCTCCGGAGCTGTCCGGCCAGAACGGGGACATGAACCCTTACGGCTCGAACGTCGCGCTGCTGTACACGAACTCTGAGGAGAAGTTCAGCCTGGAGATCCCCATGGCGTTCTACCAGTACCCGCTGCAGAACCGCAACCTGGAAGTGATCATCCCCTGTGAGGAGCGTGTGGCGGGCATCATCATGTACTACCCGCTGTCCGCGCTCATCGCGGTGGGCATCTGAGAGAGGAGGAGATGGATATGAGGATCGAGAACATAGGCGGGAAGATCATCGGGATCGGGGATGTCACTGTGCTGCCCGGAGAGACCAAGGATGTGCCGAAGGCATATGAGACCAGCCCCATCCTGGAAGTCTACAGGGGCTTAGGCATGGCGAGGATCACCGGGGGCGTATCTGTCCCGGCTAAGACTGCGGAACAGATCGCTGCTGAAAAGGCAGATGCGGAGAAAAAGGCGGCGGAGGATGCTGAAGCCCTCCGCCTGGCCCGCCTAGCATCGCTGGATGGCATCAGCGAGGAGGACCTTGGGAAGCTGGCGGATGAGCTTGGGATCAACATGGCATCGTGCAAGGATCAGGCTGATGTCCTGAAAAAGGTGAAGGCGGCGCTGAAGAGATAGAGAGGTGATGGATATGGATGCACTTGAGATCTTCCGCCTCGTGGCGACGGAGTTCTCCGGCATACCGGATGATGATGAGAAGGACCCTGATACCGGGAAGACAACCCAGTACGGGGTCCGTTCCTTCCTCGCGCTCTACTCGGACCAGATCTCAGAGGAACGGTTCGGGAAGGCATATCCGAAGGCCCTGGCCTATCTTACGGCCCACAAGCTGAAGATGAACGGATACGGCGACTGCGAGAACGGGAAGATCGCCGATTCCCTCCGGGTCAGCTCCTACTCTGAAGGAGAGACCTCCATAAGCTATTCGACGGGTCAGCAGGCGAACCTCCAGGTCGATGCGGAATATGCACTCACCGTATATGGCCTGGAGTTCCTCACACTCAGGAGGAACGCGATCATCCCGATCCTATCGGCGGGAGAAAGGAGATGCTATGGGCGCTGACGTGTCGGACAGGCTCACCGCTGATGGGAGGCGGTTCCAGAAGATGCTGGAGGACATGGCGGATCTGGAGGTCTGCATCGGCTTCCAGCACGGGAAGGCCACGGAAGATGACGGGACGGATGTGTGCGATGTGGCGGCGTGGAACGAGCTGGGGACCGAGCACATACCGGCCCGCCCCTTCCTCCGGAAGAGTGTTGACGAGAACAAGGATAAGATCGACGACTTCCTGCAGGCAAGGAAAGAAGATCTCCTGAGCGGTGTGTCAGTGGAGCATGTCCTCAAAGAGATCGGTATCTTCCAGAAAGACCTGGTGCAAGAGAAGATCACGGAAGGGCATTTCAAAAAGAACGCGGCATCTACCGTCAAGCGGAAGGGCTCCAGCAAGCCGCTGATCGATACCGGGAGGATGCGGCAGTCTGTTGACTATATCGTTAGGAAAAAGGAGGGAGGCTCATGAACTTCTTTAAGAAGCCCTACCACATAAGGCGCTATCTCCAGCCCCAGAACGTCAAAGGGTACATATCTATACCTTACACGGAAAAGACGCTCCCTATGGACGTACAGACTTTGGAGGATGATGTCATCACCACTCCTGACGGGAGCCGGTCCGTCCAGCGGCTCAAGGTGTTCTGCGACCAGGAGATCCTGGTGGAGGGCCAGGAGGCACAGCAAAAGGCGGACCGTCTGTGGTACCAGGGGAAATGGTTCGAGTGCAGGTCCAGCCGGCTCAGCGAGAACACGCCGCTCAGGCACTGGACGGCCACGTTCGTTGAGTGCCTGGACGCGGAGTCGGGGCCGGCCGGAGGTGGGGGCTGATGAACGTTTTCCATTTTGGAAAGAGTTGCACTGGCGGGAGGAGGTGTGGCCGATGGACCTGGAAGCCGTAAAGGGCACTATCCATGATATGACCGCCATGTTCTTTGCCGGAGCGGATGTCATCTGGGCTGAGCAGGTGAACACGGTCCCCGTCCCACCGTATGTGACGCTCAAGATGGGGAGCCTTGACAGGAACGCCCTTATCCTCGTCGATGATGATGGGGAGAGGTACTATCAATGCGATACCACGGTCCAGATCGATCTGTACACGAAAGGGAGGCCGGTCGCTACGGGAGATATGGCGACCGGGAACTATGCCAATACTGCTGTGTCGGATCTGATGGATCTCTTCAGCTTCCTAGAATCGGAGGAGATCACGGACCGGATGGCCGGTATGGGCATATCCATGGCACTGATGCCGCCGATCCGGGACCTGACCGGCCTCCAGAACGACAGCCGGTACCGATACCGGGCGATGGCAGAGGCCTCAGTATCGTTCCTTATGGAGGCTGATGGTGCTTATGGCATGAGCGGGATGGCCGCGGTACCCAACAGTAGCGGGGGCGGTACGGAAGAGATGGCAGGAAAGCCTATAGAGCCGATCGAACAGGTGGGGATCGTATATGGAGATGAAGAGGAGGGATAGAGAAGATGGCGTATAAGAACAACCCGCTGGATGATATCGTCAGATGCGATATCGAGATATCCAGCCCGGCTTCCAGCGATGCAACGTTCGACAGCATCCTGTTGGTCGTCAAAGGACCGAGTAAGGCCGGTGATGGCGCCAAGGAGATGGGGAAGGTCACGGCCATCTCCAAGGCGGATGAGCTATTGGACTATGGTTTTACCACAGATGATGGTGCGTACGTTGCGGCGACGGTCGCGTTCTCACAGAGCCCGTCACCCGACGAGCTGTATATCTGCATCCGCAAGGCGGCCAGTGGTGATGGAGCGGCCAGCGGATATGAGAGCATCGCTGACACATTGATCAGAGCAGGCAAGGAGGCCAGCTTTTATGGGGTCCATCTCACGGACTTCAAGGACCCGGAGGATGTCCGGGCAGCGGTCTCCTGGGTGGAAGCCAACGAGAAGATGTTCGGTTTTGAGTATGGCGGCATCAGTGCTTGCCCGGTGGACAACTTATCGTTCTACAGGAGCTTCGGGATGTACTCGGGCAAGGCGGATGGATACGGGGATGGGGAGCAGCCAGCAGAGAACCGGTATGCCGCCCTGGCCTGGATGGCAAAGTGCTTCGGGTATGACCCCGGCACCGAGACCTGGCATCTGAAGGAGCTTGCCACGGTCGTGCCTTCCGCCCTCAGCACGGATGAGAAGAAGCGGCTGGAGAAGGACCATATCAACCGGTTCCTCCGGTATGGTGGGTGCAACTGTACGATCGGAGGGACCATGCTGTCCGGAGAGTGGATCGATGTGATCCGGTTCAGGGACTGGCTGAAGGCGGAGATGCAGATCCGGGTGTTCAACGCGATGAAGGTGAACCGGAAGGTCCCGTTCACGGACAGGGGCATCGGCCTGATCGAGGGGGCCATGGAAGGCGTCCTCAAGGAAGGCCAGGATATCGGCGGTATCGCCCAGACAGAGTATAACGCCGATGATGAGAAGATCCCTGGGTACCAGGTCACGGTCCCCAGGGCGTCCGATCTCACGGAAGCGCAGAGGAAGTCGAGGAAGCTGACCGGATGCAGGTATACGGCCAGGCTGGCCGGTGCCATCCACGCGGTCGAGATCGAAGGGTTCCTGACATTTTAGAGAGGAGGGATGAGGGATGTCCAGAGTGACGACTTACAACCACCGGAAGGTGACCTGTGCCTTTGGCAGGCACATGGTGTCCGGGTTCGCGGATGACAGCTTCATCACGATCGAGGCCGCCGGTGACGGGACGAGCTTTGTGATCGGTGCTGATGGGGAGGTGGCCCGGAGCATCGATCCGTCGAGGGTATATACCCTCAAGATCGCCCTCCTGCAGGCGTCATCGACGAACAGCTATCTCCAGAGGATGTACGACAAGGACAAGGATGACGGCGCCGGGACGTTCACGGTGAACATCAACGATATCCTTGGCCGGGAGAAGTTCGTCGGGGCTCTGGCCTGGGTGGCCAAGCCGGCCTCCTGGGTCAGGGGGAAGGCACAGAACAACCGGGAGTGGGAGATCGCCGTGGCTGAAGGCGAGTTCAAATAGAGGAGGGGGTATGACAGATGGCACTCAAGAGGATGGAGCCGAAGATGGAGAGGGTCGGAGGCCATAAGTTCTATATCAAACCGTTCTCTGCCTTCAAGGCAGCGAACCTGACCGGGGAGTTGGCATCCGTGCTGTCTCCTCTCCTTTCCGCCATAGCACCATTGCTCAGCGATGGGGGATCTGATGGCAGTGAGGGGAAGAGCCTCATGGATGTGGATGTGGATAAGGCTGCTGATGCCATGAAGGGATGCAACATCAGCGGGGATAAGTTAGAGCGTCTCATGAAGAAGCTGCTCCTCGGCGGCCATATCGTGGTCGAGATGCCGGACGAGGACGGTGGGATAGAGCCACAGCCCCTGGACATGGACCTTGCGGATGAGCTGTTCTGTGGGGAGGTCCATGAGATGTTCATCCTGTGCTTCTATGTGATCAAGATGAACTATAACGGTTTTTTCGAGAAGTTCGCCACCCTATCTGGGAAGGGAGGTGCGGGAGAGGGCGATACGGCAGAGGGGACGGCGAAGGTGATCAGGGCGATCTTGTAAAGTATGGCAGGTTCGACCATACGCAGTTCGGCGAGCTGGAGCTCCGGTGCTACATCCTCATAAAGGCAAGGCTCGCATCCATGTATGAGCTCCAGGAGGTGTACACACTGGATCAGGCGCTCAAGCTGTACGCCCTGTACGAGATGGAGCTGGATATCGAGAAGGGGCGGGCAGATGAGATAGAAAGGAGGGCATGAGCGTGACCATCAGGGAGCTCATCGTGAAGTTCGGGTTCAAGGTGGACAAAAAGAGCGAACGGGAGACCGAGGAGAGCGTCAAGGGGATAAAGGACATGGCCTCAAAGCTCTTGGGTGGCATAGCGGTCGTGTTCTCCATCGCCAAGGTGTCCGAGTTCTCAAAGAGCTGTGTCCAAGCGGCATCAGACATCCAGGAGATGGAGAACAAGTTCGATGTGGTGTTCACCGGGATCAGGGATGAGGTCGATGCATGGGCGGGGGACTTTGCCGATGCGGTCGGCAGGAACAAGAACGCGATCAAGACCTATCTGGCCGATCAGCAGAACCTGCTGGTCGGCTTTGGCATGGCCCGGGAGGAGGGCGCCAAGCTGGCGGAGGAGATGACCTCCTTAGCCCTTGATATCGCGTCCTTTGCCAACCAGGATGAGGACGTGGCCGTCAATGCCATGACCAAGGCGGTCATGGGGGAGAGCGAGGCCGCGAAGACCCTGGGGGCCGTGCTCAATGATACCACGCGGGCGGAGACCATGCTGGAGATGGGCCTCACCGGGTCCTACAATGCATTGGACCAGCTCACGAAGATGCAGGTGAACTACAACACCATCCTGCGGCAGTCCCCGGACGCTGTGGGCGATTGCGTCCGGAGCATGGATTCGTATGAGGCCAGGCAGAGACAGCTGAACGCAGCGGTCACCGGCTTCAAGGAGTTCATCGGGGGGCAGCTGCTCCCGGTCTTCTCCGTTTTCACAGGATGGATGACCAAGGGGGTCAGGGCAGCCACATCCTTTGCCAGGGCGATCTTCCTTGACAAGGAGGAGAACAACCGGCTCCTCCGGGTGTTCGAGAGGATCCACGCCCTTGTGAAGCGGCTGCAGCCTGCGATGGACCGGTTCGCCCAGACCATACGGAACGGGATGGGACGGGCGAGGGATAACGTCAGAGCGGTAGCAGAGAAGCTTGGCGGCATGGAGAACCTGTTCAAGATCCTGGCGGTGGTCGCCGGGGCTTTCCTCCTGGTCATGAACTGGGGGAAGATCGTAGCAGGGGCAAAGTTGTTCCTATCCGTTCTGTCCTTGATCAAGGGGATGTTCAGCCTTGCGAACTTAAAGATACTGGCCGTGGTAGCGATCGTCGCCGTGCTGGCCCTGCTCGTCGAGGACTTCATCCATTTCCTGATGGGGAACGATTCGCTCATCGGGACGATCTTCGACAAACTCGGTATAGGGGCTGACAACGCACGCCAGATGATCTTTGATGCGTTCGGCCAGGCCCGGGACTGGCTGTTATCCGTATGGCCGATGATATCGTCCGCACTGACAGCTATATGGGACTACCTGTGCACTGTCGGGGCGGCGCTCTTCAGGGTGTTCATCGCTGTCGTAAAGGCGGTGTTCGTCATGCTCCAGGCGTTCTGGGCCAGCTGGGGGGATCAAGTGACCGCTTGGTTCACGACACTATGGGACTCGTTCAATATGATCCTGCTGGGTTTCCTTGCGACCATCGAGGGGATAGCCAACTTCTTATCCTCCGTGTTCACCGGGGATTGGCAGGGGGCCTGGGAGGCAATCCTGCAGATAGCCAGCGGCGTATGGGACATGATCGTAGGGATCCTCAGGGCGGCCTGGGAAACGATAAAGCTACTGTTCTCGATGGGCCTAGCGGCGATCCATGCGTTCTTCGATATGGGGTTTGGAAAGCTCACGTCCCTAGCTATCGAAGGTATCGCGAACATCGTCAGGGCCATAATGGACGGCCTTAACAGAGCAGCGGATTTCATCAGGGGATTGCCAGCGCAAGCGGTCCAGTGGGGCCGGGACTTCATTGATGGCCTGAAGAACGGTATCCTGGCCGGGATCGACGGCGTTGTCAATGCGGTGAAAGGTGTTGGGGAGAAGATCCGTTCCTTCCTGCACTTCTCTGTACCGGATGAAGGGCCGCTGACAGATTACGAGAGCTGGATGCCGGATTTCATGAACGGACTGGCGGATGGTATATCGAAAGGTGAGGGGACCGTGCTCAACAGGGTCAGGAACCTGGCCGGGAGCATCCGCACACTGATGGCTGCCGCGACAGCGGATCCGACGACCGCCGCAGCAGGGATGGTGAGCAACACCACCTCCAGCGTGGTCCAGAACGTGAACATCTCCAACAGCTATCACGGAGGGAGCGCGGAGGCACAGAAGAACGTGTCCAAGGCGATGAAGAAGTCCGCCACGGACGCGACGACACAGATGGCGAGAGGGCTCGCCTATGCAAGGGGGTAGAGAGATGGGAAGGAGGTTGAAACCGGTATCCATAGCCGGGATCGAGTTCGACGCGCTCCTGGAAGAGACTAAGAGTATGTCCGCCACGATCCCCACATACCCGGTGGAGGATGGCTTCCCTGTATCGGATACCATCATCCTGGACCCGATCAGCCTGCAGATGACGCTGTACCTCACGAACACACCGATCACATGGCTGTACAGGCATGGGAGTTCCACGGACAGGGTGAGGAGGATATGTGACAGGATCGAGGAGCTGTGGCTGGATAAAGAGCTGGTGAAGATCGTCACCCCAGACGCTATCTATAAGAGCATGGGGATCACCAGCCTGACCATAAAGAAGTCCAAGGACCTTGGGTATGCGAGGGAGATCTCCCTGTCCGCCCAAAAGGTCCGCGTGACCGAACGGAGGACGGTCCTGATCCCGGCATACATCCTGAAGTCCGGGGAGACACAGGCGAACGCCGGAACGGCCTCGACCTCAACATCTTCCGCGAAGTCGGATACCAGCGCGGGGAGCTCTTCCGGCAGCACTAAAGGGAACACAGGGGGGACGAGTGCAGCTAAGAAGAGCCAGTCGATCCTATATGGCGCTGCCAGCGGGCTAAAACTGATATAAAAAAAGGGGGGGCTGGATATGCTCTTCATAAAGGTACCGGACATGAACGACAGTATGTCGAGCCTGTCCATCGATGGGACAGAGTATCTGATCCGGTTCACCTACAACGAGAGATATGACTATTGGAGCTTTGGGCTGTACAAGGGGGATGGGGAACCGATCGTCGCCATGACGAGGATCGTACCCAACTTCCCCCTGCTCCACTATCACACGGACGCGGCCCTCCCCGATGGTGTCTTCGGATGCCTGTCGGATACGGATGAGGTCGGCAGGGAGGCGTTCAACGACCGTACGGCGGAGTTCGTGTACATACCCAATGCGGAGCTTTTATGAAGGACTGGAGGGATAGGGATGGGGGACACAAATTTCTTAAGGACCTACACGATGAAGTGCGGGAGGATGGGGGAGGCCGGGTTCGAGATCGGGAACGTCAGGGATGCAAAAGAGACCGCTCTGCACATCTCCTTCAGCGTGGAGAAGTCCGACGCGGAGAGCGCTAACACGGCAAAGGTCCAGGTATGGAACCTGTCGGACCAGAACCTGAAGATCCTGGATGGGAAGGACTGCATCGTGGAACTGAAGGCCGGATATGGAGGGAAGGACGCGCTCATACTGGCCGGGAACGTCACGAACGTCGTCACGACCCCGGATAACGCGGACCGGATGACGGAGATCGATGTGGTGGATGGCCGGGTGGAGCTGAGGGATACGATCCTATCTGTGTCCTTTAATGGGATGGTGGACAGCCGGAGCATATACGAGTACATCGCAGAGCAGATGGGCGTCACCATCGTCTTTGCGGAGGAGTTGGAGTTCCTGGTACTGCCGAACGGCTTCAGCTTTGTCGGACAGGCCAGGACAGCCCTGCAGAAGCTCACTGGGTGCTGCGGACACGCATGGACCATGCAGAACCAGGTCCTGCAGATCACAGTACCCGGAAGGCCGGTGTCCGTCAGGGGATATCTCCTGAGCAGCGATACCGGTCTCATCAACATCCCTAAACGGATCACGATCGGCGCTAAGGGCAAGACAGAGGAGCCACAGACCGGATGGGAGGTCGAATGCCTGCTCAACGGGGCCATAGGCATCAATGATATCATCCAGCTGGAGAGCAGGATGGCCAGGGGGTATTTCAGGGTGCATAAGATCACCTTTGACGGGGACAACCTGGAGGGCGATTGGATGTGTACGATGGAACTGTTGGAGATCAAAGCCCAGGCCCAGCTTGATGCGATAGCCGGAGGAGCATGATACAGGACATGAGGAAGGAGGTGATCAGGGATGATCCAGGAAGCAGTAGAGGAGATCGAGAGGACAGCGAAGAGCGTCATGAACGAGGTGCATACCGCATTACCAGGGGACATCGTGTCCTTCGATCCCGGAAAAGGCGTCGCCGTGGTCAAGCCATGCGGCAGATATGTCACATCGGGCGGCAGCAGCATCGAGTATCCGGTGATCACGGAAGTACCGGTGGTGTTCCCCTTCAGCCAGTCGGCTGGTGCAGGGATCGCCTTCCCGGTGAAGGCTGGGGACAGCTGTCTGCTCATCATATCAGAAGTGGAGCTTGACGAGTGGAGGAGCGGGGCCATGTCCGGAGGGTCGCTCCGGTTCGACCTGACGAACACCGTCGCGATCCCCGGCTTGCTCCGGGGCGGGGGAGGTCTGGCCGCGAAGGCTTGCTCCTCCGGTGCCGTCATCATATCGGCAGGAGGAGCGGAGATAGCCGTTTCTGGGAGCGGTATAGCCATCAGCGGCGATCTTACGGTAAAAGGGGATATAAAGTATACCGGGAGCCTGTCGGGCGGTTAGGAGGCGTTCTATGGATATCGTACTGGATAAGGATGGGGACCTCTATATCTCCCAGGATGGGGATATCTCCCTGGAGGACCCTGTATCACAGAAGATCATGATCCGGCTCAGATGGCTCGAAGGGGAGTGGCGGTGGGATAAGGATGAGGGCCTCCCTTATATGGACAGCCTGTTGGTCAAGGATCCGGACACGGACTATTTTGAGTCTGTGGTCAGGGAGAAGATCTTTGAGGTGGATGAGGTGGTCGAGGTCAGGGAGGTATCCGTGACCTTTGACCGGAGGACACGGCAGGCCTCCATATGGTTCGTGGCGGTCACGGACCTGGAGGTCATCAGAAAGGAGGCGGAGCTCCGATGCCTGACCATGGAGTGACGGATAAGGGGTTCGTCCTGAAAAGGATGGACACCATACTGGAAGAGATCCATACGGACCTCACAGAGGGGTTCAAGATCAACACGAGGGTGGCCGGCCCCTCTTTTTTGAACGTCCTGATCACGACCTTTGCTGGGCAGATCGCGGACCTATGGGAGACGGCCCAGGATAGTTACTATGCGAAGTATCCGGCCACGGCGACCGGGCTGAGCCTGGACAATGCTGTACAGTATGGAGGGATCCGCAGAAAGCCGAGCCGGCAGACCTGCTATCCCCTCCACTGTACCGGAGATGACGGGACCTATGTGCGGAAGGGGGCGATGGTGGCCACGGACACAAAGCCGGAGATCAGGCTGTCTGCCGCAGAGGGCTTCCGCATCACCAGGGAGCGGTTCAATGCTGTCAGTATCGTGGTCGCGGCCGCGCATGCCGGTGCATACACCATCTCGATCAACGGGGAACAGTACAGCTACTCCAGCGCGGACGGGACGGCAGAAGATATCCTCGAAGGATTGAGGAGAGCGGTCTCCGGATCTGGGTACCAGGTCGCGGTCGATGATGAGGCTCTGGTGATAGAGGATCCCGTAAAGGCTCGGAGCGATACCTTAGTGCTCTCCGATAACCTTACCACAAAGAGCATCACCACCATAGCCAATTTCGTGACAGAACGGTATGGAAAGGTCACCCTCCCATACGGTATCGTCACCAAGATGGTGG
>CAJUSS010000014.1 GCA_910588895.1 uncultured Lachnospiraceae bacterium
AGTTCGTGGCTGACATTGATGCCTATCTGCCGTTCGTGCAGATACTTTTCCTGTCTGCATCTCTCCTTTCACATTGAAGCCATATTTCTTTGAGTCGATCGTAAAGAGCTGGATCCCTGTCTCTGCGGCCAGGGGCTTGCCGCTGCGGAAATAGAAGCGGTAGGTCTCGTTCTCATCGCAGATGCCCTCCGGTCCCTCGATCTCATGCCAGCCGGAAGCGCGCTTTCCGTCCTCCTCGTAATATTGGTAGCCGTGGATCGTGCCTTCTTTAGACGGTGTATCCGGTGCGGCGGATCCTTCTTCAGCTCCATCGGCGCTGTTGTCCGCTGCCGTATCTTCAGGGAGCTTGAACCATCCGGTCTGCATCCGTCCGTCCACAAAGGTATAATAGTGTCCGTCGATCTTGCGGTCAACATAGTCTTTGGCCATGCGGCCGTTCTGGTCAAAGTAATACCAGTAGCCAGAGCTATCCGGGTCGCCGGTCTCTTCCTCTAAGAAGATCCAGCCGCTCTTGCGTACCCCGTCATTTTCTCCGCCCAGATAGTAGGTGGATCCGTCGATCTCCTGCTTTCCGGTGAGCATCCGTCCATCCTCGGCGAAATAGTACCAGTTCTCGTCGATCTTGTACCATTTGTCCTTTACGGCCCGGCCATCCTTTCCGAAATGATACCAGAAGTACTCGGGGGCATCCGGGAGGTCGGTCTCGTCCTCATTATAGACGGAGTACCAATAGTTGGCTACCCGCTTGCCGGTCTCATCTACATAGTATTCATCATCTATGATCCTGTCTGTGGCGATCTCGCCATATTCATCTAGATAGTACATCCCGTCGTCTTTTTTCTTCCAGGCGTCGGTCAGATAGTAACCGTCGCTGTCCAGGTAACGCCATCCATCTGCACTCTCGACCCATCCGGCTGTCGCAGCTAACGCTCTGGCCGGCATCGAAGCGGGGAAGAGGGAGGGGGTGATAGCGGTCATCATCGCTGTAGCAGATAATATCGTTAACATCGTGATCGGTCTTCTCATATCGTCGTCTCTCCTTTTTGCTTTGCTGGGCTTACCGCCCAAGGGCTGTGTTCGTATCACGAGACTGATGATAACACGGCTTTCGACGGATTTCTAGTGTAGGTCACTTCCAGAACTGCTATGGGCCGGAAGGACTGGCAGAGGGCGGCGGACCTGGCAGAGGGCGGTCTGGGGAGACCCCTGGACAAAGTAAGAAATATTTTGTATGATTTTACGGCAAGATATGGTAAACTGTAAAAAGAACAGAGAAAAAGCACATCCAAGCAGACTAGGAGGAACAGCCTATGCGCATAAAAGTATCCGATCTTATCGCGGACCAGTTGGTGGGAGCGGGCATCTGCCATGTCTTTACCGTCACAGGCGGCGGCGCGATGCATCTGAATGACAGCCTGGGGCACAAGGAGGGGCTGACCTGTATCTATGACCATCACGAGCAGGCCTGCGCGATGGCGGCGGAGAGCTACGCCAGGATCGATCGGCAGATCGCGGCGGTCTGTGTCACCACCGGCCCGGGAGGGACCAATGCGATCACCGGCGTTTTAGGAGGGTGGCTGGATTCGATCCCCATGCTGGTCATCTCCGGCCAGGTACGCTATGATACCACCGCCCGCTGGTCCGGAGTGGGGATCCGGGCCATGGGGGACCAGGAGTTTGACATCTGCAAGTCCATTTCCTGCATGACGAAATACTGCGAGATGGTGATCGATCCCAGACGGATCCGCTTCTGTATGGAAAAGGCCCTGTATCTGGCGCAGTCAGGCCGTCCGGGGCCCTGCTGGCTGGATATCCCGCTGGATGTCCAGGGGGCTTATGTGGAGACCGATGAGCTGGCAGGCTTTGACCCGAACGATTATGAGACCGGCGGCACGGGCTGGCGCCACAAGACGGGAGCCGGTCCGATCCAGGCGGAGGCCTTAGAGGCACCCAAGACAGCGGTCCTGGAGAAAACGGCGGAGAGCGCGGTCCCTGCCAAGATCTTGGAGGATGAAGCGGGATGCGGGGAAAAGCGCCAGGTGCTGCCCGGGAAGGTGGGCCGGGAGGTGGTGCTGCAGATCCTGCAAAAGATCCGCCAGTCGAAACGGCCGGTGTTCAATGCCGGGAACGGGATCCGGATCGGCGGGGCCCATGAGGCCTTCCTTAAGGTGGCGGACCTTTTAGGGATCCCGGTGGTCACCGGCTGGAACAGCCAGGACGCGATCTGGGACACCCATCCCCTCTATACCGGCAGGCCGGGCAATATGGGAGACCGCCCCGGGAACCTGGCGGTCCAGAACAGCGATCTGGTCTTTTCCGTGGGGAGCAGGCTCAGCATCCGCCAGGTAGGCTATAACTACAAGACATGGGCCAGAGCCGCCTATGTGATCGTCAATGATATCGACCCGGAGGAGCTTAAAAAGCCTTCGGTCCATTCGGATATGAGGATCCATGCGGACTGCAGAGACCTTTTGGAGACCATGGCAAGGGTCTTGCTGGAAGAACAGCAGGCCGGGCGTCTCCCCTGCCCCCTTTTCGACGGAGGGGAGGGGCTTAGCGGGATGAGCTGGCTTGCCACCTGCCAGATGTGGAAGGAGACCTATCCGGTGCTCCTCCCGGCCTATATGGACCGGAGCGATGAGGAGCCGGCCAATATGTATGCCCTGGTCAAGGAGCTGAGTATCCGCCTGCCGGAGGGGCAGATCACCGTGGTGGGCAACGGCTCCGCCTGTGTGGCCGGCGGCCATGGCTACATCATCAAGAAGGGCCAGCGCTTCATCACCAATTCGTCCGTGGCGGCCATGGGCTACGACCTTCCCGCCGCCATCGGCGCCTGTATGGCGGCAGGGGGACAGGAGATCGTCCTGCTGACTGGTGACGGCAGCATCCAGATGAACTTACAGGAGCTGCAGACGATCATCCACCACAAGCTGCCGATCAAGATCTTCCTGATCGACAACGGCGGCTATCACTCCATCCGCCAGAGCCAGAGGAATTTCTTTGGGGAGCCTTTAGTGGGCGTGGGCGTGGACAGCGGATTTAAAGGACCGGACTTGAGCTTCCCGTCCATGGAGAAGCTGGCGGCGGCATACGGCTACCCGTATACGGCGGCCCGTCATAACAGCCAGTTAGGACAGGCCATTGAAGAGACCTTAGGGAAAGAGGGGCCCGCGATCTGCGAGGTGTTTGTGGATCGGGAACAGGTCTTTGCGCCTAAGTCTTCGGCGAAGCGGCTGGAGGACGGTACCTTAGTCTCGCCGCCCCTGGAGGACCTTGCGCCGTTCTTGTCCGATGAGGAGATGGACCGGAACATGATCATCCCCCGGATAAAGGGATAGGGCGAGCGCGCTTTACGCACATCCGCCGGACAGGCGGCATGGAGATCTATGATGCAGGGAGCTGCGGGGCGGCTTCCCTGTGGGAGATAAGACGATGAAAAAGATCAGTATCGTAGTACCTTGTTATAATGAAGAAGAAAATGTAGAAGCCCTGGCATCCGCGATCAAAGAGACCTTCCGGAAGGACCTGGAGGGCTATCGCTATGAGATCATCTTTATCGACAATGATTCCCGGGACCGGACCAGGGAGATCGTCCGCCGTCTGTGCGGGGAGGATAAGAACATCAAGGGGATCTTCAACGCGAAGAATTTCGGACAGTTCAATTCCCCCTACTACGGCATGCTCCAGAGCACTGGCGACTGCACGATCTTGATGGCGGCGGATTTCCAGGACCCGGTGGAGATGATCCCCCGATTCGTCCTGGAGTGGGAGTATGGCTATAAGATCGTTATCGGGATCAAGACCTCCAGCAAGGAGAGCAAGCTGATGTACTGGCTGCGTGGCTGCTATTATAAGCTGGTCAAGAAGCTGTCGGATGTAGAGCAGATCGAGCAGTTTACCGGCTTTGGCCTCTACGACGCGGCCTTTATCCAAGTCCTCAAGGATCTGGACGACCCCACGCCCTTTTTAAGAGGGATCGTGGCGGAGCTGGGCTTTAGGCGGAAGGAGATCCCCTATGAGCAGCCATTGCGCCGGGCGGGAAAGACCAGCAATAACTTTAGCCGTCTCTATGATGCGGCTATGCTGAGCATCACCTCCTACACCAAGGCCGGACTGCGTCTGGCCACGGTGATCGGCTGCATCTGCTCCGGCTGCAGCATGCTGATGGCCCTGGCGTACCTGATCATGAAGCTGCTTTACTGGGACCGCTTCCCCGCAGGTATGGTGCCTGTGCTGATCGGCATGTGCTTTTTGGGATCGGTGCAGATCTTTTTTATCGGTATGGTGGGAGAGTACATCCTGAGCATCAACCAGAGGGTGATGCGCCGTCCCCTGGTGGTGGAGGAGGAGCGGCTGAACTTTGACCGCCCGCCGGCCTTAAAGCGGAGAGAGAAAAGGGGGCCGAAGGACAGCCGGGAATGGTCCCGCAGTCCGGAGAAAAAGGATGGATCGAGGCAGCAGGGCCCGCAGCAGGATACAGACTCCGGAGAGGGCCAGGCGGAGGGCACGGACCGCCCGAAACGACACCGCAGGCGGAAAAGACCTGGCAGCCACGAGGGTGAGGCAGGCCTGAGCCCTGCAGGATCTGTGGGAGGCAAAGAGCCTGCAGGGCCATCTGCAGACCACCAGTAAGAGAACATGAGAGAGGATGATCCTTATCATATGAAGTATAAGATCGACGTGGTCCGGATACGGGAAAATTCGATCACGTTAAATGGCTGGGTGCTGGGAAAGGCCCCAGATTCGCAGGCAGATTTTTCTGTGGAGGATGAGGAGCACCGCCCCATCCCCTTCCAGTATGTATCCACCAGGCGGGACGACGTGAGCCGGATCTATTTTAAGCAGATCATCGACCGGGACTTCGGCTTTGATATCCGGTTCGCCTATGAGCGGGGAAAGGACTACTACCTGACGATCCGCTGTGAGGGGAGACGGGTGAAGATCCGCTATAATGAAGCGCTGATCGAAAAGCGTGCCAGCGTAGCTTATAAGAGAGCCCAGAAGATCAAGGACCTGATGAACATGGAGACGGTCCATGTGGCCATGGATTTTTGGAAGGAGAACGGCCTGCGGGCACTGCTCTTAAAATCCAAGCATAAATTACAGGGATTGGACAATGATTATGATTATGGGGAATGGTATGCGCTGACCAAGCCCTCCGGGGAGGAGCTGGCACGGCAGCGGCAGGAGACCTTTGCCCACGGCCCCAGATTCTCGATCCTGATCCCGGCTTATAAGACGTCTGAGCGGTTCCTGCGGGAGCTCTTAGACTCCATCCGATGCCAGACCTATGAAAACTGGGAGGTCTGCATCGCGGACGGGAGCCCGGCCGGAGAGGGCGTGGAAAAGGTGCTGCAGGAGTATGCCCAGGCAGATATGCGCTTTCGCTATGTGGTCCTGGGGGAGAACCGCGGGTTCTCCGGGAATACGAACGCGGCCATGGAGATGGCTGAGGGAGACTACCTCATCCTGGCAGATCATGATGACACACTGACCGAGGATGCTCTCTATGAATGTGCGAAGGCCATTGGCGCAGATCCACTCTGCGATGTGCTGTATTCTGACGAGGATAAGCTGGATATGGACGGACAGGCCCTGTTCGACCCGCATTTTAAACCAGACTTTAACCCGGCGCTCCTGACCAGCGTTAATTATATCTGCCATCTTTTCGTGGTCCGCAGGACGCTGGTGGAGGAGGTGGGGGCCTTAGACCCGGCCTTTGACGGCGCGCAGGATCTGGATCTGATCTTCCGCTGTACGGAGAAGGCCAGGAAGGTCTGCCATATCCCCAAGGTGCTGTACCACTGGCGGTGCCATATGGGCTCTACGGCCAGCAACCCGGAGAGCAAGATGTATGCCTTCGAGGCCGGCGCCCGGGCGATCCGAGCCCATTACCAGCGGATGGGGATCGGCGTGGACGAGGTGGAGAAAGGCGTGGACTACGGGATCTACCATACCCGGTTCCATCTGGATGAGGAGCCGCTTGTATCCGTGATCATCCCCAACAAGGACCACTGCGAGGACTTAGAGACCTGCCTGACCTCCCTCTTGGATAAAGGCAGCTACAAGAACCTGGAGGTGGTGGTGGTGGAGAACAACAGCACGGATCCGGAGACCTTTCGCTACTACGAAAAGCTGCAGGAGGAGCGGGCGGCTGTTCAGGTGGTCACCTGGGATAAGGGCTTTAACTTTTCCGCGATCAATAACTTCGGCGTCCGCTTTTCCAAGGGAGAGTATCTGCTGTTCGTGAACAATGACGTGGAAGCGATCGGACCGGATGTGGTCCGGGAGATGCTGGGTTTCTTGCTGCAGGAGGATGTGGGCGCGGTAGGGGCCAGGCTCCTATACCAGGACGACACGATCCAGCATGCCGGTGTGGTGATCGGCTTCGGCGGGATCGCGGGCCACACCTTTATCGGCCTCCACCGGGCGGAGAACAGCTATTTCCACCGGGCCATGTGCGCCCAGGACTACAGTGCGGTGACCGCCGCCTGTATGATGAGCAAACGGACTCTGTTCGATCAGGTGGGCGGCTTCCGGGAGGAGCTGGCCGTGGCCTTTAATGATATCGACTACTGCCTGAAGATCAGGGCCGCAGGAAAACGGGTGATCTACGCCCCGTATGCCCTTCTCTATCACTATGAATCCAAGTCCAGGGGGCTGGAGGACACACCGGAGAAGGTGGAACGCTTTAATCGGGAGGTAGCCTTATTTATCGGCTACTGGCCGGAGCTGGTGATCTGCGGCGACCCCTTCTATAACCCGAACCTGACCCTGCGCAAGTCCGACTTCTCCCTGCGGGACCTTTTAAAAGAAAAGATCGGGGAGCCCTATGACCTGAGCGTCTACCTGCCCTATATGGAGCCGGAGGTGAAGGCAAAAGTCTGCAGGCTCTTTAAAGAGAAGACCGGGAGAGGGCTGGATGAGGCATGAGCAAAGAGACGTGCGGTCGAAAGGGAAAGGACCGAAGAGAGCATTTGAAGGGAGTGTGGATATAGATGGGAAAAAAGGTGACTATCATCATCCCGAATTTTAACGGTATCCATTACATGGAACCCTGTCTGGAGTCCCTTGCGGCCCAGACCTGCCAGGACTTTGAGGTGCTGGTGGTGGATAACGGTTCTGAGGACGGGAGTGTGGAGTGGCTGAAGGAAAAGAAAGTCCCTGCCCTGTTCCTCCCTAAAAACCGGGGATTTGCCGGGGCCGTGAACCTGGGGATCAAAAAAAGCACCACACCTTTTGTGATCTTGCTGAATAATGACACGAAGGTGGATCAACACTATGTAGAGGAGATGCTCCATGCCATCCAGCGCTCGCCCAAGATCTTCAGCGTCAGCAGCAAGATGGTCCAGATGTATCATCCTGAGCTGATGGACGATGCCGGAGATATGTACTGTCTGTTAGGCTGGGCCTACCAGAGGGGCGTGGGCCAGAGCGTGCTCCGCTATCAGCGCCCTGTGCGTGTATTTTCTGCCTGCGCCGGAGCCGCGATCTACCGCCGCAGCGTCTTTGAGGAGGTCGGCTATTTCGACGAGCTCCATTTCGCCTACCTGGAGGACCTGGATATAGGCTACCGTGCCAGGATCGCCGGCTACGACAACATCTACTGTCCCACGGCGGTGGTCTGCCATGTAGGCAGCGGCACCAGCGGCTCAAAGTACAATGCCTTTAAGGTCCGTCTGGCCGCCCGCAACAACATCTATCTCAACTATAAGAACATGCCCATCCTGCAGCTGCTCCTAAACCTTCCGGGGATCCTGGCGGGGATACTGGTCAAGCATATGTTCTTTCGGAAGCTGGGCTACGGAAAGGACCACCTGGCCGGTCTGATGACCGGGATCCGCACCCTGCACAGATGCCGGAAGGTGCCCTATCAGCCCAAAAACTTGAAAAACTATCTGGCGATCCAGGGGGAGCTCTTTGCGGGGACGATACTTTATATATACGAATTTTCCTGCCGTCAGCTGAAAAAATGTATCTTCCTGAGGTGACTGATCAAAAAGCCAGCGGACCATCTGCGGCATATCTCCGGGATAGGACTTTCCTGGCGCAGGTGTGTAAAGTGACCATAAGGCCAAGGAAAACGCCCCTCCCCAGTCGGATCTTCTGGACTATTTCGACAAGACCATGTATAATGGGTGGATGGATCCAAAAGAAAGCAAAACTGCAGGTGATGTACTATGATCAAGAATAACCAGAGATCTTTGAACCGGACCCATGTGCTGCTGGATGCCCTAGTGATCGTATTTTCCTACACATCCGCCTGGTATCTTATCATCGAGAGCGGCCTGTTTTTGGAAGCGGGGACTGGTGTCTTAGCACCGTCAGTCTACTTTATCCCGCTCCTTATCATCATACCGCTGTACCTGGTCCTATACGGGATATTCCAGCTCTACACGCCCAAGCGTGTGATGCGCCGGAGGGTGGAATTTGCAAATATCTGCAAAGCCAATACCATTGGCCTTTTGATCTTCACCCTGGCCTTGTATCTGGGGGGAAAGAACCCATATTTTTATAATTTTTCCCGTCGGATGGTGATGGCCTTCTTCGTCATCAACATCCTGATGGAGGTCCTGGAGCGCTATGCGATCCACCGGACCCTCCATTCGCTGCGCTCTAAGGGCTATAACCAGAAGCACATCCTGCTGGTGGGCTACAGCCGGGCGGCGGAAGGCTTTATCGAGAGAGTGCAGGCGAATCCGGAATGGGGCTACCATATCCAGGGGATCTTGGACGACCATCATCCTGCCGGGTTCCAGTACCATCACATCCCGGTCCTGGGGGTCAGCGGGGACCTGGAGCGTTTTTTGGTGGAGAATAACCTGGATGAGATCGTGGTCACGCTGGGCCTTAAGGAATATGAGAAGCTGGAACGGATCGTGGCTACCTGTGAAAAGAGCGGGGTCCATACCAAGTTCATCCCGGATTATAACAATATCATCCCTACGCGGCCCTACACAGAGGATCTGCAGGGGCTTCCGGTCATCAATATCCGCCATGTGCCCTTAAATGATCTTTTAAATGCCACCTTTAAGCGCGGAGTGGACATCCTGGGGGCGGTGGTGGCGATCCTACTGTTCTCACCGGTCATGATCATAACGGCCATTCTGGTGAAGCTGACCTCTCCAGGTCCTGTGATCTACAGCCAGGAGCGGGTGGGACTCCATAACCGGCCGTTTAAGATGTATAAATTCCGATCCATGGCGGTGCAGCCCCTGGCCCAGGAAAAGTCCAAGTGGACGATCCCCGGAGACCCCAGGGTGACGGCGGTGGGGAAGTTCATCCGAAAGACCAGCATCGATGAGATGCCCCAGTTCTTTAATATCCTGAAAGGCGACATGAGCTTAGTGGGGCCCAGGCCGGAACGTCCTTTTTTTGTAGAGCGGTTTAAAGAAGAGATCCCCCGCTACATGGTCAAGCATCAGGTCCGCCCAGGACTTACCGGCTGGGCCCAGGTAAATGGCTATCGTGGGGATACATCCATCACCAAGAGGATCGAGCACGACCTGTATTATATCGAAAACTGGAGCCCGGGCTTTGACTTTAGGATCTTATTCCTGACGATCTTTAAGGGTTTTATCAATAAAAATGCATATTAAAATGAGGAAACGCGGATGGACTATGATTTAGAAAGAGGAAGAACAAGGTCTGGCACAGGACGGAGCAGGCACCGTGACGGTGTGATCGAGCTGGACATGGATACCAGGAGGGGCATGCGGCGCAGGAGCGGACCGACCTTGTCCACGGCTCCGCAAAAAAAGCCCTCCAAGACCAGACGGCGGGTGATCGCCATGATCATCGCGGAGTGCTTTGCCCTTCTTTTTATCGGCTGCTATGGCTTCTTTGCCAGGCGGTGGAATATGATCCAGAGAGTGGATGACTGGGTGCCGGAGGAGATCGAGAACCCCAATTTTTCTGTGGACCTTCCCCAATATGAAAAGCAAAAAGGCCATTGGGGGATCTATATCTTCGGCGTGGACAGCCGGGGCACCAATGTGGGTAAGGGGACCAATGCAGATGTGAACATCATCTGCGATATCGACCACGATTCCGGGGAGATCCGGCTGGTCAGCGTGTTCAGGGATACCTACCTGAACATCAACGACAGCGGATCCTACAATAAGATCAACCAGGCTTACTTTGAAGGCGGTCCCACTATGGCCGCCAAGATGCTGAACAAGAACCTGGATCTGAACATCAGCGATTTTGTTACCTTTAACTGGAAAGCGGTGGCGGACGGGATCAATATCCTGGGCGGCGTGGATATGGAGATCAGCAAGGCGGAATTTTATTATATCAACTCCTTTATCACAGAGACAGCTGAGGCCACCGGTATCTATAGCGAACAGCTGACCCATGCGGGCATGAACCATCTAAATGGGGTCCAGGCCGTGGCTTACGGACGGCTCCGGCTGATGGACACGGATTTTGCCAGGACAGAGCGGCAGAGGAAGGTGATCCAGGCGGCTTTTGAGAAAGCCAAGCAGGCAGACTTAGCTACCTTGAACGAGCTGACCCTGGCCCTGTTCCCCCAGGTGGCCACCAGTGTGGATATCCAGGATCTTTTGAGCCTGGTGGGAGATGTGGGGAAGTACCATATCGGCGAGACCGGCGGCTTTCCCTTTGCAAGGGGTGATAAGAACATGGGGAAAAAGGGCGCCTGTGTCATCCCCCAGACCTTGGAGACCAACGTGAAGGAGCTCCACGCGTTCCTCTATGGAGAGGAAAATTATCTGCTCAGCGATACCGTACAGACTCTGAGCGCCAAGATCTCCAATGATACCGGCATGTACACCCAGGGCGTGTCGGTGGGCCATGTATCCACATCCGGCGGGGTGATCCCCAGCAATACAAGACCTGCGAAGACCGACCGCAGCGAGAGCAAGCCAAAGGCCACAAAAGAGGAGACGAAGGAGGAGACCACAGAGGCAAAGGAAGACCAGAGTTCTACAGCCGAGGAAGGGCAGGATGGAGCGGAGGCGGGAGATCCTACCCGTCCAGGCACATCGCCCACCCGGGAGACGCTGGAGAACGGAGGGACCGGTACATCGCCCACCCGGGAGACTCCGGATGGCGGGGGGACCGGCACATCCACCGGGGACAGCCCGGCTGGCCGTCCGGGGACAGGGGCCACCAGCCCCACTGGAGGCACAGGAGCGGCAGGCGGGCAGACCGGCGGCAGCTATCCTGGGAATGGACAGACCGGGAGCGGACAGACTGGCGGGCTGTATCCGTCTCTGCCAGGAGCAGGGACAGGGCAGGGCGGTCAAAATGCCAACAGGCCTGCAGGGAGCACTGGCGGTATTTCAGATAGCGGGACTGGAGTCACTCCTGGAGAGAGCAACAAAGATATGCCGACCGGAGGGAACGGAAATACGTCTGCGGGAGGCACAGGGAGCGGGGGGAACACACCGGCAGGAAGCACGGGCATCCCTGCCGGAGGGACCGGCGGTCCGACCGGAGGGGGATCTGGAACATCCGCGGATATCCCCACCGCGCCGGCAGGCGGCGGGAGCACAGGGACAGCCGGGCCCGGAAGTCCTGGTGCCGGTCCGACGGCGCCGGGAGGCGGCGACATCCTGACTGTGCCGGAGGGACCGGGGCTTTAGCTGGCGGCGGTCATCCCGACGGACAGTCAGCAGGAAAAAGCGATAGTGATGGAGCCGGAGCCGACTCTGGAGAAAGAAGGATGCTGCAGGAGACGATCGTTTGCAGCATCTTTTTTTATCCGCTCGTTTTTCCTTCATCCTTTTATCATAGATCGGTCACAATTCGATCACAAAACGTTGCTACAATGCCTAATGTAAGTAAAGAGAAGGCAGGCGGCCTTGGACCGCGAGAGCTTTATTTCTGGTGGACCGCCTGCTGACAGGTGTATGAAGGCTTAGAGAGATAGATATCTTCCATATACGGAGATGGGGAAAGGAGACGTTGTTATGTATCAGGAAAACTATGAAAATGATAGGCCGGAAGAAGTGAGCGGAGAAGGAAAGAAGACCACAGGACAGACGGGCGAAGTGAACTTTACCTTGCCGGAGCCTGACCGCAGCCAGCCGGCGAAGGACCGCAGCGGTGATGACCAGTCTGGCCGGGAAATGTATAGGAACGGTCAGCCCGGCGCCGGCACAGCCTATGGAGATGGCCGCCCGGGGGCGGATGCCTCCTATAGGGACCGCCAGGAGGGGGCGGGCACGCCTTATGGGAACAGCCGTCCGGGAATGGACACTCCCTACGGGAACAGCCGTCCAGGTGGGAACGCTCCTTACGGGAGCAGTCATCCGGGAGCGGACACCCCTTATGGGAGCAGCTGCCCGGGGATGAACGCTCCTTACGGGAACAGTCGTCCAGGTGGGAACGCTCCTTACGGGAACGGTCAGTCAGGCATGAACGCTCCTTATGGGAACGGCCCTTATGGGAGTCAGAGGCCTTACGGATCAGGTCAGCAAGAGGAGCGGCATTATGCGCCGTGGCAGCAGGCACAGCCCGGGGCTGGAAAGCAGGGAAAAAAGCCGAAAAAGAAAGGTGGCCATCCCCTGCTTGAGAAGGCTGCGGGGATCACGGCGGCGGCCCTGCTCTTTGGTGTGGTGGCAGGAGGGACCATATCAGGGATCGGCCTGATCGCAGACAGCTTTACCGGCCAGCGCGCGGCGGCGGAGAGCCAGACCACCTTGGCCCAGGCGGAGACCATTCCGCCTACCGTGAGCCAGGTACCGTCGGGCAGCGATATCCCATCGGTCACCCCTGCGATCACCAATGATGTCTCTGCGATCGTGGAGAAGGCTATGCCGTCTGTGGTAGCGATCAATAGTGTGACCGAGCAGGCGATCCAGAATTGGTTCGGCCAGACCCAGATCTACCAGGGGAAGGGCAGCGGTTCCGGGATCATCGTGGGGGAGAGCGACAGCGAGCTTCTGATCGTGACCAACAACCACGTGATCGAGGGAGCCACGGAGCTGGGCGTTGTCTTTGTAGACGATGAGAGCGTGGAGGCTCACATCAAGGGCACTGATTCGGAAAACGATCTGGCGGTGATCGCGGTGGCCTTAGATAAGATCCCCGACAGCACAAAGAGCCGGATCGCCGTGGCTACACTAGGCGATTCCGATCATCTGAAGGTGGGTCAGGGCGTGATCGCTATCGGAAATGCCCTGGGCTATGGCCAGGCTGTGACGGTGGGCTATGTGAGCGCACTGGACCGGGAGGTACAGACCGACCAGCAGACCACCAGGAACCTGCTCCAGACCGACGCGGCGATCAATCCCGGCAACAGCGGCGGCGCGCTCTTAAATATGCAGGGAGAGGTGATCGGCATCAATTCCGCCAAATACACCTCCACAGAGGTAGAGGGGATGGGCTATGCGATCCCGATCTCCAAGGTACATGATATCATCGACGACCTGATGACCAAAAAGACCCGTGTCCAGGTGGAGGAGGCCAAACAAGGCTACTTAGGCATCCAGGGCCAGGATATCGATGCCACCGCCTCCAATCTGTACGATATGCCTCAGGGCGTTTATATCTATAAGATCATCGAAGGCGGGGCGGCGGCCTCCTCGGACTTAAAGGAAAAGGATATCATCACACGTTTTGACGGTCAGTCAGTGAGGAGCATGACCGAATTAAAGAACATGCTGACTTACTATGCAGGCGGCGATACCATCGAGCTGACCGTGCAGTCTTTAGTGGACGGCCGATATGTGGAACGCAAGGTGGACATCACACTGGGTACAAAGACAGAATGACAAGATTAAAAACAAGTGCTTGTATCCGCCGCCAAAATCTTTTATAATGTGCTCTAGCAGGATAGATCCGCAAGACAAGGAGGTCTGCGGATCTTATTGTTTGGATAAGGAGATAACATTGGAAGATAAAGAAAACCTATTAAACGCAGATGAGAGGCCGGACGTAGAACGACTGAGCAAAGAAAGGCTGGAGGGAGAACGAACGGCTGCAGAGGGCCGCGGGGAGGATGACATACATGAAGAGGTCTGCAGCATATGCCGCCGTCCGGAGAGCAAGGCCGGGAAGATGGTCCAGATGCCCGGCAAGGTCTGCCTGTGCCACGCCTGTATGCAGAAAGCGTTTGATTCCCTGAGCAAGAGCGGGATGGACCTTGGCCAGCTTTCCGCGATCCCCTTTATGAACCTGAACATCAAGGATATGGCCAGCTTCCTGCGGCCGGATATGGCCGTTCCGAAAAAGCAGAAGCCAAAGAAAAGAGAAAAGGACGAAAAGACCCACACCATAAAGGATATCCCGCCGCCGCATCTGATCAAGCAGCAGCTGGATAAGTCTATCGTGGGCCAGGAGAGGGCGAAAAAGGTGATGTCGGTGGCGGTCTACAATCATTATAAACGGACGCTCCTGGGCGGCAGGCAGACAGAAGAGGGCGGGGCAGAGGACGAGGTGACGATCGAAAAGTCCAATATCCTGATGCTGGGGCCCACAGGGAGCGGTAAGACCTTTATGGTAAAGACGCTGGCTAAGCTTTTGGACGTGCCTCTGGCGATCGCGGATGCCACCTCTCTGACGGAGGCCGGATACATCGGCGATGATATCGAGAGCGTAGTGAGCAAACTCTTAGCCGAGGCGGACAATGATGTGGAAAAGGCGGAGCGGGGGATCATCTTTATCGACGAGGTGGATAAGATCGCCAAGAAGCAGCAGACCAATGCCCGGGATGTGAGCGGGGAATCGGTGCAGCAGGAGCTCTTAAAGCTTTTGGAGGGCAGTCTGGTGGAGGTGCCCATCGGCGCCAGTCAGAAAAACGCCATGACCCCCACGGCCACGGTGGACACAGATGATATCCTCTTCATCTGCGGCGGCGCTTTTCCGGGACTGGAGGATATCATCAAGGAGCGGCTGAGCAAAAAGACCTCCATGGGCTTTGGCGCAGCTCTAAAGGACCAGTTTGACGAGGATAAGGATCTGCTGGGCAAGGTCACCAATGAGGACCTGCGCAGGTTTGGGATGATCCCGGAATTCTTAGGCCGCCTTCCGGTGAACGTGACCTTTCAGAAGCTGGATGAGTCCCTGATGAAGCGGATCTTGACGGAGCCGAAGAACGCGGTCTTAAAGCAATATGTGAAGCTCCTCGCCTATGACGAGGTGAAGCTGGAGTTTGACGAGCAGGCTCTGGATTGGATCGTGGAGGAGGCGATGAAAAAAGAGACCGGAGCCAGGGCCCTGCGGGCGATCTTAGAGGATCTGATGCTGGATATCATGTATGAGATCCCGAAGGATCCCGATATCGGCGCCGTGGTCATCACCAGGTCCTACTTAGAGAAGCGGGGCGGACCGGGGATCGCCCTGCGGGGGCAGGTAGAGTAGCACGGCTGCATGCAGGGAGGGATGGACGGCATACAGGAGACCGGATCATTCCCGGAGTTGGAGGAATGACTGATATAGGTCCAGCGTACCATATCCGAACTCCCGGTTCGGGTACTGGTAGGCTGGATTTCGGTCTGCTCCCCGGATCAGATAGCCGCGGACAGAGGCATTACTGATATTCCGGTCATTGCCCTGGAGCAGGCCCCAGGCCAGGAGGTTGGCCGCCGCCCCGGCCACATGGGCGGCAGAGACAGAGGATCCGGTCCGTCTGGTCATAGGCGGGGTAAAGCCGGGCGATCCACCGGCGGCCCGCCAGGAGAGGGGCGGGAGGGCAGGTCCGTATACATTTACGCCCGGTGCGGCCAGGTCTGGTTTGATCTGGCCGTTGATCGTGTAGCCCCGGCTGGAATGGAGATAGATGCTCCCGTCCCGGTGGTCATAGGCGCTGATGGTCATGGGAAACGGGCTGTTCCCCGGGTTGGTGATGGTGGTATCCGGGTCCGGCTTCAAAAAGACCGTATCCGGGGAGATGAAGCTCTCTATGGGAAGCCATATGTGGTAGCGGCCCACCAGCAGCAGGGAATTATAGACACGGATCCGCCATATGCCGGGAGCGGGATCTTGGAACCGGAAATGGATGAGCTGTCTGCCAGATCCCTCCTCGATCAGCACATAGTTGACGGTTATGACCGTGGGCTCTAAGAGGAAGGAGATCTGGGAATCCCGGCCCAGGGAAAGGGGGATGCGGCTGATGGTCTCACCGCTGGGCGAGATAAAGCCCACGGTATAAAGATCGGACACATCCGCCCAGAATTCGGCGACAAACCCACGTTCGCCGGCGGCCACACGGATCTCCACATCTTCGGAGGTACTGCCGCTGGAGATAGTGCCCAGATAATGATGGCCTAATCCGGCCTCATTTCCGCCGGCGACCACGCTGATAAAATGTGCGGTCTGGCTGAAGGACTGGAGGGCGGAATCTAAGGGGGATGCACCTTCGTGGCTGCCCCAGTTGGTCCCCATGGGGATGCACAGCACCAGGGGCATATTATACTGGGCAGAAAGGATATACAGATATTTGATGCCCGTCATGATATCATTCTCCTGGTAAGCGTCCGCATCCTCCTGGATCAGGTAGAAATCCCGCAGATAGCGCTTGGCCGGTTTTAGTTTAACGATGCCTAAGGAGGCCTGCGGGGCAGCCCCTGTAAAATCGCCGGATGCAGTGGCTCCGCCGGCGGCGATCCCGGCCATGAAGGTGCCGTGGCCGTCTGTATCTGTGGAAGGGACGATCGTCAAAGGATCGTCGGAGTGCAGGGCTTCATTGATCTGGTCGGCCGTGAAGGCGGTGCCGTATTGGATGCCCAGATAATAGGGGAAGGGAGAAGAGACGCCGGGCGGGATCTCATCTGCCCCCTCCGGAAGGTTCTGGTCCCAGATCCCCAGGATCCTGGTGGTACCGTCCGGGTTTAAGAAGAGCGGGTTCTGGTAATCGATGCCGGTATCGATCATGCCTACGAGTACACCGCGCCCCTGCTCGCCCAGAGACGGCTGCTGGAACACAGGGAGGATCCCGGAGGCTTCCATGCTGGATGTATCTAAAAGCGTATAGAGCTTTGGGATAGAGGCATAATCATATTTGGCCAGGCTTATGGGAGCGACGGTGTCCAACGGGAGATATAAGATCAGATATTCTCCTGTGGCTATATCGTAGCAGAGCACATCATCCAGCTCATCAAATGTGTGGGTATTGCTGCCGATATGGTAGATAAAGTCGGCGACCTGCTGGCTGGCAGGGTTTATGGGGCATGTGGACATAAAGAGGACCTCTATGTATTTTTTTTAATATATGCCCGCCATGGAAAAAAATTCCCTTTACGGTTGGATGGAAAAAGGGTAGAATAGAGAAAAGACAGGTGATGATGGCAGAGGTGATGAGCCGGAAAATGGAGGGAGGCAGCAGATATGGTGCTTATTTTGATGATCGCATTGATCGCGGCGGTGGATCTGTGCATCAAGGAGGAGATCGAGGCCAGGGATGGCAGTGAGTTCCCGAAGGAACTGAAAGGGACGAACGGGAAGATCATCCTCCATAAGAGCCACAATACAGGATTTCCGTTCCAGATCCTGAAAAACAAGCCGGAGCTGGTGCGCACGGTGCCGACCGTGGTAATCTCGGCATTGGGAGGCGTGCTGGGGTTTTTGCTCCCTAAAAAAGGATATAGAGCAGAGAAGCTGGCATTGGTGCTCACCTTGGGCGGCGCCTTCAGCAATCTCTACGACAGGCTGGCCCGGAACTATGTGGTGGACTATTTCAGCATCAACAGAGGAATGCTCAAAAAGGTGGTCTTTAATCTGGGGGATATCTGCATCTTTGCAGGCACCGCCCTTCTGGTCCTGTCTCAGGTCATATCCGACGGGTATCATCTGGTCAGGGAACTGAACGATAAAAAGAGATAGGAGCTGTTTATGATCCCACGATATAAGGCGCGAGATAGGATGCCTTGTACCGTGGGATCTGCTTTAGTTGGCCGGCTTTTGATCCATCGCCTGTCAGCTGCCCAGCATCCGGGCCTCAGGATGCGGACGGGTGAGCGGTCATGCGCCTGCACCTATACAGCGATCGGCGTGGGTGTGGATAGTAACGGTCTCCAGGCCGATCTGCTGGGCGGTCCGTTTCTCTCATTGACATCCGCAAAAGATCATAGTACAATCATTTATAAAATTTTACCTAAAAGGAGAGTGTTATTTTATGGAACCGTCTGGCGATGCGGCCATACGATCGTGTATCTTACTTATCTTATTAGCATTATCTGCGTTCTTTTCTTCGGCAGAGACAGCACTTACTACGGTGAACAAGATCCGCATGCGGACATTGGCGGAGGGCGGGCATAAGCGGGCCCAGATCGTGGTCAAGATCCTCGAGGATCAGGGTAAGATGCTGAGTGCCATCTTGATCGGTAATAATGTGGTCAATCTGTCTGCATCGGCGCTTTTGACCGTATTGGCGGCAGATCTGTTCGGGAGCAGAGCGGTGGGAGCTGCTACCGGGATCCTGACACTGCTCATCCTGGTGTTTGGCGAGATCACCCCGAAGACCATTTCGACCATATCCTCTGAGACCATCTCACTGAACTATGCTCCGTTCATCTATACCTTGATGAACCTTTTGACCCCGGCGATCTTTTTGGTGAACCAGCTCTCGCTCCTGGTCTTAAAGGTGATGCGGATCGATCCGGATAAAAAGCAGGGAGCCATCACAGAGGATGAGCTGCGGACCATCGTGGAGGTGAGCCATGAGGAAGGCGTCATCCAGACGGAAGAGAAAAAGATGATCACCAATGTGTTCGATTTCGGGGACGATCTGGCTAAGGATGTGATGGTCCCCCGGGTAGATATGACCTTTGTGAACGTGGATGCCTCCTATGAAGAGCTCATCGAGGTGTTCCGAAAGGATAAATATACCCGTATCCCGGTGTACGAGGAGACCACGGACAATGTGATCGGGATCATCAATGTGAAGGATCTTTTGCTCCTGGACGACCGGGAGGATTTTCGTATCCGTGACTGTCTGCGCCAGCCCCTCTATACCCACGAGTATAAGAAGGCGTCCGAGCTGATGGTGGAGATGCGCAAGACCCTGAACAACATCGTGATCGTGCTGGATGAGTACGGCGCCACCTCCGGACTGATCACCCTGGAGGATATGCTGGAGGAGATCGTGGGTGAGATCCGGGATGAGTATGACGAGGATGAGGAAGACAAGCTGGTGGAGCTGGAGAACGGGCAATACCGGGTAGACGGCTCCATGAAGCTGAACGACTTGAACGACCGGCTGGGCTTAAAGCTGGAGTCGGAGGAATATGACTCCTTGGGCGGCCTGGTGATCGGTCTTTTAGACCATCTTCCCGAGGAGGGTGAGGAAGTCACCTACGAGGGGATCCGGATGGTGGTAGAACATATGGAAAAGAACCGGACCGAAGCGGTCCGCCTGTACTTACCGGTCACGGAGGATGCAAAAGAGGCCGGCCAGGAGGGAGAAGGGGCGGCAGGTCACGCAGAGGACGGGGATGGAGAGCTGGAAGATCCCGTCAAAAGCAAAGATGGAGAGCCGGCAGATCCAGCGGAGGGCAAAGAAGAAGAGGCGGAAAGGAACGCGGCAGGTGGACCGGAACGAGACGACAAAGCCGCAGAGGAGAAAGGGGCTTGATGCCCCTTCTCCTTATCAGCTGATCATACCGCCCAGTGTTCCGCCAAAGGCACAGATGCCCATCACCATGGTCATGGACTTGGTATCGCCTTCCACGCCCTGGTTGAACAGGAATGACATCAGGGCCAGCAGGAGAAAGTAGAGGAGGCCGGCCAAAAGTCCCCAGAAAAACCGCCGGTCGGAGATACCCTTTCCCGCCAGCAGCCCGCCTAAGAAGCAGCTCAAGGCATAGACCCCATATACGGCGGAGGCTACCCTGGAGGGGGCCAGCTTAAAGCGGAACAGCCCAAAGGCCAAAAGGGTCAGGAGCAGGGCACTGAGCAGATAGGAAAAGAGCAGGGAACGGGTCAGGATCTTGATCGTCCGCATATCATTTCCCTCCTTATTATGAAGTATAGTCCAGTCTATGCCGGGGGGAACGGAGATATGAAGGCTTTTCCATGGCGGCCGGGCCCATCTTACGGGAGTTTATCGGATATAAAAGCCTTGCGGACTCCTTTTACATGTGATATAATCGCAAGGAACTTTAAGAGAATGGAGGCGCGGTGAGATGAAGCACGTAAAGACTTTAAATGCCAACACGTTAAAGGACACCATGAAAAAGGGCGGATGCGGCGAGTGCCAGACTTCCTGCCAGTCCGCATGCAAGACTTCCTGCACAGTAGGAAACCAGCGCTGCGAGAACGGCAGCCGATGACCCTCGCCTCATGGCGATCCGATCGTTTTCAGGATAACCCCTACGGTCACCGGATCGTAGGGGTCTTTTCCGTGTCTGCACAAGCCGGAAGGCATAGAAAGAAGAGGGATCTTTGTGATACATCAGTATAAAAATAACGGCTACAGCATCATACTGGATGTGAACAGCGGCTCTGTCCATGTGGCGGACCCCATATTATATGATGCGGTGGAGATCTTGAGCGGCCGGCTTTCGGATATGGAAGAGCCGGCTGAGCTCCCGGAGGCGGATCGGCAGGCAGTCCTTACAGGACTTGCGGGGCGATATCCCAAAGAGGAGCTTTTGGAGACCCTGGAGGAGATCCAGGCGCTGATCGACCAGGAGCAGCTTTTTGCCAAGGACATCTACCAGGATATGGTGGTGGATTTTAAGGCGCGCAGGACCGTGATCAAGGCGCTGTGCCTCCATGTGGCCCATGACTGCAACCTGGCCTGCCGGTATTGCTTTGCGGAAGAAGGGGAATACCACGGCCGTCGGGCGCTGATGAGCTTTGAGGTGGGAAAGAAGGCGCTGGACCTTCTGATCGCCAGTTCCGGCGGCAGGCGGAACCTGGAGGTGGATTTCTTCGGCGGCGAGCCCCTGATGAACTGGAAGGTGGTAAAGGAGCTGGTGGCCTACGGGCGGGAGCAGGAAGTGCTCCACGATAAGAAGTTCCGCTTCACCCTGACCACCAACGGGGTCCTGCTGGATGAGGAGGTCATGGACTTCTGTGACCGGGAGATGAGCAATGTGGTCTTAAGCCTGGACGGGCGGAAGGCGGTCAATGACCGGATGCGTCCCTTTCGCAGCGGAAAGGGCAGCTACGATCTGATCGTGCCTAAATTCCAGGAATTTGTCAAACGGAGAGGGGATAAGGACCATTATATCCGGGGGACCTTTACCCATCATAACCTGGACTTTGCCCAGGATGCCATCCATTTTGCGGACTTAGGCTTTAAGCAGATGTCCATCGAACCGGTGGTGGCCCCGCCGGAGGAGGACTTTTGCATAAAGGAGGAGGATCTGCCGCAGATCTTAGAGCAGTATGACCTGCTGGCAAAGGAGTATATCAAGCGAAAAAAAGAAGGAAAAGGGTTCAACTTCTTCCATTTTATGATCGACCTGCAGGGCGGTCCCTGTGTGGCTAAGCGTCTGTCCGGCTGCGGCTCCGGCACAGAGTATCTGGCGGTCACGCCCTGGGGGGATCTGTATCCCTGCCATCAGTTCGTGGGGCAGGAGGGCTTCCTTTTAGGAAATGTGGACACCGGCGTCACCAACCTGCCGGTCCGCGACACCTTTAAGCTGTGCAATGTGTATGCCAAGGAAAAATGCCGGGACTGCTTTGCACGCTTCTACTGCAGCGGCGGCTGTGCGGCCAACGCCTACAATCTCCACGGCTCGATCACCGAAGCCTATGACATCGGCTGCGCCATGCAGAAGAAACGGATCGAATGTGCGATCATGATCTGCGCGGCGCTCGCGGAGGATCAGGAGAAATGACCATTTGACCCTCCGCCGTTTGGAGCTGTCCATTGCAGGTTCCAGGCAGGGGCTGGATGTTCAAAAGGTACGGACAGGTCATCTCCGGGGCCTCCCCGGATGGAGGATCGACCAGAGTACCGGATATCATGACGATCAAAAAAGGAGAAACAAAGATGAAGAGCAACAAGGGAAAAGGCCTTTTGGGCCTGATCGTGGTCATCGCAGCGCTGGTAGTGTTCGGCTGGTTCGGCTATTCCAGCATGGATGATATCAAGCTGGGGCTGGATCTGGCTGGCGGCGTCAGCATCACTTATCAGACAGTGGTGCCGGATCCTACGGCGGAACAGATGTCCGACACGATCTACAAGCTGCAGCAGAGGGTGCAGAATTACAGTACGGAGGCTGAGGTCTACCAGGAGGGTGTGAACCGGATCAATATCGATATCCCCGGCGTGTCCGATGCCAATACGATCTTAGCGGAGCTGGGAAAGCCCGGTTCTCTGCTGTTCACAGATGAGTCCTTTAACGTGCTGATGACCGGAGACATGGTGGCCAGCGCCAAGGCCGGTATGCGGGAAGGAAACGGCATACAGGCCCAGGAGTATGTGGTCCAGCTGACCTTGACCGACGAGGGGGCGAAGACCTTCGGCGAGATCACCCAGGCGAATATCGGCAAGCGGATCGCGATCATCTATGATGACGATGTGAAGTCCGCACCTGTGGTCCAGACAGCGATCACTGGCGGACAGTGCGAGATCACGGGCATGTCTTCTTTTGAGGAAGCAGAGGATCTGGCCTCCACGATCCGGATCGGATCCCTGTCCCTGGAGCTGGAGGAGCTGCGTTCGAATGTGGTGGGTGCGAAGCTGGGCCAGGAGGCCATCAGCACCAGCTTAAAGGCTGGCGCGGTAGGCTTTGGACTGGTGGTGGTCTTTATGATCGCCGTGTACCTGCTCCCCGGATTTGCGGCATCCATCGCTCTGGCGCTGTATGTGGGATCAGAGTTAGTGCTGTTGTCTGCTTTTGAAGTGACCCTGACCCTGCCTGGTGTGGCTGGTATCATCCTGTCCATCGGTATGGCTGTGGATGCCAATGTGATCATTTCCACCCGTATCAAGGAGGAGTTGGGCCTGGGCAAGACGGCAAGGTCCGCGATCAAGAGCGGCTACAGCAAGGCCCTGTCCGCCATCATCGACGGCAATGTGACCACCTTGATCGCGGCCGTGGTGCTGTATTTAAGGGGATCTGGCACGGTGAAGGGATTTGCCGCCACACTGGCGATCGGTATCATCTTGTCCATGTTCACGGCTCTGGTGGTGACCAGAGTGGTCTTGAGCGCCTTCTGTGCTCTGGGCTTTGAAGATCCCAAGTTCTATGGGGTCCGGAAGGACAAGCCGGCGATCGACTTTTTGGGCAAGCGGAAGCTCTGCTTCGCTTTATCCGCAGTGATGGTGCTGGCCGGTTTCGTCTTTATGGGCGTGAACCGTTCTGCCACAGGCGCGGTCTTAAATTACGGATTGGATTTTAAGGGCGGTACCTCCACCAACGTGACCTTTAACGAGGATATGACCTTAGAGGAGATCTCCAGCCAGGTGGTGCCGGTGGTGGAGACCGTGACCAAGGATGCGGGCACCCAGACCCAGAAGGTAGCCGGCACCAATGAGGTCATCATCAAGACCCGATCCCTGACCGTAGAAGAGCGCCAGGCCTTAAATAAGGCGCTGGTGGACAACTTCGGTGTGGACGAGGGGACGATCACGGCAGAGAGCATCTCCGCCGCGGTCAGCAGTGAGATGAAGAAGGATGCGGTGGTAGCCGTGATCATCTCTACGATCTGTATGCTGATCTACATCTGGTTCCGGTTCAGCAATGTACGGTTCGCAGCAAGCGCGGTAGTGGCCCTGCTCCATGACGTGCTGGTGGTATTGACCTTCTATGCGGTCTTTAAATGGTCTGTGGGATCTACCTTCATCGCCTGTATGCTGACCATCGTGGGCTACTCCATCAATGCCACGATCGTGATCTTCGACCGTATCCGCGAGAACCGGAAGGAGGGAGGGCGGCAGGATCTGGCCCAGATCGTCAATGCCAGCATCACCCAGACCTTGACCAGGAGCATCAATACCTCTCTGACCACTTTTATCATGATCTTTGTGCTGTTCATCATGGGTGTGTCCTCCATCCGTGAATTTGCTATGCCGCTGATGGTGGGTATCGTGTGCGGGACCTATTCTTCGATCTGTGTGACCGGAGCGTTGTGGTATGTGCTGACCCTCTCCCGGCAGAAGAAGGCAGCCGAGGAGAAAGCGGCGGCCAAGAAAGCGAAAAACTGATATGAGATACCGCATTATAGCAACAGACGGGCGGGCCAAGCGGGCGGAGCTTGAGACCGTCCACGGCACCGTCCAGACCCCGCTGTTCATGAACGTGGGGACGGTGGCCGCTATCAAGGGCGCCGTTTCCGCCGACGATCTGAAGACGATCGGGACCCAGGTGGAGCTGTCCAACACCTATCATCTCCATGTGCGGACGGGGAATAAGCTGATCAAGACCTTTGGCGGGCTCCACAAGTTCATGAACTGGGACCGCCCGATCCTTACCGATTCCGGCGGCTTCCAGGTATTCTCCCTGGCGGGCTTAAGGAAGATCAAGGAGGAGGGCGTTACCTTCCAGTCCCATATCGACGGGCATAAGATCTTTATGGGACCGGAGGAGAGCATGCAGATCCAGTCGGATCTGGGTTCGACGATCGCTATGGCCTTTGACGAGTGCCCGCCCAGCCGGGCAGATGAGGACTATATCCGCCGCAGCGTGGACCGGACCACCCGCTGGCTCCTTCGGTGCCGCAGGGAGATGGACCGGCTGAACCGGATGCCGGATACGATCAATAAAGAGCAGCTGCTCTTTGGCATCGATCAGGGCGGCGTGGTGGACGAGATCCGCATCCGGCATGCTCAGGAGATCTCCGGTATGGATCTGGACGGCTATGCCATCGGCGGTCTGGCCGTGGGGGAGACACATGAGGAGATGTACCACATCTTAGATGTGACGGTCCCCCATCTGCCAAAGGACAAGCCCACTTACCTGATGGGGGTGGGCACCCCGATCAATATCTTAGAGGCGGTGGACCGGGGCGTGGACTTCTTTGATTGTGTGTATCCCACCAGGAACGGCCGCCACGGCCATGTCTATACCAGCCATGGGCGTCTGAACCTGTTCAACCAGAGATATGAGCTGGATCCCCGGCCGATCGAGGAGGGCTGCGGCTGTCCGGCCTGCCGCTCCTACAGCCGAGCCTACATCCGGCATCTGCTGAAGGCAAAAGAAATGCTGGGGATGCGGCTGTGTGTCTTGCATAATCTCTATTTTTATAATACAATGATGGAAGAGATCCGGCGTGCGATCGAAGAGCAGCGCTACAAAGCGTATAAGGAACAGAAGATCGCAGGGATGTTAGCGGGTGGTCAAGTTTAAGGAGGTAGACGAGATGAGTGGATTTGGAGGGCCTATGGGCTGGATCCTGTACTTTATATTTTTGTTCGGGCTGATGTATTTTATCGCCTTCAGGCCCCAGAAAAAAGAGAAGAAACGGCATGAGGAGCTGATGGCCAGCATCGCGGTAGGCGATACTGTGCTGACCAGCAGCGGGTTTTACGGCGTGATCATCGACATGACCGATGACACGGTGATCGTAGAGTTCGGGAGCAATAAGAACTGCCGTATCCCGATGCAGAAGCAGGCGATCGTGCAGGTGGAAAAACCGGAGTAGGACGAGCGCGGAGGAGAAAGCCATGGGCACAGCTTGGTGCAGCCATGGCTTTTTGTTATAGTCGCGGCAGACCGTTGCCGGCTGCGGCAAAGGCAGATGTAAGCGGTACAAAGGTCGCCGTGGGGATAAAGCTATAGGGAGTGTGTTGATCAGATGATAAAGAACATAGTATTTGATATGGGAAAGGTGCTGGTAGATTATGTTGCGGATGCGTCCTGCCGGTATTTTATGACGGACGAGGAGGAGATAAAGGCTGTCTGCACCAGCGTGTTCATCTCCCCGGAGTGGGTGCTTTTGGATATGGGCCTGATCGGGGAGGCGGAGGCGTTGGAGCGGATGCAGGCCAGGCTGGCCACCGACCATCAAAAGGAGATGGCGGCCTTGAGCTTCTGGCATTGGCATGAACATAATATGTGGCCTATGGAAGGGATGGGGGAGCTGGTCACAAAGCTGAAGGCGATGGGGCTTAAGCTCTATCTCTGTTCAAATGCCTCCATCCGGCTCTTGATGTGCTATGAGCAGGTGATCCCTGCCATCGGGCAGTTTGACGGCGTGCTCTTTTCGGCGGAGGTAAGATGCATGAAGCCTCAAAAGGAGATCTATGAGCAGCTGTTTGAGCGGTTCTCCTTAAAGCCGGAGGAGTGCTATTTTATCGACGACCAGCCGCTGAACATCGAGGGCGCGGCCAGATGCGGCATGGATGGATATGTATATGACGGGGACCGGGAAAAGCTGATCGGGAAGCTTGGCCAGGTGCTGGGACGAGAGGTCCTCTGAAGAGGCCGGAAAGCGGCAGACTGTTTTGGGAGCGGGCCGCGTGGGGGGTTCTGCAGGGCCATAGGAGGAGCCCGGGCAGCCGAGAGTTGAAAGGAGGGCAGGACATTGATGGGAGAAGAGCAGTTTCGAAAAAAGGTCACATGGATCACCTTTCTTTTCGGGATCCTGGTGGTATGGGTCCACTCCTATAATGGGGAGCTTTTCCTGGGAAAGACGGTCCAGGGGCTGGCGGTAGATCGTTTTGAACGCTTTTTTGGAGATCAGATCGGTCAGATCGCGGTGCCGGGCTTTTTCCTGCTCTCGGCCTACCTGTTCTACCGGACTTTTGACTGGAACAGGATCCTCTACAAATGGCGTTCCAGGCTTTACAGCATCCTGGTCCCCTATGTGCTCTGGACTCTGCTCTACTATGCGGGCTATGTGGTGGGCAGCCGCCTGCCCTTTATCTCCAAGGTGGTGGGCAAGGGGACGATCCCGTTAAACCTTTCGGAGCTGGCGGAGGCGGTGCTGCACTATAAGTACCTCTACGCCTTTTGGTATCTGCAGCAGCTGATCTGTCTGATCGTTCTGGCGCCGGTGTTCTATGCTGTTTTGCGGCGTTTCGGGAGCGGCCTGCTGTTTCTGGCGGCTGTGTCCTGGGCGGTCTGGGCACAGGCGGATCTGCCGCTGCTGAATGAGGACGCGCTTTTTTATTATGGGTCCGGCGGCTTTCTGGCCCTTCATGGGAAGCGGCTGGAGAGAGCCTGGACAAGAGAGCGGTGCATCTTAGGGATCTGTCTGATCGGGCTGGCCTTTTTCGGCTTCCGTCTGGCGGGACGCTATTACCTGCCGGGTATGGCGGTGGCAGGCCGTCTCCTGGCGCCCCTGGGACTGTGGCTGGCGGTGGATGAACGCCGCTTAGGACCGGTCAGGCCCTGGATGGGCAGCAGCCTGTTCTTCTATGCCAGCCATTTCTCCTTTGTGCGGCTGGTGAACAAGACGACCGCCCTTCTTGTGCCGCCGTCCCCGATAGTCCCGGTGGCCTTATACCTCTTGATGCCGGTGCTGATGGTAGCCATCAACTACGGGCTGTCTTTGGGGGCCAAGCGCTATGCCCCGGCGGTGTGGAGGGCCTTGAGCGGGGGGAGATGAAGCCTTGTTTGCGGAACGTTAGAGGTCGTCCTTTCTGTGCGGTCTGTGAGGGCGGAGAGCGGTCAGCTCGCCCACCGCCCGGATGCGCCGCAGGGCAGGACGAGACCCTTTGAGGAGACGGGGAGCCCTACCTCGCTGGCGCTGACCTGGCCGCCATATCGCGCCTGCACCTCCAGGGCCAGCATGTAGGAGAGGACGGAGGGGGCCAGGCCGGTGGTGTAGGAATTGATCAGGAAAAAGACCGGCTGATCCGATAAGAGCTTTGCGCAGAGCTTTACCAGTGGATGGATGCAGTCCTCGATCTTCCAGATCTCCCCTTTAGGGCCGCGGCCATAGGAGGGCGGGTCCATGATGATCCCGTCGTAATGGCTGCCCCGGCGGATCTCCCGCTCCACGAATTTCACACAGTCGTCCACCAGCCAGCGGATCGGAGCCTCCTTAAGGCCGCTGGCCGCTGCGTTCTCCTTGGCCCAGCCCACCATGCCCTTGGAGGCGTCCACATGGGTCACGGCGGCCCCCGCCTGTGCCGCCGCCAGGGTAGCGCCGCCGGTGTAGGCGAACAGGTTCAGGATCTTCACAGGCCGCCCGGCGCCCCGGATCTTCTGTCCGCACCAGTCCCAGTTCACGGCCTGTTCCGGGAAAAGGCCGGTATGCTTGAAGCTGAAGGGCTTTAAGTGGAAGGTCAGTTCCTTGTAGCCGATCGACCATTGCTGGGGCAGATCAAAAAATTCCCATTCTCCGCCGCCCTTTGCGCTGCGGTGGTAATGTGCGTTGGGCTTTCGCCAGCCGGGCGCCGCCTTTTCCGTATCCCAGATCACCTGGGGATCCGGCCGGATCAAGATCTCCCTCCCCCAGCGCTCCAGCTTTTCTCCCTTGGAGCAGTCGATCACTTCATAATCCTTCCAGTTATCTGCTATCCACATGAGTCCTTTTCCTTTCCTACCCTTAAAAATGGGGTCGTCCGTCAGTTCGTCGTGTCAGGTCGATTATAGCGGAACGGAAGGAGAGCGTCAAGATTTAGGCGGGGGTTTCTGTCTGACAAACCAGTTGAGCTTTGGGGCGGGCCTGTTGGCGTGGGTGTGAGTAGTGACCCTGTACGAAAAACGTAATAAAATCGAAAAGGAAATGGTGTTGCATCTTTCAGGGATATTTGCTACAATTTTTTGTACACGACAAATTTTGCATGAGGATCCATAAAAAGGATGAGGCTATAAAAGGAGTATCGGTAAGATGAGGAGAAAAGGAGCAGCGGTATCTGTGGCGGTCATCGCATTGACCTTGGGGACGACGATCCCTGCCTGGGCGGCTGGTTGGGTGGAGAGCAACGGGCAGTGGCAGTATCAGGATGATTCCGGCTATGCGGTGACGGATGAGTGGAAGAAGGGGGCGGACGGACAGTGGCGCTACCTGGACGGCTCCGGCTACATGGCGGTGGACAGCTGGGTGGACGATGAATATTATGTGGACCAGAACGGCATCATGGTGACAGGGAACTGGCTCCAGGTCAATGATCCTTACTCGGATCAGGAGGTGAGCTGGTATTATTTTAACACCAACGGAAAGAAGACCCGGGACGGCTGGAAGAAGATCGGGAACAAGTGGTATTACTTTGACGAGGACGGGCTGATGAAGACCGGCTGGGTAGATGAAAACCAGTACTACACCATGGACAATGGCGAGATGGTCACCGGCTGGCAACAGCTTTTGCCGCCGGAGGGAGCGGACTATACAGATGAGGACAATGATACCGGCCCTTTTATGGTGGAGGACAGCGAAGGCCGTTACTGGTACTATTTCCGGTCCAACGGGAAGAAGGTGACCCCCAAGGATGACGGCGCTGAGAACGGCGTGGTGAAGATCGACAATGCCACCTACTGCATGAACAGCGACGGTGCGATCCAGTTCGGCTGGAAGAACGTGGGCGGCGGCAGCTCGATCACCGATTATAAATACTTCCTCACCAATGGAAAGATGGTGACCGGCTGGTACTCGGCGGAACCGCCCAAGAGCTTGAGCCAGGCCGACGGCGAGGTCCACTGGTATTATTTCAATTCCAAAGGAGTCCCCAAGGCAGATGAGGACGGGAACCCGGACAGCAAGGATATGCAGACCATCAACAAAAAGACCTATCTGTTCAATGAGTTCGGGAATCCCACCTACGGCCTGCGCAAGGTGGCCCGATCCGGCAGCAGTGACAGCTTTGATGCCTATTATTTCGGGCGCAACGAGAACGAATGCTGGGCTCACACAGGCAAGCAGCAGGTGGAGGAAGAGGATGGAAATACCAACACCTTCTTTTTTAACACTTCTGGAAAAGGCTATTCGGGTGTAAAGGACAACTACCTGTATTACATGGGCAAGCTCCAGAAGGCCGCAGATGATAAGTACGAGGTGATCTACGTTCCGTCGTTGAAGTACGGTGTGATGGTCAATACCTCCGGAAAGGTGATGAAGAACAGCACGGTCAAGCTGACCGACGGCAGCAAATATAAGACCAATGGCACTGGTCAGGTGACGGCGATCGACGGCGAGAGCGCCAAGGTGGAAGGCCGGATGCCGGATGAGCCGGAGTGGACCCGGGATTGAGACGGTAAGGCGAAGCTGGATGATGATCGGGCATGAAGAGGACAAAGGATGAAGATAGAGGCTGCGGAGGGATCTCCGCAGTCTTTCCTGTTTTATGGGGGGCGGATCGATATGGACCATATCCGGGTATAGATGGTCAGATATGGGAGATACTCCCTTGTAAAAGCTCGAAGATGGAGCAAGATGGGAGTGCGTATGAGGATACCAAGACATATCGGGATCATCCCTGACGGCAATCGGCGGTGGGCCTGCGAAAATGGGATGGCAAAGGAAGACGGCTACGATCACGGGATCTCGCCGGGCATGGAGCTGTATCGTCTGTGCCGGGAGCTGGGGATCCAGGAGATGAGCTTCTATGGCTTTACTGCGGATAATACAAAACGGCCCTCCAGGCAGAGGATGGCCTTTTCCGATGCCTGCGTGCGGGCAGTGGAGGTCCTTTCCAAAGAAGACGCCCAGCTTTTGGTCCTGGGGAACACCAGATCGGCCATGTTCCCCAGGGAGCTTCTGCCCTATACCACCAGACAGACCTTTGGAAAAGGCGGGATGAAGATCAATTTCCTGGTCAATTACAGCTATGAGTGGGATCTGGGCTTGAGCAGAGATGGCGTGAGAAGATGCGGGGCGGACAAAAACGGGCAAAAAAAAGGTGGACAGAGCGGAGACGGACAGAGAAAAGACGGGCAGAGCTGCACGGGACAAGAGGCAGGACCGCAGATCAAGTCGGCAGAGGTCTCCCGGATCGATCTGATCATCCGATGGGGCGGCAGGCGGAGATTGTCCGGCTTCCTGCCGGTCCAGTCGGTCTATTCGGATATCTATGTAGTCGATGCCTACTGGCCGGATTTTTCCGTAGAACATGTACAGGAGGCGCTCCGGTGGTATGACCGGCAGGATGTGACCTTGGGCGGATGAAGACTATGGGTGTGAAAAGCGACCGGCAATGTAAGATCTATGTAAGATCTCATCCAGATCTATTGACGCCAGGTCCGCACTCTTTTATAGTAACAGTAAGCTGCGCGCTCTCCATCCCGGATAGCAGTATGGATCCGATCCTTCGGATGAGCAGCCCTTTTAGACAGGTCGTGGAGAGCGCGCAAGATCGAGACAGGCAGGTTGAGCGATGAGATCGATATATGTGGTAGAAGATGACGCGAACATCCGTGAGATCGAGATGTTCGCGTTAAAAAGCGGCGGCTATGAGGCGGAGGGGTTTGAGCGTGCCTCTGACTTTTGGCGGGCGGTAAAGGAAAGGCGGCCTTCTTTGATCCTCCTGGATATCATGCTCCCGGACGAGGACGGACTGGCGGTCCTAAAAAAGCTTAGGGCCGGGCAGGAGACAAAGGGCCTTCCGATCATCCTGGTGACAGCAAAGACCACGGAGATCGACAAGGTCAGGGGCCTGGATGCCGGCGCGGATGATTATATCACGAAGCCCTTTGGGGTCATGGAACTGTTATCCCGGGTCAAGGCGCTGCTGCGCAGGGCAGAGCCAAAAGAGGAGCTGCCGCAGCTTGAAAAACTGGTCCTGTCCGATATCGTCCTGTCCATGGCGGAGAGGACCTGCCAGGTGGCCGGGGAGATGGTGGAGCTGACCTATAAGGAATTTGAGCTTTTGGCCCTCCTTATACGGAACGCGGGGATCGTGCTGACCAGGGAGGTCCTGATGGATAAGGTCTGGGGCGTGGATTTCATCGGTGAGTCCAGGACATTGGATGTCCATATCAAGACCCTGCGGAAGAAATTAGGCGATGGCGGACGGCACGTCAAGACCGTGCGGAACGTAGGGTACCTGGCTGACCGGGGAGAGGCATCAAGAGCAGGAGAAAAGGCCGGGCCGGGAGGCGCGAGGGGAGAGATGGGAGAGCGCGGGACAGATAAGACAGGAGGCGCGCGATGACCAGGAAGATCAAGAAGGATTTTATGTTCGTCATCGCCGTGGCGATCTTCCTGACGGTGTTCTTTACCACGGTCCTGTCCTACCGGTCCTTTCAGGAGGAGGTGTTCTCTGAACTTTCTTCCTTTGCCCAGATGCTGGAGGATCTTGCTATCCTGGGGCAGATGAAGGAAACGGGCTTTTTAAAGCCAGAGGAGGATCTGCGGATCACCTGGATCGATGCGGACGGCTCCGTGCTGTATGACAGCTATGCCGATGACCGCGCATTAGACAACCATAGCGACAGGCCGGAGATCTGGGAGGCGCTGCGGGATGGGGAGGGGGCCTGTGCCCGAAGGTCCCAGACCTTAGAGCGCAGCATCTTTTTTTACGCCAAACGGATGGAGGACGGGACGGTCATCCGGATCGCCAAGGAGGCGGGGAGCATCTGGAACGTGTACCGGGATACCCTGCCGGTCATCTTGCTGATCGCGGCCCTGTCCTTTTTCATCTCCATGTGGATCGCCAGATGCCTGACAAAGGCATTTATCCGGCCGATCGAGCAGATGGCCGAGGACATGGACCATCTGGAGGATGTAACGGCCTACAAGGAGCTTATGCCCTTTATCCGGCTGATCCGTTCCCAGCATGAGGAGGTGCTGCGCAATGCAAAGCTGCGGCAGGAATTTACGGCCAATGTGAGCCATGAGCTGAAGACCCCTCTGACCTCGATCTCAGGGTACGCGGAGCTGATCGCTACCGGGATGGCCTCGAAAAAAGAAGGGCGGCATTTCGCGGCGGAGATTCACAGCAACGCTAAGCGGCTGCTTGCCTTGATCGATGATATCCTGAAATTGTCGGAGCTGGACGCCTCTTCCCGGCAGGATCTGGCCTTTGAGATGGTGGATATGTACGCTCTCGCCTGTGCCTGTATGGATATGATGGCGCCCGTGGCGGATAAGCATGGCATCGCCATCGCCTTGAGCGGCAGCCCGCTGCTGGTCTGGGGCAGCAAGGGCCTGCTGGAGGAGCTGCTCTATAACCTGTGCGATAACGGCATCCGCTACGGCCGCCCCGGCGGTCATGTGTGGGTATCGGTCACAGACCGGCTGACGATCCGGGATGACGGCATCGGCATTCCGAAGAAATGTCAGAAGCAGGTGTTTGAGCGGTTTTTCCGGGTAGACAAAAGCCGGTCCAAAAAGACCGGCGGGACAGGCTTGGGGCTTGCGATCGTCAAGCATATCGCAGAAGTCCATGGAGCGGTACTCTCTTTAGAAAGTGATGAGGATATCGGGACTACGATCACCGTGGAGTTCCCTGTGCAGGATCCTGACGGCGGCCGCGCGTGCCCATGAGCGTTCTGCTGTAGGCAGTCGCTGCACCCACTGGTCAGGCCCGGCGGTCATCAGAGCAAGCGCATCGTTTAAGACTGCTCCGGAGCGCCGCAGTAAGCTTTGTCCGGCACGGATAAGCGGGCCAGGGCCACCAGCTTGTAGGAGAAGGGCAGTAAAAGGAAGACGGCCGATACATTAAAAAGGGAATGGATCAGTGCGACCGATGCCGGTGTGGCGGCCTGCTGAAAAAGGCCTATTGGGAAAAGATAGCGGAGCAGATACACGACCGGCAGGAAGAGCGCTGTGCCGATCAGGTTAAAGTACAGATGGATAAAAGCGGCCCGCCGTCCGTTAGTGCTGGCACCGATGGAGGAGAGGAGAGCAGTGATGCAGGTCCCGATGTTCTGCCCCAGGATGATCGGTATAGCGGCGGCGTAAGGGATCGTCCCTGTGGCGCAGAGGGCCTGCAGGATGCCCACCGACGCGGAGGAGCTCTGGATGATCGCGGTCAGCACGGCTCCGGCGATAAGCCCCATCATCGGGTTTTGAAAGGCGGTAAACAGGCGGGTGAACGAAGGGATATCCCTTAAAGGCGCTACCGCAGCGCTCATGGTATCCATGCCGGTCATCAGGACGGCGAAGCCTGCCAGGATGCCCCCGATCTCCTTTTTTCTATCGGAGCTGCCGAACATCAGGAAGCTGACGCCTACGATGGCGGCGATAGGGGCAAAGTTCTCTGGCTTTAAGAGCTTAAGAAAGAGGGCATCGCCCTGGATCCCGGAAAGGCTTAAGATCCAGGAGGTGATGGTGGTCCCGATATTGGCGCCCAGGATGATCCCCACCGCCTGCTTGAGCTGCATGATGCCGGCATTGACAAAGCCCACCACCATCACGGTGGTGGCGGAGGAGGACTGGATGACGGCGGTGACCCCGGCCCCGAGCAGTACCCCTTTAAATGGACTGTCCGTCATCCGGGCCAGGATACCTTCCAGCTTCCCTCCAGAGAGCCGGGCCAGGCCTTCCCCTAAGACGTGCATCCCATACAGGAACAGCGCCAGGCCGCCGATAAAACGTAAAAAACCAGTTATATCCATAAAAACCTCCCTTTTTGTTTTCAGGTCATTAGGTGTGTGGCATCACCGGATCGAGATAGAAGGATCGGCGGTGCGCTTAGTTGTGAGATGACTGTAACACGCTCTTGTAAGATCGAAAAGATCTCTATGTAAAAACCATGTAAATTTTTTGGTCTGCTCCTTGCCTTTTTTTCAGAGGCGTGGTAGACTGGTCTCAAGTATAAGGGAGTAGCTTACATGGTCATCCATGTGATAGGTCCCGTCAGTACGGGAACGGTTCCCCGGGGCATATCGTAAACAGCGAGACTTTTACTGCATCTGCAGTAGAGGTCTCTTTTTTGCAGGTATGGACAAGAGCAGGGGAGACTTGCATATGCAGGCGTGCGGCGCCGGGCATCTGCTGCAGAGCATACCATGTGTTTTCTGGCAAGGCTGGTGTTGCCCGTTGCCGGTATTTCATCCAGATCGGAGGTACAGAGATGTTGCAGATGTTTGTGTTTGATGTAGCCTTGCTGGCGGCGGGCTTTATAGCCCTGATCAAGGGCGCGGACTGGTTCGTGGACGGGAGCAGCGCTCTGGCGAAAACATGTAAGGTGCCGGGACTGATCATCGGCCTGACGATCGTGGCCCTGGGGACCAGCGCTCCGGAGCTGGCGGTCAGTATCTCGGCCGCTCTCCAAAGATCCAATGAGATCGCCCTGAGCAATGTGGTGGGATCTGATATCTTTAACCTGGCCTGCGTGCTAGGGATATGTGCCGTCATCCATCCGGTCCCGGTGGACAGATCCGTTTTAAAAAGGGACTTTCCTTTGACGATCGGAGCCGCGGTCCTGGTGCTGCTGGTCTCCGGTATGGACTGGTCAGTACTGCAAAGCGTGATCAAGGCCCCTCTGGCGGATGCCCTATCGGGCAGGGCCGGTACCCTGTCAGGCAGTATGGACGTTCTGCCGGGCGGTATGGATGCTGTGGCCGGAAATGTGGGCAGGCCTGCGGGGGTGCTGCTCCTGGCGTTCTTCCTGGCCTATATCCTGTACCTGCTCCGTGATGCGAAAAAGAGGTCGGATGGCAGCGAAGCCGGGGAAGTGCAGGGAGACGGCAGCGGGCCAAGCGGTAGCCGTGACGGGGGAGATGAGGACAAAGAGGTCTGCCTGCCCGTTGCTAAATGCGCCTTCTTGATCTTCGTGGGCTTGGGCCTGATCATCGCTGGAGGTCAGGTGGTGGTCTACAGCGCGAAAAACATCGCCGGGGCTCTGGGGATGAGCGAGACCCTGATCGGTCTTACCGTGGTGGCTGTGGGCACCTCCCTCCCGGAGCTGGTCACATCGGTGGTGGCCGCCAAAAAAGGCGAGACCGGCCTTGCCGTGGGGAACGTGGTGGGATCGAACCTCTTTAATATCCTCTTCATCTTGGGCACCTCCGCTGCGATCTGTCCGATCGATGTGAACGTGGCCTCTATCTATGATATGCTGCTGCTGGTGGCGATCAGTCTGCTCACATATCTCTTTTCCCTGAGCAAGGGGAAGATCCAACGGTCGGAGGGGGTGCTGCTGCTGCTGTTCTATGTGGCGGATGTGGCCTTTGCTATCTTGCGGTGAACGGTCAGAGGGAAAGATCTCTACATGAACAACAGAACGATGAGCCAGAGATCTTGTGCAGGTCCCGGATCTGATGCGCGAAGCGTTTTTTCTCATGCGGGACGGGAAACCAGGTCCGGTGCTTATGGACCTTCCATGGCGAGGAGCTGGCCCAGGCGATCCAACGGGCAAAGAGCTCTCAAAAAACGTACATCATCGATGCGGTCTGCAAAAAGGAGCAGCTGTGTGATATGGGCGGCGCATTAAACAACATAAAGTCTTGGACGCCGCAGGATCGATCCGCCGCGGCCGCATCGGATGCAGAGTAAAGATAGGGGGAAAAGTAATGAGAGATCCCATCCACAAGTATTTCCAGGTCGGAACCATCCGCTGGATGTCTTTTCCGAAGATGGACGTCTTACGTTCCATCAAAAGGATCGCGTCGGACGAGTATTTTGACGCGATCGAGATCACAGGATGTAAGGATGATGAAGAGCGGGAGGCAGTTAAAAAGCTTCTCAAGCAGTCCCACCTGAAGGTGTGCTATGGTGCGCAGCCCCGGCTTTTGGGGCCGCAGCTGAACCCCAACGCGATCGATGAGGAGGGGAGAAAGGCCGCGGAGGCGACACTGATCGAAGCCGTCGATGAGGCAGAGTATCTGGGCGCGGCGGGGATCGCTTTCCTCGCGGGAAAATGGGAGGAGGCCACAAAGGAACAGGCCTATGCCCAGCTTTTGAAGACCACCCGGAACCTCTGCGATCATGCGGCTCCCAAAGGGATGATGGTGGAGCTGGAGGTGTTTGACTTTGATATGGATAAGGCTGCGCTGATCGGACCGGCTCCCTATGCGGCCAGATTTGCGGCAGACATGAGGACCAGCCACAGCAACTTTGGCCTGTTGGTGGATCTTTCCCATTTCCCCACCACCTATGAGACCGCTCGATTCGTGATCCGGACTTTACGGCCGTATATCACCCATCTCCATTTCGGGAACGCAGTCGTGAAAAAGGGCTGTGCTGCATATGGGGATAAGCATCCCAGATTCGGATTCCCCGAAAGTGCCAATGACACAGCAGAGCTGGTGGATTATCTGACCGTTCTGAAAGAGGAAGGCTTCTTTAATGCAAAGGATCCGCTTGTATTGTCTATGGAAGTGACGCCGTTTGGCGACGAGGATGAGGAGATCGTCCTGGCGAACACCAAAAGGGTCCTGAACCGTGCGTGGGCGCTGGTGGAGGATCGATGACCGTCTGCATGCAAGACGGCAGTTTTGATAGAGAGCGTGACAGGATGGAGAAGGAGAGGATACCCATGAAGATCATAGTATTAGACGGCTATACAGAAAATCCCGGCGATCTGAGCTGGGGAGAGTTAGAGAAGCTGGGGGATCTGACCGTGTATGACAGGACCTCGTATGTGGAGGACCCGCTGATCGCGGAGAGGATAAGCAGCGCGGAGATCGTGATCACGAACAAGACCCCGATCTCGAGAGCGACCATCGACCGATGCCCGGGGATAAAGCTGATCGCTCTCCTGGCCACCGGTTACAATGTGGTCGATCATGTGTACGCAAAAGAAAAGGGGATCCCGGTGGTGAACGTCCCGACTTACGGAACGCAGATCGTGGGACAGTACGCTGTAGGTCTTCTGCTGGAGATCTGCGCCCATTATGGATATCATGACGAGACTGTAAAGGCCGGCAGATGGGAGAATGGTCTGGATTGGTGCTACTGGGATCATCCGATGATCGAGCTCTGCGGGAAGACGGCAGGCATCATCGGTCTGGGGCGCATCGGACAGGCCACAGCCAGGATCTTGAACGCTATGGATATGAACGTGATCGCCTATGATGTGTGCGAGAGCGAGGCTGGAAAGAAGCTGGCCCGGTATGTGGAGCTTGACATGCTGTTCGCCCGGTCCGATGTGATCTTTCTGCACTGCCCCCTGTTCCCCCTCACCGAGGGGATCATCAACAAGAACAATATCGCAAAGATGAAAGACGGCGTGATCTTGATCAACAACAGCCGTGGCCAGCTGGTGGTGGAGCAGGATCTGGCGGACGCCCTGAACAGCGGAAAGGTCTATGCGGCCGGACTGGATGTAGTATCCACCGAGCCGATCAAGGGCGACAATCCATTGCTGAAGGCGAAAAACTGCCTGATCACGCCGCATATCGCCTGGGCCGCCCAGGCCTCCCGCCAGAGGATCATGGACATCACTGTTTCGAATGTAAAGGCCTTCCTGGATGGGGATGCCGTGAACGTGGTAAACCGATAGGGCCGGAGTGACCAAAAAACAAGAAATCTAGCAAAAACCCCTTGCAATCCAGGAAAAACTATGTTATCCTACTAAATGCTGTGGCATGATAGCGTTGAAGCGCGAGGTTGCTGCCCAAAGGAGGCAGGTTTTCCGTGGAGCGAATGTCAAGTTCAAAAACTGGCGACAAGTCACTGTACAAATTTAAATGTCTGCATCCTAAGGGGCAGATAGGGCGTGTGGTCTTTCAGGACACACACGGGAACGTGTACAGTCACCGCTTGTCGTACTTCGTAAAAGTGCGAA
>CAJUSS010000015.1 GCA_910588895.1 uncultured Lachnospiraceae bacterium
ATAATTATGGATAGTCCAGATATTTCCGGCATCTACGAATGCGCCACCTTCGAGGGGGCCTTTTTGTCCACAGGCATTCTTTTTAATGATAGATCTTCTTATGCTCGTACACAGGTTCCGAGGTGAGCTGTATCCCCAGCTTTTTAAAGGTATTGATATCCACAGGGGACAGCATGACAGAGGTATGGACCTGGCAGCCGTCCAGCTTAGGCAGCTGGGCCAGGGCTTTTTCGGCCACAGGGTCTGTGGCGGCGCTGACCGAGAGGGCGATCAGGACCTCGTCGGTGTGGAGCCGGGGGTTTTTGCTCCCCAGATACCGGGTCTTTAAGGTCTGGATCGGCTCGATGGCAGAAGGAGCGATCACATGGACGTCATGGGGGATATCCGCGCATGCCTTGACCGCGTTTAAGAGCAGGGCGGCGGAAGCGCCCAGGAGGGAGCTGGTGGCCCCGGTGACGATCCGGCCGTCAGTCAGCTCCATGGCGGCGGCGGGAGCGCCCTCGGAGGCGGCGCGGGTGTTGCAGGCTCCGATCACCTGGCGCATGGAGGCGTCGATCTTGTCCTTTTTCATCAGCAGCTCGATCTTATAGGCCTCATCGCTGGATCCCTCCTCCCGGGCTACCCGGTTCAGGGCCTGGTAATAGCGGCGGATGATCTCCTGGTTAGAGGCTTTGCGGCAGGCCTCGTCGTCGACGATGCAGAAGCCGGCCATGTTCACGCCCATGTCTGTGGGGGACTTATAGGGGCTCTCCCCGTAGATGCCTTCAAAGATCGCGTTCAGCACCGGGAAGATCTCGATATCCCGGTTATAGTTGACCGTAGTCTTTCCATAGGCCTCCAGATGGAAGGGGTCGATCATGTTCACGTCATTTAAGTCCGCGGTGGCGGCCTCATAGGCCATGTTCACCGGATGCTTTAAAGGAAGGTTCCAGATCGGGAAGGTCTCAAATTTCGCATAGCCGGCCTTCACGCCCCGCTTGCTCTCCTGGTAGAGCTGGGAAAGGCAGGTGGCCATCTTTCCGCTGCCCGGTCCGGGGGCCGTGATGATCACTAAAGGTCTGGAGGTCTCGATATATTCATTCTTTCCAAAGCCCTCGCTGCTGACGATCCTGGAAACATTGCGGGGATAGCCCTCGATGGTGTAATGCCGGTAGACCTTGATCCCCATATGCTGGAGCTTTGTGCGGAACTGGTCGGCAGAGGACTGGCCGGAGTACTGGGTGATCACCACACTGCCCACAAAAAGGCCTTTGTCGCGGAACTCCTGGATCAGGCGGCACACATCCACGTCATAGGTGATGCCCAGATCGTTGCGGACCTTGTTCTTCTCGATCGCCGCCGCATTGATCGCGATCACCAGCTCCGCCTGGTCGGTCAGCTGTAAGAGCATCCGCAGCTTGCTGTCCGGCGCGAATCCGGGAAGGACCCTGGAGGCATGATAGTCGTCAAACAGCTTTCCGCCGAATTCCAGATAGAGCTTGTTCCCAAACTTGCCGATCCGCTCGCGGATCTTTTCGGACTGGAGTGTAAGGTATTTATCGTTGTCAAATCCGATCTTCATAGGTTATGTGCCTCCATTTTCTGTGATCTTTAGGGTGTTTGGTCGCTATGTCTTATTTTGCATGAGCTGGCGGGAAAAGTCAAGATGGATCTTCGCTGAGGGGCACATCTATTCATATCATCCCGTATGGCCGAATAGATTGAACAAAAGGATGGTCTGGCATCGCAGCCAGATCGTAGAGAGAAGGCCGGACGGTGCGGATGGAGAGGTGGAAAAATGTGTGGGGGCTGATCCGAAGGAGAGCGTTCCTCAGGATGTCTATCGCGCTCCTTACAGGGATCATGGGGGGCATGTTGTGGACGATCGTCCCTTTTGCGGAGGAGACGGACGGCCATGTGGAGGAGACGGAGGGACAGGAGGCACCAAAGCTCTATGCCCAGTCGGCGGTGCTGATGGACGGGAAGACCGGGAGAGTGCTCTGGGAGAAGGAGGGTGAAGTGCAGAGGCCGATGGCCAGCACCACGAAGATCATGACCTGCATCCTGGCGCTGGAGATGGGGCTGGATGAAGAAGGGAAGAGGGTGGAGGCCTCCCAGCTGGCGGCTTCCCAGCCTCAGGTCCATCTGGGGATGCGGACGGGGCAGGGATTTTATACAAAGGACCTTCTGTATTCGCTGATGCTGGAGTCCCACAATGATTCCGCCGTGGCGATCGCGGAGGCGGCGGCCGGGAGCGTGCCGGCTTTTGCGGAGAGGATGAACGCGAAGGCCAGGTCGATCGGCTGTACCGATACCTGGTTCATCACGCCCAATGGGCTGGACGGAAAGGAGCAGGATGAGACAGGACAGGAGAAGATCCATTCGACCACCGCTGCGGATCTGGCCAGGATCATGCGCTACTGTGTCTATGGATCGCCGAAAGCCGAAGCGTTCATCCAGATCGCCAGGACCCAGGACTATAGCTTCCAGGATGCAGACGGAAAAGGGAGCTACAGCTGCCACAACCACAATAACCTGCTCCAGATGATGGAGGGCGTGCTCTCCGGGAAGACCGGCTTTACCGGAGGAGCGGGGTACTGCTATACCGCCGCGGTGGAGGATGAGGGCCGGATCTTTGTCATCGCCCTTTTAGGCTGCGGCTGGCCGCCCCATAAGACCTACAAATGGTCCGATGCCAAGGCGCTGTTCTCGTATGCCAAGGCAGAGTATCAGTACAGGGATATCTATCAGGAGGTAGAGCTGGCCCCGATCAAAGTGAAGAACGGCATCCCGGCTGAAGCGGGGCAGTCCGGAGGAGGCGGCGATGATGGGGGTGAGTGGCTTAGGAGCACCCGCCTCATGGTCCGGACGCCGGATAATGGATTAAAGGCGCTGGTAGGCAGCCAAGATAAGATCAAGATCGTAAAAAAAGCCCCCGACTATCTGGAGGCCCCCGTAGAACGGGGGGCAGAAGTGGGGGCGGTGGAATACTATCTGAATGATGAAAAGATCGCGTCTTTTCCGCTGCTGGCACAGGATACGGTCCGGCGGTTCACCTTTGCCTGGTGTGCCGATCAGGCAGCGGACCTGTTTTTCTCTGCCCTGTCTGGGATACGGCAGGGCCCATAAAGGTCCATGGGAGGACCTGCAGAGCGCCTATAGAGCAGCTGTCTATACAGTATGTCTACATGGCAGCTGTATCTTTGTCGGTGGTCTCTCTGTCGGCGGCTCCTTTTTTTGCCCCTTCCTCTTCCTTCTCCGAGATCTTGGTCACCTCCCGGAAGATCCGCATGAACTCTTTGCCGGTGATGGTCTCCTTCTCAATCAGGAACTCGGCGATCTTATCCATGGCCTCCCGGTTCTCGCCCAGCAGCCGCTTCGCTTCCGCATAGGAATCCTTCAAGATCGTCATGACCTCGTTATCGATGTCCGCCTCGGTGGTGTCGCTGCAGTTTAGGACCGTGCGCCCGTTTAAGTACTGGTTCTCCCGGGTCTCAAGGCCCATGAGGCCGAACTTCTCCGACATGCCGTACTGGGTCACCATGGCCCGGGCAAGACGGGTGGCCTTTTCGATATCATTGGCCGCGCCGGTGGTCACGGTGTCAAATACGATCTCCTCGGCAGCCCGTCCGGCCAGATAGCCGACCAGCATAGCCTGGAGCTCTTTCTTCGTATTTAGATATTTCTCTTCCTCCGGCACCTGCATCACATAGCCTAAAGCTCCCATGGTCCTGGGGACGATGGTGATCTTCTGGACAGGCTCAGCGTCCTTCTGCAGGGCGCTGACCAGGGCGTGGCCCACCTCGTGGTAGGATACGATCCGCCGCTCTTCCTTGCTCAAGATCCGGTCTTTCTTTTCTTTGCCGACCAGGACCACCTCTACCGCTTCGAACAGGTCCTTCTGGGAGACGGCTGTCCGCCCGTGCTTTACGGCGGTGATGGCAGCCTCGTTCATCATATTTGCCAGGTCGGCGCCGACGGCGCCGGATGTGGCTAATCCGATCTCTTCAAAATCCACGGTCTCGTCCAGCAGGACATTTTTCGAATGGACTTTTAAGATGTTCACACGGCCCTTGATATCTGGTTTGTCCACGATCACCCGGCGGTCAAAGCGGCCGGGGCGCAAAAGCGCCGGGTCCAAGATCTCCGGCCGGTTGGTAGCGCCTAAGACTAAAAGGCCCTTGGAGGAATCAAACCCGTCCATCTCCGATAAGAGCTGGTTCAAGGTCTGTTCCCGCTCGTCGTTCCCGCCGCCGTAACGGGAATCGCGGCTCTTTCCGATCGCGTCGATCTCGTCGATGAAGACGATACAGGGCGCGGATCCCTGGGCTTGTTTAAAGAGGTCGCGGACACGGGATGCGCCCACGCCTACGAACATCTCCACGAAATCCGAACCAGAAAGGGAATAGAAGGGCACATGGGCCTCGCCGGCCACCGCTTTGGCCAGCAATGTCTTTCCTGTGCCTGGAGGGCCTACTAAAAGGGCTCCCTTGGGGAGCTTGGCACCGATCTGGGTATATTTGGCCGGGTTGTGGAGGAAATCCACGATCTCGGTGAGAGATTCCTTGGCCTCGTCCTCGCCGGCCACGTCCTGGAAGGTGACCCCTGTCTCTTTTTGGACATACATCCTGGCATTGCTCTTTCCCACACCCATCAATCCGCCGCCGCCCATGCGCTTCATCATGAAGTTCATAAAGATCACGATGAACAGGAAGGGGATCACAAAGCTGATCACGGATTCTAAGATCATGCTGGTATCCTGCTTCACCTCATGGAAATCCACATCGGCTTCCTTTAACTGCGCGATCAGCTGATAATCGCCGGACACGCGGACGGTGTAGAAATATTTCACCAGCGGATAGGCGATCTTCACGTCTTGGTTCGGTTCGATCTCGATGTTGGGACCGGAAAAGGTCACGCTCTCGATCTGTCCTTTTCCCAGCATCTGGGTGAACTCGCTGTAGGAAAATTCATGGGTGGAATTTTTCGTCACCACATCCTTCATCAGACTGATGACCAGCAGCGTGATCAGCGCTGCCACCACCCATATGAGTATGGTCTGGCTGCCTTTTGGCAGCTTGCTGTTATTGTCTGGGGTGTTGTTATTGTTCATAAAACCTTGCTCCTCCATCCGACTTGACGAGCGGTCCCTGCTTTTTGGGATGCTCTTGGCGTACCCGGCAAAAAAACGTCTGTGGGTACACGATAGACAAGGCTGGCATGAAGATCTTGCAAGAGACCGTTGCCAGCCATCCGATATCCGTATCTGCGTACATGTGCGTTGGATCGTGGGCATGTCCGTACACTGGGCACAGATCACGACATACTCTACCATTATAGTGTCAGTCTTTCCATAAATCAAGGAAAACCAGTTGGAAAAACTTATTTTTTTCTGAAATATCTTAAGAAAAAATATAGATTTTCTCTTGCGGCAGCAGTATAATGGATGGATCGTTTTTTAGTATACTTTGTTTTCCACTTACCGGTTAAGGAGGTACCCCATCATGCCAGTAAAATATGTTTTTGTGACCGGAGGCGTGGTCTCCGGCCTGGGAAAGGGCATCACTGCCGCATCCTTAGGCCGCCTTTTAAAAGCCAGAGGCTACAAGGTGACCATGCAGAAATTCGACCCCTATATCAACATCGATCCCGGCACCATGAACCCCATCCAGCATGGGGAGGTCTTTGTCACCGATGACGGCATGGAGACAGACCTGGACCTGGGCCATTACGAACGTTTTATCGATGAGAATCTGGACCGTGATTCGAATGTGACCACCGGGAAGATCTACTGGTCCGTGCTCCAGAAGGAGCGCCGGGGCGGCTATGGCGGCGGTACTGTCCAGGTGATCCCCCACATCACGGATGCGATCAAAGACCGTTTTTACAGCGACCACAGCGCCAAGGAGATGGAGATCGCCATCATCGAGGTAGGCGGCACGGTAGGCGATATCGAGAGCCAGCCCTTTTTAGAAGCCATCCGCCAGTTCCAGCATGAGGTGGGACATGAAAATGCGATCTTGATCCATGTGACCCTGATCCCCTATCTAAAGGTCTCCGGGGAGCTGAAGACAAAGCCCACCCAGGCCAGTGTAAAGGACCTCCAGGGCATGGGGATCTGGCCGGATATCATCGTGTGCCGTTCCGAGCATCCGATCGACGACCATATCCGGGGAAAGATCGCCCTTTTCTGCAACGTCCCCCAGAGCCATGTGCTCCAGAACCTGGACGTGGAGGTGTTATATGAAGCCCCGCTGGCGATGGAAGAGGAGCATCTGGCCCAGGTGGCCTGCAAGTGCCTGGACATCCCCTGTCCGGAACCGGATCTAAGAGAATGGGAGGCTATGATCCACGCCTGGAAAAACCCTGAGCGGGAGGTGACGGTAGCCCTTGTGGGCAAATACACCGCCCTCCACGACGCCTATATCTCCGTGGTGGAGGCCTTAAAGCACGGCGGCGTGGCAAACCATGTCTCCGTCAACATCAAGTGGGTCGATTCCGAACAAGTCGATGCAGATAATGTGGCCCAGATCCTGGGCGGCGTAAAAGGCATCCTGGTCCCCGGCGGCTTCGGGGACCGGGGCATCGAGGGCATGATCTGCGCGATCGGCTATGCCCGTCAGAATAAGATCCCCTTCCTGGGGATCTGCCTGGGGATGCAGCTGGCCATCGTGGAGTTCGCCCGCCATGTGGCAGGCTATGCGGACGCCCACAGCATCGAGTTAGATCCCGCCACCACACATCCGGTCATCAGCCTGATGCCCGACCAGGAGAACGTGGAGGATATCGGAGGCACCCTGCGGCTGGGCGCGTACCCCTGCGTATTAGACCCCGCCTCAAAAGCCGGCCGGCTCTACGGCGCTGCCCAGATCAGCGAGCGCCACAGACACCGCTATGAGGTGAACAACCGATACCGCAGGGCCCTGACCGAAAATGGGATGCTGCTCTCCGGGCTCTCCCCCGATGGGCGGATCGTGGAGATGATCGAGCTCCCCGGCCATCCCTGGTTTATAGCCACCCAGGCCCATCCCGAGTTCCGCTCCAGGCCCAACCGTCCCCATCCATTATTTAAAGGCTTTATCGAGGCGGCCTGCAGAGAGCAGTAGAGATGAGCGCCGGCCTTTGGCTGATCTGTGGATAGTAACGATGACGCTTGTGAAATTAATACCAAATTTACTTGCTATTTTTCCGACAACGGTATAGAATTATAATGCAGAAATTTTTGATCTAATGGATCGGATGTTCGTTTTTTGCCATTTTTTGGTGAAACCCACAAGATCCCCGTCAAAATATGAAAAAATGGAGGACTGCGAAATGAGTGATCTAACACAAACCTCAGCAAGTAAGAGGATCGATGCCTTGCTTGATGAAAACAGTTTTGTAGAGATCGGTAGGCTGATCTCAGCCAGAGCCACAGATTTCAACATGACTGGACAGGAAACGCCGGCTGACGGTGTGCTGACCGGCTACGGCACCATCGAAGGCAACCTTGTGTACGTCTACAGCCAGGATGCTGCCGTATTAGGCGGATCCGTGGGTGAGATGCACGCGAAGAAGATCTCTGCGCTCTATGGCCTGGCCATGAAGATGGGCGCTCCGGTGATCGGACTGGTGGACTGTGCGGGCCTGCGCCTGCAGGAGGCCACAGATGCGCTGAACGGCTTTGGCCAGATGTATCTGGAGCAGACCATGGCTTCCGGCGTGATCCCCCAGATCACGGCTGTGTTCGGAGCCTGCGGCGGCGGTATGGCCGTATCGGCTGCACTTACAGATTTTACCTTTATGGAGGAGAAGAAGGCGAAGCTGTTCGTCAATTCCCCCAATGCCTTAGACGGCAACTACACTGCAAAATGTGACACCGCTTCCGCAGCTTTCCAGAGCGAGCAGGCCGGGACGGTGGACTATGCGGGCAGCGAGGCCGATATCATGGAGCAGATCCGCACCCTGATCTCCATCCTTCCTGCTAATAATGAAGACGATATGTCCTATGATGAGTGTGAGGACGATCTGAACCGCTTATGCCCGGACCTGGCCGCATGCGGCGGGGATACGGGGCTGGCCCTTTCCATGATCTCCGATGACGCCTTTTTCATGGAGCTCAAGAGCATGTACGCACCGGAGATGGTCACCGGCTTCATCCGTCTGAACGGGACCACCGTAGGCTGCGTGGCCAACCGCACGGAAGTTTATACGGACGGAGAGAAGACCGCCTCCTACGAGCCGGTGCTCACCGTGAATGGCTGCGGCAAGGCGGCAGACTTTGTGAGTTTCTGCGACGCTTTCGGCATCCCTCTCCTCACCTTGGTCAACGTAAAGGGCTACAAGGCGGACAAGCATACGGAGAGGAAGATCGCCAAGGCGGCAGGCCGTCTGACCTACGCCTTTGCCAACGCTTCCGTACCGAAGGTGACGGTCGTGACAGGGCAGGCCTTCGGCACGGCGCAGCTTTCCATGGCCAGCAAGTCCATCGGGACGGATCTGGTCTATGCATGGCCGGATGCCGTTATCGGTATGATGGATGGGACTGCGGCGGCGAAGATCATGTATGCGAAGGAGATCGAGGCGGCGGCGGACAGCTCAGCCCTGATCGCGGAAAAAGCGGCTGCTTACAGAGAAAAGCAGTCCAGCGCCCTCGCGGCGGCGAAGAGAGGATATGTGGACGACATCATCGAGGCTCCTGAGACCAGGAAGCGCGCGATCGCTGCCTTTGAGATGCTGTTCACAAAGAGAGAGGGCCGGCCGGACAAAAAACACGGTACTGTCTAAGGATGAGGTGACGCAAAATGAAAATAAAAAGAAAGCTACTCGCCATCATGGTCATGGTGCTGTGCATAGGCGCTATCTCCGGCTGCGCAAAGAAGGTGGAGGAGGGCCAGGACGCTGAAAAGCTTTCTGCCATGGCCCAGGATGCCAGGACCTTTGTGGAGAACCTTGGCTCCTATGACACGGAATATGTCAATGCGATCGTCGAGCAGTACGAAGAGGAAGACAACTCTGCCATGGCAGAGAGCTGGCTGGCCTGGCTCGACACGAAGGAGGAGGTCGGCGACTTTGTGGAGGTCACAGATGCTTTTGCGGAGATCAAGGACAGCCAGTATATCGCTACGGTGACCGCCACCTTTACGAAACGTCCGATGGAGATCTCGATCATCTGCGACAAGAAGGGCATCATCACCAATATGGAGTTCAACCCGGAATATACGATCTCCGAGAACATGGGAAAGGCGGCTGTCCATACCGCGATCGGCATGGGGACCGTGTTCCTGGTCCTGATCTTCATCAGCCTGGTGATCGGCTGCTTTAAGTATATCAATGAATGGGAAAGAAAGGCCAAGGAGAAGTCCGCGCCTGCTCCCGCACCTGCAGCTCCCGCTCTGGCGGCGCAGCCTGCGGCGGCGCCTGAAGAGGATCTGACCGACGACTTAGAGCTGGTAGCGGTCATCACGGCGGCGATCGCGGCATCGATGGGCGACGACGTACCTGCAGACGGTCTGGTGGTGCGTTCCATCCGGCGTAAGCCAGGGGCAAAGTGGAAAAGAGCATAAAACGCAAGGTCCAGCGTAAGATCGAGCGTTCTATGGAGCGCTCAGAGCCGGGCTCAACATGAAAAATATCTAGGAGGATCATCATGAAAAATTATACGATAACCGTGAATGGGAATGTTTATGAAGTAACTGTAGAGGAGGGCGCCTCCACCGGCGCGGCTCCTGCTGCAAAGGCCGTTCCCGCAGTGCCGAAGGCAGCTCCCAAGGCCTCCGCGGCACCGAAAGCTGCAGCACCGGCCGGCCAGGCCGGCTCCGTGACCGTGGTCGCTCCCATGCCGGGCAAGATCTTATCGGTAAAGGCGTCCGCAGGCCAGGCCGTGAAGAAGGGCGAAGTGATCTTGGTCCTTGAAGCCATGAAGATGGAAAATGATATCGTAGCTCCGCAGGACGGCACCATCGCCACCATCAACGCAGCAGCAGGCGACTCAGTGGAGGCCGGCGCAGTCATCGCTACTTTAAACTAGATGGAGAGATGCATATGATATGCATCCCTGACGGAGGGATCGAATATGGATTTTGCTACAACCTTTAATAACCTCTTTCATCAGATGGCATTCTTTAACCTGACGATCGGCAATTTTGCCATGATCGGAGTAGCGTTCGTGTTCTTACTGCTGGCGATCAAATACGGCTTTGAGCCCTTGCTGCTGGTCCCGATCGCCTTCGGTATGCTCCTGGTCAATATCTATCCGGACATTATGGCATCTCCTGAAGAGACTTCCAACGGAGTAGGCGGTCTTCTGCACTACTTCTTTATCCTGGATGAGTGGAGTATCCTCCCATCCCTGATCTTTATGGGCGTCGGCGCCATGACGGATTTCGGCCCATTGATCGCCAATCCCAAGAGCTTCCTTCTGGGTGCGGCGGCCCAGTTCGGTATCTACAGTGCCTACTTTTTCGCGATCTTGATGGGCTTTAACGGAAAGGCAGCGGCGGCGATCTCCATCATCGGCGGCGCGGACGGCCCCACCTCCATCTTCCTGGCCGGCAAATTAGGCCAGTCCACCCTGATGGGCCCCATCGCCGTGGCGGCTTACTCCTACATGGCTCTGGTGCCGATCATCCAGCCTCCGATCATGAAGCTTTTGACCACAGAGGAAGAGCGGAAGATCAAGATGGAGCAGTTAAGGCCCGTATCCAAGCTGGAGAAGATCCTGTTCCCGATCATCGTCACCACCATCGTGTGTCTGATCCTGCCCTCCACCGCACCCTTAGTGGGTATGCTGATGCTGGGCAACCTGTTCAGGGAATCCGGCGTGGTCAAGCAGCTGACGGAGACTGCCTCCAACGCGCTGATGTATATCGTGGTCATCCTTCTGGGCACATCGGTCGGTGCATCCACCAGCGCGGAGGCGTTCCTCAACTGGGATACGGTCATGATCGTGCTCTTGGGCCTGATCGCCTTTGGCATCGGTACAGCGGCAGGTGTCCTGTTCGGAAAGGCTATGTGCAAGCTGACCGGAGGAAAGGTGAACCCGCTGATCGGTTCTGCCGGCGTGTCGGCTGTGCCCATGGCGGCCCGTGTCTCCCAGAAGGTGGGCGCGCAGGCGGACCCCAGCAATTTCCTGCTGATGCACGCTATGGGCCCCAATGTGGCCGGCGTTATCGGCACGGCTGTGGCGGCAGGCGCGTTCATGGCGATCTTTGGCGTATAGGATCAGGCGAGGGGCTTTAGAGGCGACCCTGATCAACTGCAAAGCGTAAGCTGTCCAGGCTGTCTGGGCAGATGTATGGAGCCAGTCGCGGGCAGCGGCATGGACCGTGGACCACGGCTGGAAATATAAAATCGATCTAGGAGGAAAATGAGAATGGCAGAAATAGAGAAGAAGCCGGTAAAGATCGTGGAGACGATCCTTCGTGACGCCCATCAGTCTCTGCTGGCCACCAGGATGTCCACCGAGCAGATGCTGCCGATCATCGAAAAGATGGAGCAGGTGGGCTACTACGCGGTAGAGTGCTGGGGCGGCGCGACCTTTGACGCGTCCTTACGTTTCTTAAAGGAAGATCCCTGGGAGAGGCTGAGGAAGCTGAGAGCCGGGTTCAAGAACACTAAGCTGCAGATGCTCTTTCGCGGGCAGAACATCTTGGGCTACAACCATTATGCCGACGATGTGGTGGAGTATTTTGTCCAGAAATCCATCGCCAACGGCATCGACATCATCCGTATCTTTGACTGTCTGAACGATATCCGCAACTTAGAGACTGCGGTAAAGGCGACCCGGAAGGAAAAGGGCCATGCCCAGATCGCATTGTGCTATACCCTGGGCGATGCCTATACCCTGGAATACTGGAAGGATATCGCCAAGAGGATCGAGGATATGGGCGCAGATTCCCTGTGCATCAAGGATATGGCAGGCCTTTTGACCCCCTATGCGGCAGACGAGCTGGTCCATGCCTTAAAGGAAGGCACCTCTCTCCCGATCGACTTACACACCCACTACACCTCCGGCGTCGCTTCCATGACCTATATGAAGGCAGTGGAGGCAGGCTGCGATATCATCGACTGTGCGATGTCGCCTCTGGCGCTGGGTACCAGCCAGCCGGCCACCGAGGTCATGGTGGAGACCTTTAAGGGCACGCCGTACGATACCGGCCACGATCTGACGCTGCTGGCGGAGATCGCGGAATACTTCCGTCCGATCCGGGAGAAAGCGCTGGAGAGCGGTCTCTTAAACCCGAAGGTGCTGGGCGTGAACATCAAGACCCTGCAGTACCAGGTGCCGGGCGGCATGCTGTCCAACCTGGTGAGCCAGCTAAAGGAAGCCGGGAAGGAAGACAAGTACCAGGAGGTCCTGGAGGAGATCCCCAGGGTCCGCAAGGACTTCGGCGAGCCGCCTCTGGTGACCCCGTCCTCTCAGATCGTCGGAACCCAGGCGGTCATGAACGTGATCGCCGGCGAGCGCTACAAGATGGTCCCCAAGGAATCCAAGAAGATCATGATGGGCGAGTTCGGCCAGACCGTAAAGCCTTTCAACGCGGAGGTCCAGAAGAAGATCATCGGCGATGCCACCCCGATCACCTGCCGGCCTGCAGACCTTTTAGAGCCTCAGCTGCCTAAGTATGAGAAGGAATGCGCCCAGTGGAAGCAGCAGGACGAGGATGTATTATCCTATGCCCTGTTCCCGGCAGTGGCAAAGGAGTTCTTCCAGTATCGTGAAGCCCAGCAGACCGGCATCGACCAGACGGCTGCGGATAAGGAGAGCAAGGCTTACCCGGTGTGACCATGACGCGGTGAGAGGAGAAAAGATCCTCTGATCATAAAGACTTTTAAGACAGGCTCTGGCATAGATCCAGACTATGCGGGGCCTGTTTTTTTGTTGGATACCTGGCGATGCACCCGTTTTTTCCCATTTCTTTTTTCTTACGAGATCTTACAAATTCAAGTTTTCTTTTCGACTTTATACCAATTTTGTTGACGCATCCCAATTTTGTCATTATAATAAGGACGATGCACGTTTGGCAAAAGCTGCAGAGACAGATAGAAGTTTGTTACTTTTCACACCCATGCCAGCTAAAGTAGCAAAAGCTTACCTATCAGGAGAAAAGAATGAAAAAACATTGGAAGAAGTGCCTGGCACTTACCTTAAGCCTGTCCTTGGCTTTTGGAGCGTCTGCCGCGGTCCTTCGTTCACGGATGAGCTTTGGAGCGGAACGGCCGGCTACGGTAAAAGCGACTTCACTGAACATAAGGAGCGGGCCGGGGACTGCAAATGCCAGTGTGGGCAAGCTGTCCTATGGGGCGGCGGTCACTGTGCTGAGTGAGGCCGCCGCAGGCGACGGGAGCTTATGGTACCAGATCCGCTACACTGCCGGGAACGGACAGGCAGCGACCGGCTATGTTTCCTCCAGCTATATCCAGTTCCCGACTACATACAGCAGTGATGCGGATTTCGAGGCTTATCTAAATGCTCAGGGTTTTCCCGAATCCTATCGGCCTGCCCTGCGGGAGCTGCATGCCAGATATCCGCAATGGGTCTTTACCGCTATGGATACCGGTCTGGACTGGAACGAGGTGATCCAGAACGAGAGCCTGGTGGGCAGGAACCTAGTGAGCCGCAGCAGCATCTCCTCCTGGAAGTCCACGGCGGCCGGCGCCTATGATTGGGGCACCGGGACATGGCCCGGGTTTGACGGCAGCGCCTGGGTGGCGGCCAGCGAGGATATCATCCGCTATTATATGGATCCCCGAAATTTTATCAATGAGACGTATATCTTCCAGTTTTTATCCCAAAGCTATGATGCGTCGGCACATACGCGTGATGGTCTGCTCTCGCTGGTGCGGGGCACCTTTCTGGAGGGCCCTGCTGCTACCAGCGGCACATATACAGGCGGATCGGGGAGCGCGGGCAGCGGGACGGTTTCTCCGGTCGGAGGTTCAGGTTCCTCCGGGAGCAGCTATGGACCGGGCTATGGGAACAGTACAGGGAGCACTTCGGGGAACAGTACAGGAAATACCTCCGGCAAGGCACCAGGCTCCGGGGATACAGGCAATGAAGTGGTGGTCGGGGTCCCGCCGGGAGGAAAGACGACAGGCAGCGGGACGTCCGGTGTGACGTCCGGTCCTGGGGGCAGCACTACAGGTACCGGTGTTAATGGGAATGGCGCGGGCGCCGCCCCAAGCGGAGGGAACGTCTCTTCCGGCACCTTTGGATCGGATATCACGGTTGGGATCCCGCCGGGGAAAAATGTGAGTCGGTCTGGTCTGACGGCTAGCCTCCATGAGGTGAGCCGGGCAGGCGCTACGGTCATCCAGGTCGGCCCGGGAGGGCAGACCAACAGCCAGGACAGTACCGGCAACGGGACCGGAGGCAGCGGGAGCGCGTCCTATGTGGATATCCTGATGCAGGCGGCCCAGCAGTCCGGTGTGAGCCCTTATGTCCTGGCATCCATGATCTTACAGGAGCAGGGGACCCAGGGTAAGTCGGAGTCCATCTCCGGTGCCAGCGGTTATTATAATTTTTACAATTTTGAGGCTTACGCCAGCAATGGGATGACGGCTGTGCAGAGGGGGCTTTGGTATGCTTCCCAGTCCGGCAGCTACATGCGTCCCTGGGACAGCGTGGATAAGTCGATCATCGGAGGGGCCTGCCAGTATGGACAGAATTATGTACAGGCCGGACAGGATACCTTCTATTTAAAGAAGTTTAACGTACAGGGCAGCAACCTTTACAAGCATCAGTATATGACCAATGTGGAGGCCGCTGCGTCGGAAGGCGCAAAGATGGGGACCGCTTACTCGGAGAACATGCGTCAGCTGCCGCTCCGGTTCAAGATCCCGGTCTACCGGAACATGCCTGCCCAGGCCTGCGTAAAGCCGGTCCTTGACGGGAGTCCCAATAATAAGCTTTCCACCTTGGGTGTAGACGGCTTTACCTTGAGCCCGTCCTTCAACCGGGATACACAAAGCTATGACGTTTCTGTACACAGCTCCGTGGGCAGTGTGGTGCTGCGGGCATCGACTGTGGACTCTAACGCCCAGGTCAGAGGTGTGGGCACCGTATCCTTAAACGCTTCGGTGACGGAGGTGAAGGTCGATGTCACCGCCCAGAACGGTACGGTCCGGACCTACACGGTGCGGATCACCAAGAGCGCGAACGGGCCCCAGAGCAATGGGACCATAGCCAGCGGGAGCACGGGAAATGGAGGGACGCCGACTGCGGGATCCTCATCCGGCACCGCAGGGGGGAGCGGTACCTCCGGCGGGACTGCGGGCAGCCCATCCGGCGGCCAAGGGCCGGGAGGCAGCAGTTTTGGCCCTGGAGGCGGAAACGCACCTGGAGGCAGCTCTGGCAGCACTAATGGTCCCGGCGGGAGCAATGTAACGATCGTATATTGAGCAGCGGTTTAGCACACAGAGCCATCCGCAGGTCCTTGGATCTTTTGCGGATGAGCCACGTATCATAAGAGGACCGGCAAAAAAGGCGTATCTGCGCACTCTGCCGGGCTGATGGAGATGAAAGATGGAAAAGAAGATCAAATGGATCAGGCAAATGCTGGCAGGCATCCTGCTGGCCTGTATGCTGGCAGTGGCAGCGCCGGCAGATCTTTTGGTGGCCATGGCGGCCAGTGCAAAGATCACATTTTCAGACCCTGGCGGAGAGGTAGGCCAGGAGGTCAGTGTCAACATGAAGGTCAACTCCCAGGATGGGTCCTTGGGCCGTGCGGAGATCATGTTGGCTTATGACGCCTCTGTCCTGGAATTTTTGGAGGGCACCAATGTGGAAGGCGGAGCAGGGGCTCTGCGGGCACATGGCGGTCCCGACGGGGGGGATCTGAGCACGATCTCCTTTTCGATGAAGTTCAGGGTGCTGCAGCCGGCCACCAGCCAGATCACGGTGGTCTCCGGTGAGATCTATGACACAGATTCCCAGGCGGTGACCATCGCGCATCAGGGGAGCTCCACGATCACCGTGGCGCCTGTGGATGAGAGCGCCGCGGCCAGCCTGCTCTCCTCCCTGTCCGTATCGCCGGGGACCTTGAGCCCGGATTTCTCCCCCTATGTGGACAGCTATTCCATGAGCGTGGGCTTGGATGTGGACCGGATCGACGTGCAGGCCGCAGGCGCGGAAGGATCGTCTGTGGTGGTAGAAGGCAGTGAAGGCCTGCAGATGGGAGAAAACACGATCACGATCAAGGTGACCGCAGCAGACGGGGTCACGGTGAAGAATTATACGATCTCGGTGACCAAGAGCGAGGGCGGCGGATCGGAGACCGGCGGCGCCGCGGCGATCGAGGGTGTCGGTCTGGAGGCGGCGTCAAAGGCCATCACCATCCTGCCTCCGGAGGAAGGGGTAGACTTGCCCGATGTGTTCACACAGACCACGATCAATATCGACGGCTACGAGGTGACCGGATGGATCTGGGCCGCGGAGACCGAGCATCAGTACTGCGTGTTCTATGCCATGAACGCCGCAGGCGAAAAGAATTTCTACCGATATGACTTGACCGAAAAGACGATCCAGCGCTACTTCAAGGATCCGACCGCTGAGTCCGGCTATACAAAGGAAGAGACCGAGCAGTACATCAGTCGCTATCAGGAGATGGAGAAAAATTACCAGTTCCGCCTCTATGTGATCATCGTCCTGGTGGCGGTGGCGGTCCTGCTGCTGATCTTCGTGATCGTCCTCTTGGTCACCAGGAACTTTGGCGGCTCCGGGAAGGACAAGGGCCGGGAGGAGCCGCAGCCAAGGGAAGCGGCTCCAAGGAGCCGCAACGCAGCCTGGGAGGAACCGGACTATGAAGAGGAAGAGGAGTATGCCCGCCCCATAAGGCGCACACCGATCGAGCAAGATCTCCAGGAGGAGATCCTCCGCACCGATCGGCCGCGGACCGAAACAAGGACCGCCTCCGAAGGCCGGTCGTCCCAGGTCGTCAGGCGAGCCGTGCCAGAGCCTGAGGATGATCTGGACGAAGAGCTTGATCCGCTTTATGAGGAGCCCGGTCCGGCCGCGTCCCAGACAGCCGTGAGCCAGGAGCGCAGGCGAAGGGAAGAGCTGGATGATGATTTTGAGGTCATCGATCTGGACCTATAAAGATACGTTGATCTATCCTTACGGTAGATACAAGGGGAAAGCCGACATGTGATATCGTCGGCTTTCCCTGCGTTTTCCCGGATCGGAGTGAAAATGATGGCCAGATATGTCCCTCCCTCAGCTGCCCAACTCGGCTGGCTTTTTATCTGTCGCCTGCCGGATGCAAACGGATGACCAGTCATGCGCCTGCACCTATACAGCAACTGGCGTGGGTGTGAAAAGTAACCCTTCCACACATCCCCAGCATCCGGGCGCATCCCCGCACTTGACTTTTATACCCACTTGTTATACAATCCATATAACAGAAACACGAAAGATGGTGATAGGATGATATTAAAGATCGATTTTAACAGTGATGAGGCATTTTATCTCCAGCTGTGCAACCAGATCATCCTGGGGATCGCCACGGAGGCGATCTGTGAGGGGGATACGCTTCCCTCGGTCCGTTCTCTGGCGGACCAGATCGGGATCAATATGCATACGGTAAATAAAGCCTATTCGACGCTCCGGCAGGAGGGCTTTGTAAAACTGGACCGGCGGAAGGGAGCTGTGATCGCTCTGGATATCGATAAGCTGCAGGCCATCCAGGAGCTGCGCCAGAACTTGAGCGCGGTCCTGGCCAGAGGGATCTGCAGGGATGTATCCAGGAAGGAGGCCCATCAGCTGGTGGATGAGATCTATGACCTGTTTTCAAAGGGCTCCGGCAGGAGAACGGAGTGAGGAGGAAGACGATGTTATGTGAAAAGTGTAAGATCAGGGAAGCGAATATCAAATATACGGAAGTGATCAACGGTGTGCGGAACGAGCATAATCTCTGCGCCCAGTGTGCCAAGGAGATGGATCTTGGCTATTATTCCGCCATCTTTGACGGAGAATTTCCTTTGGGCAAGCTTTTATCCAGCCTTTTAGGGGTGGGGGAGACCAGCCAGAAAGAGGATAAGCTTCAGCAGATCATGTGCCCTGCCTGTAAGACCAGCTACCAGGATTTTGTGGAGAACAGCCGTTTCGGATGTCCGGACTGCTACAGCATCTTTGACCTGCTGATCGGCGATAAGATCAAGAAGCTCCAGGGCAATGGCGTCCATAACGGAAAGAAGCCCAGATACCAGAAGATCCTTGCCGCCCCTTCCGTGACCGGGAGCGGGCAGGAGGAGATCCAGGAGCCGAAGCTTTCCAGGGAAGAAAAGCTCCAGGTGTTAAAGGCCCGCCTCCAGGAGGCGGTGTTAAAAGAGGAGTATGAGCTGGCGGCACAGTATCGGGATCAGATCCGGGATCTGGAGCAGATGGAAGAGCAGGATGCATAAAGGTTTCGGGAGCCCGCGGTCGTTTGGACCCTATGGGCTGTTATGCGAGTCTGGATGGGAGGAGTCATGAACAAGTGGTTTGAACAGACGGAGGGCCGGCAGCCAAACATCGTCAGCAGCCGGGTCCGTTTGACAAGAAATCTGGATCAGTACCGTTTTCCGAATTCCCTGAACGCAACAGAGAGCGAGGGACTGGTAAAGCGGCTGGAATACAGCCTGAAGGACTTAAAGGAGTTGGATGGCAAGGATTATGAGTATGTATATCTGGAGGAGCTGGATGAGCTGAGCCGTCGGGCTTTGAAGGAGCGGCGGATCATAAAGGGCAGCATCCTGGAGAAGAAGGATACGGTGGGACTGATCGTTTCCAGGGATGAGAGCGTCAGTATCGTGCTCAATGGGGACGATCATATCCGCATGCAGTTCCTCTCCCCATTCCTCCAGCTGGATGAGCTGTGGAGGCGGGCCGATCAGCTGGATGACCATATCAACGCCCGGTTTTCCTATGCATTTGATGAAAAATATGGCTATCTGACGGCATTTCCCACCAATGTGGGGACCGGGATGCGGGCTTCGGTGACCCTCCATCTCCCTACATTATCCAGAGGAAAGAAGTTCCAGAATCTGGTGGGGGATATGAGCCGGTTCGGCGTGACCCTTCGGGGGGTCTACGGAGAAGGGGACGAGAACCACGGCGCTCTGTATGAGGTGGCCAATCAGAGGACTCTGGGGCTTTCCGAGCGGGAGATCATCGACCTGGTGACCCAGAGCGCCGAGCAGCTGAGCGAGCAGGAGCGGCAGGTCCGGGAGGCGGCCCTAAAGAACCACCGGCTGGAGCGGGAGGATGAAGCGTATAAATCCTACGGCGTGATGAAATATGCCAGGAGGATCGCCAGCCGGGACGCCATGATCTTCCTTTCCCAGATCATGTCCGGGGTGGATGACGGTCTCCTGGCCTTCAAGGAACCCTGTCCGGTCTATCGGCTGATGCTGGGGATCCAGACGGCCAATCTGCAGAAGCTCTCCCACAGGCCCCTCTCCAAGGAGGAGCTGGATGTGGCCAGAGCGGCTTATCTGCGCAGGGAGCTGCCGGAGCTGGCGTGAGGGCAGGCGACGGCGGGACCGGCAGGATGGGCAGTGCGGCATAAAAGCCGGTATGGAGATAGAAGAGCTGGACCGGATGTGTATGGAGTTGAGGATAGATGACAGGAGGATGGACAGAACATGATCGATAGATTTACAGCAAAAGCCCGCGAGGCGATCACCCTGGCGGTGGATGCGGCAAAGAAGCTGGGCCACGGCTATGTGGGGACCGAGCATCTGCTGATCGGACTGCTGCACGAGGGGACCGGGGTGGCGGCCAAGGTGCTGGATGAGAGCGGTGTGCGCGAAGAGAAGGTGATCGAGCTGGTGAGCCAGCTGATCTCTCCCGGGAATACCGTGGGCGTGGCGGAGAAGAACAGCTACACCCCCAGCGCAAAACGTGTGATGGAGAACAGCTACAGGGAGGCGGTGCGCTTCCGTGCGCCTCTGATCGGCACGGAGCATCTTCTGATGGCGATGATCAAGGAAGGGGATTGCGTGGCTTCCAGGCTCTTAAATACCCTGGGGATCAATATACAGAAGCTGTATATCGACCTTTTATCCGCCATGGGAGAGGACGCGCCCCAGAGCGCCAGAGAGGAGATCCAGGGCGGTCGGAACTTGCGGGGGAGGACCAGCACGCCGACCTTGGATAATTACAGCCGGGACCTGACCGCATTGGCCAGGGAAGGGCGGCTGGATCCGGTGATCGGCCGGGGGACAGAGATCGGGCGGGTGATCCAGATCTTGAGCCGCCGCACCAAGAACAATCCCTGCCTGATCGGGGAGCCCGGCGTGGGGAAGACCGCTGTGGCAGAAGGCCTCGCCCAGCAGATCGCATCCGGGGATGTGCCGGAGACGATCGCCCAGAAACGAGTGGTGACCTTGGATCTTCCGGGGATGGTAGCCGGATCCAAGTACCGGGGGGAGTTCGAGGAGCGGATCAAACGGGTCTTAAGTGAAGTGACGGAGGACGGCCAGGTGCTGCTCTTCATCGACGAGCTCCACACCATCATCGGCGCCGGCGGGGCCGAAGGGGCGATCGATGCCTCGAACATCTTAAAGCCCTCCTTGGCCAGAGGGGAGCTGCAGCTGATCGGGGCCACCACGATCGAGGAATATCGGAAATACATCGAAAAGGACGCGGCTTTAGAGCGCCGGTTCCAGCCGGTGACGGTGGAGGAACCGGGCCAGGAGGAAGCGATCGATATCTTAAAGGGGTTAAGGGGACGATATGAGGACCACCACAAGGTGGCCATCACCGACGCGGCCCTAGAGGCGGCCGTGAAGCTGTCCGTCCGCTATATCAACGACCGTTTCCTGCCGGACAAGGCGATCGATCTGATCGACGAGGCTTCCTCCAAGGTGCGTCTGACGAACTTTGTGGAGCCGGAGGAGATCAAGGTCCTGGAAAAGGACATCGAGGCCTTAGAGATACAAAAGGAGCAGGCGGTCAAGTCCGAGGCCTACGAGAAGGCCGGGGAGATCAAGAAGAAGCAGCAGAAAAAGCGGGAGAAGATCGACAAGATCCGGACTAAGTGGGAGAAGGAGAAGCACACCCGAAAGCTGATCGTGGATGAGGAGGAGATCGCCGATGTGGTGGCCGGCTGGACCAAGATCCCGGTGAAGAAGCTGGAGGAAGAGGAGTCCGAGCGGCTCATGAAGCTGGAATCTATCCTCCATGAGCGGGTGGTGGGCCAGGAGGAGGCGGTCACCGCCGTGGCCAAGGCGATCCGCCGCGGCCGGGTAGGCTTAAAGGACCCAAAGCGGCCTATCGGTTCCTTTTTATTTTTAGGCCCCACCGGTGTGGGAAAAACGGAGCTCTCAAAGGCTCTGGCCGAGGCCATGTTCGGCACGGAGGCGGCCCTGATCCGGGTGGATATGTCCGAATACATGGAGAAGCACAGCGTTTCCCGGATGATCGGATCCCCGCCAGGATATGTAGGCTATGACGAGGGCGGCCAGCTCAGCGAGAAGGTCCGCCGGAAGCCTTATTCCGTGATCCTCTTTGATGAAGTGGAAAAGGCCCATCCGGACGTGTTCAATATCCTCCTGCAGGTCTTGGACGACGGCCATATCACCGACTCCCAGGGGCGCAAGATCGACTTTAAGAACACGATCCTGATCATGACCTCCAATGCAGGGGCGGAAAATATCATCTCCCCCAAGCGCTTAGGCTTTGCCTCCTCCAATGACGAGAAGGAGAACTATGCCTTTATGAAGGGCCGGGTCATGGAGGAGGTCAAGAAGCAGTTCAAGCCGGAGTTTTTAAACCGGATCGACGAGACCATCGTTTTCCACCAGCTGAACAAGGAACACATGAAGGACATCGCCCAGATCCTTTTAAAGGGCATCTTAAAGCGGACCAAGGAGCAGATGGATCTGGAGCTGGAGGTTTCACAGACCGCCACGGAGCTGCTGATCGATAAAGGCTACGATGAAAAATACGGGGCCAGGCCATTAAAGCGCACGATCCAGAACTTGCTGGAGGATAAGCTGGCGGAGGAGATCTTAGACGGCAAGGTCCGAAAAGGAGACAAGGTGCTGGTGGAGGTGCAGGACGGCGCCCTGGTCTTCGGGCCGATGGAAGAGAAAGTGCCAATGCCGGTCTAAAGAGGGATGATAACAAAATCGTAAGAAGGATGCACTGGATTTTTTTGGAGATCTGTGTATAATCTAATTATAGGCTGCGGCCTATAGAGTAAAAGAGGATAAGGATTAAAATACTAGGAGGGCAAGAAGATGCCAGGAATCGGAGCATTGATCCAAGTGGAACAGGATGGGACCATTAGTTTTGGGGATTTTTCCTTGAACGAGAAGTCGAAAAAGCAGGACTTTGAACACCAGGGGGATCTGTACAAGGTAAAGACCTTCTACGAGATCACCAAGCTGGAACGGAACGGGATGTTCGTGTATGAATCCGTCCCGGGTACGACGGTATCCCATTTTTCAGAGAGCGATGAGGGGATCGCCTGCCTCCTGGAGGGCTATAAGGCATCCCAGGTCACGGTGCAGCTGGAGGAGGACACCACCTATAAGATCTACGAGGATGGGCTGCTGACCGGCGAGATCGCCACGAATGTGAGCGGGAAGCTTGGGATCAATATGGACCTGGAAGACGGAAAGACGGTGGAGCTGAAGATCGTGAAGGCTTGATGAAGGGCCGTCCTTTTTGCAGGCGGGATGGTCCGCCGCAAAGAAGGACAGCCAAGATCCCGTTTTGAGGAGGGAAGGTTATGGCAAGAGCGAAGGCGACTGCATTTTTCTGTAAGGAATGCGGCTTTGAGTCCAGCAAGTGGATGGGGCAGTGTCCGGCCTGCAAGCAGTGGAACACGATGGTGGAGGAGCCTGTGGCGAAGGCGCTGCCTTCTATGAAAGCTCCTGCGAAAAAGCCTTCTTCGCTCAGGAGAAAGGCGGAGCCCTCCCTCCTCTCGGAGATCTCCGTGGATGAGCAGGACCGGATGAAGACCGGCTTTGAGGAGCTGGACCGGGTTTTAGGGAGCGGCGTGGTGGCCGGCTCCCTGGTCTTGGTGGGCGGCGATCCTGGGATCGGGAAGTCCACCCTGCTCCTGCAGGTCTGCCGGAACCTTGCGGCGGACGGGAAGCAGATCCTCTACATATCCGGTGAGGAATCCTTAAAGCAGATCAAGCTGCGGGCGAACCGGATCGGTCCGGTCAGGGGCGAGCTGCGGTTTTTATGCGAGACGGATCTGGAAGTCATCCAGGAGGTCATCCAGGAACGGAGGCCGGATGTGGTGGTGATCGATTCCATCCAGACCATGTACCGGGAGGATATCAGCTCCGCGCCCGGCAGCGTCAGCCAGGTCCGGGAATCCACCAACGTGCTGATGCAGCTGGCAAAGGGCCTTGGGACCGCCATCTTCCTGGTGGGCCATGTGACAAAGGAAGGCGTGGTGGCCGGCCCGAGAGTGCTGGAGCATATGGTGGATACGGTCCTTTATTTTGAAGGGGAGCGCACCGCCGCCTATAGGATCTTGCGGGGGGTGAAGAACCGTTTTGGATCCACCAATGAGATCGGGGTCTTTGAGATGCTGGAGGAGGGCCTGTGCGAGGTGAAAAACCCTTCCGAGTTCCTCCTCAGCGGGAGACCGGAGGACGCCTCCGGGGCGGTGGTGGCCTGTCTTATGGAAGGGACCCGTTCCATCCTGCTAGAGGTACAGGCGCTGGTCACCGAGACGAATTTCGGCATGGCACGCAGGACCGCCGCCGGTGCGGATTACAACCGGATCAACCTTTTGATGGCTGTCTTAGAAAAACGCTGCCGCTATGATCTGGGCCGGTTCGACGCCTATGTGAACGTGGCAGGAGGCTTAAAGATGAACGAGCCCGCTATGGACTTAGCCATCATCCTGGCCCTGATCTCCAGCTATAAGGATAAGCCGGTGGACCCTTCCACCGTGATCTTCGGCGAGGTGGGGCTGGCCGGCGAGGTCCGGGCGGTATCCATGGCTGAACAGCGGGTCCACGAGGCCAAAAAGCTGGGCTTTTCCACCTGTGTCCTGCCCAGGCTCTGCCTGGATAAGATGAAGACGGTGAGCGGGATACGGCTGATCGGGGTCTCCAATGTGCGGGAGGCGATCGGGGCGGTGGTGTGAGCTTATCCGTTACTATCCACACCCATGCCGATCGTTATATAGGTGCAGGCACATGATCGGTCACCCGCCCGCATCCGAAGGCCCGGTCCCCCAAAGGGAAGCGCTCTCGCTCCGAGAGGGATGCCGGATGCTCTCCCCCTCCATTTGCGGACCTTTTTAAAAAAAGGATTGACATAGTCTGATTTCTGTGCTAAACTATCTAACGTTGCGGGAAACAAAGCGCAACAGATACAGGGGAATAGTTCAATGGCAGAGCAGCGGTCTCCAAAACCGTAGATGGGGGTTCGAGCCCCTCTTCCCCTGCTTTTATCAGGATCACAAAAGACGGTGAAGACTTTATAGACGTAAAGTTTTCGCCGCTTTTCTTTTACATATAGACAGGAAAAAACTGGACCTGAGAGGAGATAGGGGAGATGAGGAGAGGATGGAGATATCGTCTTTTGTGCGGATGTCTGGCGATGACGACGGCCAGCGTCCAGCCTATGGCTGTTTTTGGAGATGAGATCCGGGGACCGGGAGTCCAGACAGAGACAGAGGGAGACGGGACAGAGGAAGGAAGGACAGAAGGAGCCGGATCGGAAGCGGATCAGGCTATAGGGGAAGCGGACAAGGCTATGGCAGAAGCGGCAAGGCTGGAGGCGGAACTGGACGCCTATTTTGACGGGTCGGTCTTTATCGGTGATTCGGTGATGCAGGGCTATGGGAGCTATGCCATGCGGCGGGGAGGGTCCTGCCTGGGGCGGATGCAGTTTTTGGCGGCGGTCAGTTTTTCGGTGTTCAATGCCCTGCGGCCGGTGACGGCCGGGAGCACTCATCCCCTCTTTATGGGCCAGAAGCGTTATGTCTGGGAGTCCGCGGGGATGCTGCAGCCGAAAAAGGTATTTTTGTTCTTCGGGCTCAATGACATCGACATGGGGCCCTTAGAGAGTACCTGCGCCCGTTATGCCCAGGTGATCGCCAATATCAAGACCTACTGCCCGGAGGCGGAGATCCATATCATGAGCATGACCTACATAAGGCCGGGCCGGGAAAAGGGAAGGCTGAACAACCCCACGGTCCGCTTGTTCAACGGGATGCTGGCTCAGATGGCACTGGAGAACGGCTGGGGTTATGTCAACGTGGCAGACGCCATCGCCGACGGAAACGGCGATCTGGCGGCGGCATATTGCAGTGACGGGTATTGCCATCTGAACAACGGAGCCTATGACATGTGGACCGCCGTGCTGCGCGACTATGCAAGGGCGCAGATGGACGGGACCTCCGCCTTCCCGGTGAACGGGCAGGGAGCGGCCAAGGAGGAGACCGGAGCAAGATCGGAGGATCCGTCCGGCGGGACAAGCCAGGATCCATCCGACAATGCTGGCCAGGAAGCGGCGGAGGGAGCCGGACAAGATACCTTAGAGGGTCCGGCAGAAGCTCCGAAAGTCATAAGAAGAGGGCAGGAGGATCTGGAGAAGGGGCCGGGGGCATCGGACCCTGCGTGAACGTAAAGACAGAAAGCCTGATCTTTTGGATAAGAAAAGGGTCGGGTTTTTTCTGCTGTCATGAAAGCGTGTCTCCAGTTACATGTAAAAGGATACATAAGGATATACAGTACGGCGTGCCGCGTATACAGGCACGAGATGGAGGAAGGATGAAGGTAGCAGTGATTGGCGCAGGGACGATCGTCCCGGATCTTCTGGAGGCGGCCGAACAGATCGAGGAGCTGGAGAACTACGCAGTCTTCGGGCGGGAGAGCAGCTTGGAGAAGCTTAAGAAGCTCCAGGACCAGTATAAGATCCAATGTATCTACCACGACTATGCCGCTTTGTTGGAAGATAAGGAGGTGGAGGCAGTCTATATCGCGCTCCCTAACCATCTGCATTATCCTTACGCGGAGCAGGCTGTCCGCAGCGGGAAGCATGTGATCGTGGAGAAGCCCTTTGCCAGCAGCTATGCCCAGGCAAAGGATCTGGTGGAGAAAGCAGAGGCGGCCAATGTGGTGGTCTTTGAAGCGATCTCCAACCAATATATGCCTAATTACCAAAAAACAAAGGAGCTTGTGGGGCGGCTGGGAGATGTAAAGATCGTGCAGCTGAACTATTCCCAGTATTCTCGCCGTTACGACCTTTTCAAGGAGGGGACGGTCCATCCGGTCTTTGATCCGGCGCAGTCTGGGGGCGCGCTGATGGATATCAATGTCTACAATATCCATTATGTTGTGGGACTGTTCGGGCGGCCGGAGGAGGTCCGCTACATAGCCAATATAGAACGCGGGGTGGACACATCAGGTATCCTCACCATGCGTTATCCGTCCTTTCAGTGTGTGTGCATCGGCGCAAAGGATTGCAGAGCGCCCTTATCGATCAATGTGCAGGGCGATAAAGGGTATATCCACAGCACGGATCCGGCTAATGTGTACAGCTCCTTCTTTTTCGGCGATGATAATGGGGAGGCGGAGCAATTTGAACTGAACGGGGGGCGTCCGCGTCTGTACCATGAGCTGCGGGTCTTTACCGATATGGTGGTAGGGGAGGACTATGAGCGGGCAAAAAAATGCAATGACCACACGCTGGAGGTGATGGCGATCCTGGATGAGGCCAGACGCCAGATGAAGCTCCTGCCGGATGACGTGATGTGAGCCGGCGAAGGGATCGGTGATCGTCAGCGAGCCACAAAGGAGAAAGAAGATGGATAAGAAGCTATACCAAGATCATATCAAGATCTTGTACAACGAGCTTGTACCGGCGCTGGGCTGTACGGAGCCGATCGCCATCGCCTTTGGCGCGGCCAAGGCCCGGGCGGTCCTGGGCCAGTTCCCGGACCGGGTAGAGATGTGCTGCAGCGGGAACATCATCAAGAACGTGATGGGGGTCACGGTCCCCAATTCCGGCGGGCTGCGGGGGATCGATGTGGCCGCTACATTAGGGATCGTGGGCGGAGATGCGGACCGGGAGCTGGAGGTGCTGGAGGACATCACCAGGGAGGACATTGAACGGACGAAAAAGCTGGTGGCAGAAGGATTTTGCCAGTGCAACCTCCAGGAAGAGGTGGAAAACCTGTATATCGTCGCCAAGGCGGTGAAGGGGGAGCATTATGCAGAGGTCACCATCGTCAACCGCCATACCCTGATCACCAAGATCGTGAAGGACGGCGAGATCTTATTTGAGCACCAGGTCGGCCAGGACACGCCAGACTATGTAGATAAGTCCCTGCTGAACGTGAAGGATATCCTGGCCTTTGCCCAGGAGGTAAAGATCGAAGATATCCGGGAGGTGATCGAGCGGCAGATCCAGATGAACTCCGCGATCGCCGATGAAGGCTTAAAGGGCCACTACGGCGCGGAGGTAGGGCGCACGCTGCTGGAATGTTATGAGGAAGATGTAAAGACCAGGGCCAGGGCCCGGGCGGCGGCGGGATCCGATGCCAGGATGGGCGGCTGCTCGCTCCCGGTGGTCATCAATTCCGGCAGCGGCAACCAGGGGATGACCGTATCCCTGCCTGTGATCGAATTTGCCAGGGAGCTGGGGGCCTCAGAGGAAAAGCTGTATCGGGCTCTGGTGGTCAGCAACCTGATCGCCATCCATCAAAAAAATATATCGGAAGCCTTTCCGCCTACTGTGGAGCCGTGAGCGCGGCCTGCGGGGCCGGGGCGGCGATCACCTATCTTTACGGAGGCGGTCTGGAGGAGATCAGCTATACGATCACCAATACCATCGGAAATGTGGGCGGGATCGTGTGCGACGGAGCGAAATCCTCCTGTGCGGCAAAGATCGCTTCATCGGTGGAAGCGGCCATATTGGCCCATTTTATGGCCCGCAAAAAGCATTCCTTCCAGCCGGGCGAGGGGATCGTGCAGGAAGATGTGGAAGGAACGATCAAAAGTGTGGGATATATCGGACGTGTAGGGATGAAATTAACGGATACGGAGATATTGAACATTATGATCGACCGGGTCAATGTGGACGAGGCGTGATAGCGTAGTAGAAAAAGGCATACCAAGGAGGCGTGAAGTTGTCGGAGATCATATTGGATTTAAAAAATATCGAAAAGAGCTTTGAGGACACCAAAGTGCTCAGGGGGATCAGCTTGTCGATCGAACGGGGCGAGTTCATCACATTCCTCGGAGCTTCGGGGTGTGGGAAGACGACCACGCTGCGGATCATCGCGGGGCTGGAGAGCCCGGATGAGGGACGTGTCTGTCTGAACGGACAGGATGTGACGGACCTGGAGCCCAATAAGCGGAATGTGAACACGGTGTTCCAGAACTATGCCTTGTTCCCTCATATGGATGTGTTTTCCAATGTGGCCTATGGCCTGCGGCTGAGGAAGGTGCCGAAAAAGGAGATCGCGGAGCGGGTAAAGGAGATGCTGGAGATGGTCCAGCTTTCCGGCTATGAGAAGCGGATGCCCTCGGAGCTTTCCGGCGGGCAGAGACAGCGGGTGGCGATCGCCAGGGCCGTGGTCAACGACCCTCAGGTGCTCCTTTTAGACGAGCCCTTAGGGGCTCTGGATCTGCAGCTGCGGCGGCAGATGCAGGTGGAGCTGAAGCGGATCCAGAAGCGGCTGGGGATCACCTTTATCTATATCACCCACGACCAGGAGGAGGCGCTGAACATGTCGGACCGGATCGTGGTGATGCAGGATGGGCGGTTCGAGCAGATCGGAACGCCGGATCAGGTGTACTATCACCCCAGGACCAGCTATGTGGCCCGGTTCGTAGGGACTGCCAATATCATCACCGGGAAGCTTATACAGGCGGAGAACGGCGTGGCGCAGATCCTGGTGGAGGATGCTGCGGTTGGGGAGGATCCGGTGGGGGATGCTGCGGCGCGAAAGGCAGCACAGGCTCTGACAGCACAGGTCCCTACAGCACAGGCTCCGGCAGCGAAAGGCGGAAAGGTCTCAGCCACAGTCACGAGAGAACAGGCCCCCTATCTGCGCCCGGGCCAGCCGGTGAAGGTGGCCGTGCGGAGCGAGAATATGCTGCTTGGCCGGGATCCGGGAGAAGGCCTCAGGCTGTCGGTGATCGAGAAAAATTTTGCCGGCGGGATGCTCCGGATCAGTCTGGACGGCGGGAGCCTTGGAGAGCTGACCGCCAGCCGCCAGGGGATCGACTCTTCCTTTCAGCCGGGAGATGTGGTCTTTGTGAGCTGGGAGGCAGAGCATGGGGTGATCGTGGACCTGGACGGAGGGGAAGCCGGACCGCCAGCCGCCTTGCAGGCAGGAGATGGTAAAAGCTCTATCCCTGCGTGATCTGTCTGAACACGGACGAGACGGTACACGGGGAGAGGTGCAAAAGAAGGGACTGCGGATGGGACCATAGAAGGGACTGCGGATGGGACCACAGAAGGGCCCGTAGAAAGGACGGAGAGGAAGATGGGAAAAAGCATGAAGAAGGATAAGAGGAAAGGAGCGGGCAAAGATGGGCGATGGTGGATGACGGTCGCGCCTCTCTATCTGTTCACCATTTTCTTTGTGGCGCTCCCCCTTCTCTATCTGTTTGTCTTGAGCTTTCTGACCAGAGCCCAGACCTGGGGGGTGGTCAATGAATTTACCTTGGAGAATTATCTGAAGATCGGAAAGCCGGTCTATCTGAACACCTTTAAGGAATCCTTCCAGCTGGCGGTCCTGACCACGGTCAGCACGCTGGCCATCGGCTATCCCTTCGGCTATTTCATGGCCAGGCTCTCCAGGCGGGCAAAGTCCCTGATGATGCTTTTGGTGGTGATCCCCTTCTGGACCAGCGCCCTGATGCGGATGTACGGCTGGATCATCATCTTCCGCAGCAACGGGATCTTGGACAAGGTCCTCATGGCGCTGGGGCTGATCCATTCGCCCCTGAAGCTTTTGTATTCCTATCCGGCGGTGCTGGTGGGGATGGTCTACTCTCTGCTGCCCTTTATGATCCTTTCGGTCTATTCCAGCACGGATAAGATGGACTGGAGCTTGGTGGAGGCGGCCAGGGATCTGGGGGCCAGCCGGTGGACCGCCTTTTGGACGATCACGGTGAAGATGACATTGCCTGGGATCATGTCCGGGATCGTGCTGGTCTTTATCCCTTCTATGGGATTGTTCTTTATCGCCGATATCCTGGGCGGCGGGAAGGTGATGCTGGTGGGGAACCTGATCCAGGCGCAGCTGCAGAGCGGGCGGGACTGGCCATTTGCGGCGGCCTTGTCCGTGATGCTCATGCTGTTCACTTCGGTGATGATCTGGATCTACCGCAAGGTGGCAGGCGTACGGGAGCTGGAGGGATTGCTGTAAAGATGGATGCACCTGTCACGCTCATTTTAGGGATGGCAGTCACATGCAGGTATCCGGCAAGAGAAAAGATAGGAGGTTACAGTGAAACATAGGAAAAGAAAGGGGATCCGTTTTTCGGCGGTCTACCAGGCAGTCCTCCTGCTCCTGATGTATGTGCCGATCGTGGTGGTCATCGTGTATTCCTTTAATGTGTCAAAAAATACTACAGTCTGGGGCGGATGGACCTTGGATTGGTATCAGAAGATGGCAAAGAACAGGGGGCTTCTGGAGGCATTAAAGAACAGTCTGATCTTAGCCTCCTTGAGCAGCGGGGCGGCGGGGATCATCGGTACCCTGGGCGCTGTGGGGATGGCCAGGATCCAGTGGAAGAGCAAGGGTGCGATCGAGTATATCTCCACGATCCCGATCATGATCCCGGAGATCATCCTGGGGATGGTCTTTATGGCCTTTTTTGCCATGCTGGGCCTGCCATTTGGCATGGTGACCCTGGTGCTTGGCCATACTACCTTCTGCGTGCCGTATGTGTTCATGATGGTCAAGTCCAGTCTGGTGGGGATCGACCGGTCCCTTGGAGAGGCGGCAAAGGATCTGGGGGCTTCTGAGCGGAGGGCTTTTTTCGATATCACCCTGCCTCTCATCATGCCGGCGGTGATCAGCGGGATGCTGCTGGCATTTGCCATGTCCCTGGATGATGTGGTCATCAGCATCTTTGTCACGGGGGCCAGGACCAATACCCTGCCCATCCGCATCTACACCCAGCTTAAATCCGGGGTAACGCCGGAGATCAATGCATTGTGTACGATCATGCTGGCGGTGACCTTTTTGCTGGTGGTGACCTCCAGGCTCTTGGGGAGCAGGGGAAGGAGATGAGACCGGTCTTGGGCGGACCAGCTGCGCTATATCTCTGCAATAGGATCTGCCAGCGTAGGCGTGGACGGTAACGGATGTTGCTGTGGGAGATCGTTGCTGTAGAAGATAAAGGTGGACATGGACCTGTTTTTTTGATAGATTAATAGAGGTATCAGAGCAAGAATGGAGGAGATCATATTATGAAAATGACAAGATGGACAAAACGTGCAGCTCTGCTGATGGCGGCTGTCATGGCCATGAGCGGGCTGCAGGGCTGCGGCGGAAGTTCGGATGGCAGCGCCGGGAACGACGGCGGACAGGCGGAGGCCGGAGGGGACCGATCCGATGCCGGGCAGGCAGAGGCCGGTGCAGCGGGGGACGGAGCAGGAGCCGGACAGACAGATGCGGGGGACAGCGGGAAGGATAAGGCGAAAGATAAGAAAGGTGCCGGCGAGCTGAACATCTACACCTGGGCAGAGTATGTGCCCCAGGATATCATCGACCGCTTTGAGGAAGAGACCGGGATCCGGGTGAATTATACGAATTTTGAGGCCAACGAGGAGATGCTGGCGAAGCTGGAGACCAGCGGCGGCGGGGAGTATGACATCGTCATCGCCTCTGATTACATCATCAAGATCGCGGCGGATGAGGGGCTGGTGATGGAGATCGACAAGGAAAAGGTGCCCAACTATACGAACATCGATCCGATCTTCCAGGACTTTTTCTACGACCCGGAGAACACCCTGACCGTTCCTTACGGACCGGGGATCCCTTTGTTGGTCTACGATCCATCTGTGGTCACCTGCGATATCACGGGCTATGAGTCTTTATGGGATCCATCCTTACAGGACAGTGTGGCTCTGATGGACAGCGAGCGCGTGGTAATGGGCATGGCCTTAAAGACCATGGGCCAGTCCTTTAACACGGAAGATCTGGATGTGATCCGGGCAGCCGGGGATAAGCTGATGGAGCTGGCACCCAATGTGCGGGTGCTGAGCCAGAACCAGACCCAGGATTTCCTGCTCAGCGGGGAAGTGGGCGCGGCTTTCCTTTTCACGTCCCAGGTGGTCCTGGCCTTAAACCAGGATCCAGATCTTAAGGTGGTATACCCGGAGGAGGGGCTGGGCTTTGGGGTAGATGCCGCCTTCATCCCCTCCCAGGCACCAAACAGCGACAACGCCCACGCATTCCTCAACTTTATCCTGGATGGTGAAGTGGGGGCGGAGGTTTCCCAGCAGACCTATTATCTGTGCCCCAATAAAGCCTCCTACGAGTACCTGCCGGAGGAGTTCCAGAAGAGTCTGGTGATCAGTGCCGATGATATCCCCAACGGGGAATTCATCCAGGACGTGGGGGCGGAAGCTACCAGTCTGCATGAGGAGATCTGGACGGAGTTTAAGGCGGCGCTGGATTAAGGAAGAAGAGTGGGCGGGGAGTTATTTTAGAGATCGATGAGGGAGTTATCTTAAAGATCGATGAGGAGTAGGGGATGTTCCGAGCAGAAAAGGGCGTCCCCTATTTTTGTACCTTTTTTATCGGATGGGGAGGCTTTGATCTGAACTAGCGGTTCATTGACGGGAACGGGATCTTGTACTACTATAGATACAAGCAGAATGTGGATTAGATGTAAAAATGTTGTGGGTAACGATGGTGTTGCTTAATACCATTATTTTACAAGACATACAACTGAGAAAGGAGGAGCGGGATGATGGGTCAAGAACAGATAGAGGCTATATCCAAAGTGGTCAAAACGAGGTGCTGGTTGTTAAGGAATGCAGCTCAAAAGGTCAATGGACACTCAGGTCAGATGATAGGGAAAAAAAGATAAGTTTCAGGAACTGGTCGATCCCATAGGGGGAAAGGCAGATAGACTACAGGAGCAGATCGATGATCTAAAAGATGCACGGTCATATCTGGAAAAAGAGATCAAGATGTCGATCGATATGGTTGGAGAGATCCATGATCTTTTAAAGAAAAGCTTGGACAGAGTACCCAATATGGAGAAATGTCGAGTCCGGATGGGGCTGTGGATCTTTGATCTGCGCAGTGATATCTGGGAGATCAAAAGGCGGCTTGCCAGGAAGGGCAGAAAATTGTCGAAGATATCTTGAAAGGATTGAAAAGGAGAGACTTTGATCGTGTATGAGAAGGGAAAAGAGACTATAGTATATATGGATCATCCAAGATGATGATAGTGGATGATGCTTTTTAAGATAGATAAGAGGTGCCTGCTGGATGGGGGCACCTTTTTTTGTGGATTTCTCAAGTCTGCGAAAGAACAACAGAGGGATGATCACATCCAAAATATGGATATCCCCTTTCCCTATGATCACATCGACGTAATTCTACCACATGTTGAAAGGAATTGCTACATATTTTTTCTTTTTTTTTGTAAATATCGGGTGATCCAGCACAAATATGGCTTCTTTTTGGTTTTTCTGGGTCAGATCAGTGGTCAACGCCGGAAAGGCCAGCGGCCGATATCCGAAAGATCTATGGTCAATATCTCGGAAAGATCAGTGGTCAATATCGGAAAAAGCGTTCGATACGGCCATTATAGAAGGCAGATAAAAGGCGTATGGGCTGGGTTTTTTTCTATAAAAAGTTGCCTCCGGATAAGCAGCCTAAGATCAGATATACTTAATAGGTATACCCAATACACTTATCAGAGCTTCCTGTATGGAAGGAAGCGCACCCATAGTCGATGCGCAGCGTTTATCTTCTATTTCGGGGTCAGATTTATGGTCAAGCTTCTATAATGGAGATATCTTGTATATACTGATCATCCGCTATCCATCTGCTATCCCTATGTTATCTATCCGCATTTTGGATATCTAAGTGTATTTTAGAGACCGAAGATCGCCCTTTCGCAGACTTGAGAAGTCTACGAAAGTTGTGTGGTCATCCATCTCGCTAAAACTGTTTTATAAGATATTAACTACAAATAACTAATAATTATTTATAATCTTGTCTCCATCGATCGATGGGACAAGGGAAGGGATGTAGTCTTTTCGACCATTTTGGCCGCAGCCCTATCTCGTAGTCTGACCATGTTGGACACGCTGGATGGTGTATCGTGCGGCAAGTGGTCATGGGTCGAAGATCAAGAGCAAGTGGTCATGGGTCGAAGATCAAGAGCAAGTGATCATGGGTCGAAGATCAAGAGCAGGTGGCCATGTGTCGAGGGTCAAGGGCAAGTGGCTATGTGCTAAGGATCAAGAAAAGATAAGGATGAGCAAAGCTAAGTAAGATCGATAAGAGGCCGTCTGGTCCTACTGCAGAGAAGAGGGGCCAGCCGGTTAAGGGCGATGTGTTTCTTGGGTCTTTTTGAGATATTAACTACAAATAATTATAAGTTATTTTAAAAATATCGACGCAATAAAGGCCATCTTTCAGCGTCATCCGCTCATGATAGGGTCTGGTTGATATGGCGGATGGTCTTATGATCTGGTAAGGATGGAGGTGTTTCCTGGATGAAGGTGGAGCGAGGCCCGCAAGAGCAGATCGATAGTTTTATCGATAGTCTGGTCATGGACCGGGGATCTGATGAGCGGACGGCCAAAGCCTATCGGCTGGATCTGGAGCTTTTCTTTCGTTGGTTGGGAGCATCGGAAGGCCAGTTAAAAGAAGATCTGTCAAAGGAAGACCGGTTAGAGGATGATCCATCTGGATATGGTCTGGAAGGGGCTATGGAGTCCTATCTAGGGCATCTCTCTGGCGAGAAAGGCCTCCGTTTCTCCACGATCTGCAGGAAGCACCGGGTGTTTGGCTATTATCTGTCTTATCTGCAGGAGCAGGGGATCCTCCGAGATATCCGTCCGTTGCAGCTGCCAGAACAGCCGGAGAAGGCACCTGCTGACAACTTTTTGACCAAGAAAGAAGTGGATGCTTTTTTCCGCGCGATCGACCGGGAATATATGGAGTTGGACAGTGATTTCCGCAGACGGGTCTGCCTTCGGGATCAGGTGATGATGGAGCTCCTTTTTTACCACAGGATTGAGATCAGCGAGCTGCTGCGCCTGGAGGTATCCGATTACGACAGACAGGCGGCGGTGCTGAAGATCCGGAGGAAGCGGGAAAGGGACCGGACCGTCCACCTCTTCTCCCACGCGCTCCAGGAGCAGATGATGCGGTGGCTGGAGGAGCATACCTATTTTGAGCATAGAGGATCGTACCAGGACAGGATGTTTTTGTCTAAGCTGGGAAAGCCACTGTCCATGAAGATGGTGACCAATATATTCGAGAAATATCGGGTGTTGGCGGGGATCGAGAAGGCGTGTACGCCGAAGGATCTGAAGAATGGGCTGGGGAGGTATGCGGAGGAAGTGGTGAGGGAGAGGTGTTGAGAGGAGACAACATGTTCTGATCCAAAGGCACTGGAACGCTTCTGAGCAGATGAAGAGCAGATAGAAAGCAGATGGAAAGGACGCATGACAAGATGCCACAGCACGTGTATATCATTGGCGCCAAAGGGGTCTCCTTTTATGGCGGATATGAGAGTTTTGTCCAGAAGCTCCTTGAATATCATCAGGAGGATACAGATATCCAATACCATGTCGCTTGTAAGGCAAATGGTGAGGGCAGGATGGATGTATCAAAGTTAGAGGGCGTGTCTCAGATCGTCGAGGGTCGATTTACTTACTGCAATGCTGATTGCTTCCTCATCCAGGTCCCTCAATGGATGCGGTCAGCCCAGGCTATCGTATATGATGTAAAAGCTTTAAAAGAATGTTGCAGGCACATAAAAGAAAATAGGATCAAAAGGCCGATCGTCTATATCCTGGCCTGCCGGATAGGGCCATTTGTACATAACTATGTAAAGAAGCTACATAAGCTTGACGCAAGGATCTATCTGAACCCTGACGGCCACGAATGGAAACGTGCGAAATGGTCTGCCCCTGTACGCAGATATTGGAAAGAGTCCGAGCGGCTGATGGTAAAATATGCAGACCTGGTGATCTGCGACAGCATAAATATCGAAAGATATATCCAAGAGCAGTATAAACGATATGGTCCGAAAACAACATACATCGCTTATGGGGCAGAAACGAAAAGGAGCAGCCTGGCCGATGATGATCCCAGATATATCGCATGGCGAAAAAAGTATGGATTGACCCAGTATTATACGATGATCTCCAGATGTGTGCCGGAAAATAATTATGAGACGATCATCCGGGAGTTTATGAAAAGCCACAGCAAAAAAGACCTGGCGATCATCTCGACGGATAATCCAAAACTGACGGATAAGCTGGAGAAAAAACTGCATTATAAGCAGGATAGCCGGATCAAATTCGTGGGCACCGTATATGACCAGGAACTGCTCGCAAAGATCAGGGAAAACGCATACGGTTATCTGCATGGCCATTCTGTGGGAGGAACGAACCCTTCTTTATTAGAAGCTTTGGGCGCTACAAAGCTGAACCTGCTCTTTGATATCGGGTTTAATCGGGAAGTGGCTGGGGATGCAGCGCTTTATTGGGCGAACGAAGAGGGGGCTCTGGCTGCGTTAATCGATGGAGCAGACGGGATGCGTGAGGAAAAGGTCATAGAGCTTGGTTCAAAAGCAAAACAACGGATAATAGATCATTATGGCTGGAGATCGATCGCAGATAAATATAAAAGCGTTTTTGCTTATTAAAAGAAGGTGGACAGATGCGTATCGGAGTAGATGCACATATGTTAGGAGATCATTCCGGAGGAAATGAAAGCTACTATACGAATATATTAAGAAACATGTGTCCAGATGATGATATGGAATTGTATCTTTTTGTTAGGAAAGATATCGATACATCTAACTATCAAGATAAATTTAATATTGTAGAGTTTAAAGAAACAGATGCATTTAAACGAAGCTTTTTGGAATTACCTAGACTGTGTAAAAAATATAAGCTAGATCTGCTGCATACGCAATATTTTATACCGTTTAAAAGATATTGTCCTGTAGTATGTACGATACATGATATATGTTTTGAACATTATAAAGACATCTTTACTAAAAAAGAATATATAAGGCAGAAGTTATTGATCCCATATGCGGCTAAACATTCTATAAAGCTATTTACAGTATCTGAAGATGCAAAACGGGATATCGTCCGTCACTATAAAGTATATGACAAGGACGTGGTCGTTACCTATAATGCTGTAAATGACCGTTTTAAGGTGCTTTCTGAGTCGGAGTTACAGGAAGGTGAGTTGAGAAAGAAGTTTGACATTGGCCCTTCAAGATATATCTTGAGTGTTGGGAACCTTCAGCCAAGGAAAAACCTTCCTCGATTGATCCGGGCTTTTTCAAAGTACGAAAAGAAAAGTACAGATGATATAAGATTGGTAATCGTAGGAAAAAAAGCCTGGATGTATGATG
>CAJUSS010000016.1 GCA_910588895.1 uncultured Lachnospiraceae bacterium
CAGTCCCTGCGGTCGAGCCATTTCCATAACTCAGCCATGTCTTTCCGTTGATATCGATGGTGATGTTTTTCCCTTCGATCTTTACATTTTCCTGTAATGACTTTTCCAGTCTGATCCTGTCGCCTTCCTGCGCGGCTTCGATCGCTTCCTGCAGGGTGGCAAAGCCATTTTCTCCTATGGATGCACCGGCTGTTGTCTCCAATGCCACTGCATAGACCGAAAAGCTGTCTGTCTTAAACTCCATCTCGGTCTCTTTTGCGCTGTCGACCGATGTCATCACCTGTGCGCTGTCATCTTCCGGCAGATGGATGACCGAAAGGCCGGTCACCTGCTCGTCGTCCATATCTTTAGCCACAGGGGCCTTCTTGAAGCGGATCCCTACAGAAACCGTCTCTGCCGGCTCTACTTCTTCTCCTGTCTTTTCGGAAATAAAGGAGAGATCATACGCCCGTACTTCTGCTACTACTTTATCAGCCGCTAAAACTTCTCCAGCCTGGTCGGCATATGCTTTCAGCTCCGTCTCATCTTGGATCTGGGATGCCTTTAGCTCAACCGCCTCTTCAAATGCACCATCCGGTACATCTACTGTGAACACGGCATCATCTGTCTCTGCTGTATAGACAGCCGCCGGGATCAGCTTCTCATCCAATCCCACCTCGATCACAAGGTCTTCCTCTGCAGCCTCTACCCTATACACATGCTCGTATCTCTTCCAGGCCGCAAGATCTTCCGCCTCGCCGCCATCTTTCTCGTCACGGTCTTCTGCATCGGCATCTTCTGCCTCTTCCAGCCAAGCTACATCCGTTACCGCTTCCACTTCCAGGCCATTGGCCATCACGCTGACGATCTCGAAGTCTTCTTCTGGTTCTACTGCAAAATACAGGGTCTCCCCGATCTTTACCGTATCCGCGCCAACGATCTGTGCTCCCTCATCCGGGATCAGCAGATACTCGACCTGGAGGGTCTCCATGGCCTCGTTGTACTCCATCACCTTCTCGATCTCTTCCAGCTCTACACAATAGGCCTTAGCGCTGGCGCCCTGCCAGATCGTTATGCTCTTATATTCTTCTCCTGGGATCTCCCACTCGTCATCCAGGATCTGTCCTCCGCCATTGCCCGGATCCTCTTCTATATCTGCATCAGCAGGATCTGCAGTGCTCTCGGTCTCTTGGGCAGCTGTGGTCTCCTCTTCCTTTTTCGTCTCACTCTCTGCTGTCTCTTCCTCAGTACCTTCCTCTGTGCCTTCTTCTGTACTTTCTTCTGTACTTTCTTCTGTACTCTCCTCCGGGCTTGTTCCTTCCGGATCTTCTGTCGTCCCTTCGCTCTCTTCCCCGCTGGTCTCTTCCAGTTCTTCCGATGCTGTCGTACTCTCCTCTGCAGGGGTCTCCTCAAGATCTCCTGGCTCTTCCTCACTCTCTACCGGACTGCTCTCCTCTGGATCTTCTTGGTCCGCTTCTGTGGGCTCGGCCTCTTCCTCTTCCTCAGCTTCCGTGGTCGTCGTTTCCTCTACCTCGGCTTCTTCCTGTCTGGCTTCCCCAGCTTCCTCGTCGCCGCCTTGGATATCTTCCAATGGGACCGCCACAAATGCCGCCTGATGGCGAGAGATGCTCAGCTTTCGACTATCGCTATCTGCACTGCCTGCGCCTTCTCCTCCAGAGCTGCCGCGATCGGACGCACCGCCGGAACGGTCGTCGGAAGAGCTTCCAGAACTGCTGCCTCTGTCAGATGTATCGCTCCCGGAGCTGCCGCCTTTGTCGGATGTATCGCTCCCGGAACTGCCGCCTTTGTCGGATGTATCGCTCCCGGAACTGCCGCCGTCGTTGGATGTATCGCTTTCAGTGCTGCCGCCTTTATCAGATGTATCACTTTCAGTGCTGCCGCCTTTGTCAGATGTATCGCTTTCAGTGCTGCCGTCGTCAGACGCATCATTTTTTCCGGATCCGTCTGCGCTGCTGCCACCGTCGGATGTGCCGACATCCGCACTCCCTTTATCCCCGCTGTCTTTGTCAGATGCGGCATTGTCTGGGTCTTCCGGACCGTCGGCGCTGTCAGCTTCCCCGCCGTTCATGCCGGTATCTGCTGTATCATCATCGTCTTCTGCAGGATCATCAGATGGTATACGATCGCCTTTATCCAGGTCATCCGTTCCTTTGTCGTCAGAAATATCCTCGTCGTTGCGGTCCCCGGCGCTACTGCTGCCGCCTGCACTGCTGCCACCAGCGCTCCCGCCGCTGCCGCCTGTGCTCCCGCCCGCCGGTCTGACGACGCTCCCTCCGACCGTCTCTTCTTCCTCTTCTTCCTCTTCCCACTCTTCGTCCACATAGACGCCGGCCGGATCCACCTTTACCAGCTTTGTCTCGTAGCCGTCGATGTTCACACAGAACTGGTAGGGCTCGCTGCTCTCATTGATGAACAGGAACACAACATCCTTTGTCGCTGTGCGATAAAGAGTCATCAGCCGGGTCTCTACCGGCGCCATCCGGTCATCCACCGTCAGGGCAAGCTCATAGACCTCTCCCTTTTCCGGCTCCAAGAGCTTCTTGTAGCTCTTCTTTACTGACCGTTGGGCTGTCTCCAGCTCCAGATCCTCCAGATCGAAGCTGCCTTGGCTGTCCAGATCCTGGACCGCATCCATAAGCTCCTTCCCGTCGAGCATGAACAATGCGATCTCCGCATCCTCTTTTTCAGCAGCAAGCACTATCCCTGTGTTCGCGCTGAGGTTGGAGATGACCAGCATCACGCTCAGTACAAACGCCATCAGGCGTCTGCCGCCATCGCGGACCTTCCTACTCATACATGTTCTCCTTTCTCATGCATCGTTTCTCTATCTCCTAAAGCAGTATCCATCAACTTGATCAATTCCAGCAGGCTCCGAAAGCTCTTGGTCTCTTTTTCATCCAACCAGGTGACCTGCCCTTGCCAGGTAGCGCTCTCCTGACTAATGATATGCACAATGAATGTTTCTTGCCTATCCATCGCTCTCCCTTTCTGCACCAAGCCCCTCCGCCGCCTGTATCCCAGGCCTTATTTTTGCCTTTGCCTGCCATTCCCGGCAACAAGACGGGGTAAAGATATACATTCGCTGACAGCTCTGCCATATACTGTTTTGATCATAACATGATCGGTGTTAAAAAAATCATTTCAACTCCCTCCGGCCGCGATAATTTTTTGCTTTTCTATTATTTTCCATTTTATTCATCAGTTGTTTTGTTTATATCAAAAAAGAGGGCTTGACACCCTCACAGAAAACCGGAGCCTGTATCACAGACTCCGGCTTTTTGATCGTATTTTGATGTTTTTGATAAATGATCAGTTACTTGCAGACTCTTTGTCCTTCTTTCCACCGATCGCTGCCATCCCGAACAGGCCGATGCCGGAAAGGGCCAGCAGTGCATACCACAGGGAAGAGATATCGCCCGTCTTCGGCACACTCGCCAGCGGGACATCCTCATCCAGCAATACGGTCAGCGGGACGCCCTCATCTGGGATCTGGGCCAACGGTACTGCTGCATCCGGGATCGAAGCCTGAGGTGCAGGCTCGTCGGGGATCGAAGTGGTGGTCGTTCCGCGGTCACGGTCACGGCGGGTGCTCGTGCCAGGGTTGCCTGGGGTGGTCGAAGGCGTTTCAGGTCCTTTCGGATCTTCTGGTCCTTTCGGATCTTCTGGTCCTTTCGGATCCTCAGGAGTAACGATCTTGACATTGACGAAATCGGTGCCAACACTTAAACCGTCCTCGGAGATCGTCATGTTCAGGAACTTGTTAAATGTCCCCTCTAAAGCCGCTTTATCTTCCTTGCTCAGCTTCCCATAATCCTCTTCGCTCATAACGATATAGACATTCGTATCCCGCTCATAGCCCTCGGGGGCTGTCATTTCCTGCAGGTAGTATACGATATCCTTCATCATAGCATAAGAGATGTTCAGCTCCCCCTTATCTGTCCAGACTGTGCTCGGGGTGGTGACAAAGGTATAGCTCGCCGTCTTCGGATCGTAGGTACAGTACATCTTTACATCGTTGACCGTACCGTCCTTATCCTTTACTTTGTCGATATAGTACACCTGGAACTCTGTCTCGGAGCTTGTGATCGTCTCGTTGGTCTCTCCATCCTTCTTCGTCAGATCGAAGTCGATATCCACGCGGTCCAGCTTGATCGAGCTATACCAGGGCCATTTTGTATCCTGCCAATCGTTTCCCGTCAGTTCGCCGTCAATGTTCAGGGCCATCATCAGGCTGGTCCATGTAGCCTGTTCAGCGCTCAGTCCGCCATCTAACAATGTCTGGAAATATGCATCCGTTTTCTGCCAGATCTCCTGATGATCCATGTAATAATACAAGGCGTTTTTATAGCCATTGTCAGTCCAGGAATCATTCTCATATTCCCAACGGTTTGTACCTTCATTGAACTCGCCCTTGCCTAAGATGTCGTTGATGTCCGCATCCTTGCCAAAAGCGAAGGAAAACAGCTGTTTATAGAAGACATCGTACTTTACGGTCTCCAGGTGTGCGTCAACAACAAACTTTTCGCCGCCAAGCGTAAACCACTTATTCCCGGATGTCTCCGTCTTGGTCAGTTCAGCCCGGGCATCTGCATTAGCTTTCAGCAACTCATCGATGCTTGTATACGATGTGTTATCCTTAGCATTATAATACGCCAATAGATAATTGTTCATGCTTTCAGCTACCGTCTCACCGCCATAATTCTCTTTCAGGTACTTGATGATACGGGCATCTTCGCCATGAGGGCCATTGAAGATATCAAACTCATCAATACCACCAACGGATTTTAGCAGCTCACGGATAGGTTCACTCCGTAATGTGACATGGTACTTTGCATGATCCACATACTCATCCGGCAGGATCTGCCCGTCAAAACCAGTAATGTTTCCAAGCTGATCGCCCCAACCAGGTGTTGCTAACGTGAAACTGCCGGTCTGATACTTGTATGTGTGCTTAGAATCAGAGGTAAGATACAGCTCAAACTTCTTAATGTCACCAGGCTCCAGGACATCAGCACCTATACGGCGCTCAAACTCGTCCTCCAGCTTTTTGATAGCAGCACCATATGCGGCCTCATCATCAGCGAATTTCTTTTCGATAGCGGCTTTCTGCTCTGCATAGGTTTTCAAAGCAGCCTGATACTCCGCCTCGACTTTGGCCTTGGCAGCCTCATAAGCCTCCAGTTCTTCCTGATAAACCTTCAATTTCTCCAGATACTCTGGGGAATCCGGGCCATGTTCAGCCAGATAAGCATCCTTTGCTGCCTCATAGCGTTCCAGATCCTTCTGATACTGCTCTAGTTGGCCCTTGTATCCCTCCATTTCCTTTTCATATTCTTTGTAAGCCTGAGAATCCTTGTCTATCTCATATTCTGGAACCTTTAAACGGGAATCACTGCGCTCAATACTTGCGATCGCCTTTGCTTCCTGTTCCGGGGTCGGTTCACCACGTCCATCCCAATCGCTATTCAACTGGATGAAATACCGGTAGATACCCTTCGTATCAGGTGCTTCGCCATGATTCTTGATGATATCGATCACCGCAGCATTATCCGCTTTTTGAACAAGATAATCCGCATAAGCCTTTACATACGTATCATTTGTATCAAGCCCAAGCTCCCCCATAGCCGCAAGAACATTGTCGGAGTTGTTCTGTGCATTATCTTCTCCACTAAATCTCGCAAACAACTCATCATATGCCTTCTGCAATGCCTCATCCAACCCTTCGGGTTTTCCTGGTCCAACAGGTTCGATGGGCTTTTCTGGCTTTACCTGATCGAACTCTAAAGGCGGTTCGGGCTCTTTGGGTTCTTCCATACCGATCTCGCCCTTCACGGGTTCCGCTGGCAGATCGCCCATCACAGGCTTTTCCAGCTTATTTTTGGCATCTTCCAGCTCCTGCCTCCCGCTTTCAGCATACTGTCCCAACAGTTCAAGTACCTGGGTCAGATCGATGACCTGGGTGTCTTTCGCATCTGCTCCGATGTTGAAGGTGATCTTATACACATCCTTATCGGCATCGTAGAAGATCTCCCAATTTTTGTTCTCAGGGAACTTGAGCTTATCCTCCGATGTGCCTTTATCCGATGTTACCGTATCGGATGCACCAGGACGCTCTGTTTCAGACAGATCGAAAGACCCATCCTCATTTAATGCAACAGGCTCTGCCTCCTCGACAGGGACAACATCTTCTATCGACATGATCTGATCGTCGCCGGGATCTGCATCCGCCATATCTGCTGCATTGAGGATCGTAAATTTTATCGGGTCTTTAGCGTCTCCCTGGTCAGGAGCAGTACCATAGCTATTAAGAAGGGTCTCGTCCTCATCTATGCTCTCGCCTCCATTGCCATCTGCTTCCTCTGATCCGTTATCAACTGCATCGTTGACATCGCCTGCACCTGTTGTCACATCGTTTCCATTAAGCTCGTCATCCGCAGGTTCCTCAGTTAAAGAGGCATTTCCCTGGTTGTTAACATCAGCATCTGCTGCAAATGAGTCGCCGCTGTTGTCATTCTCAACGTTAGAGTCGCTGTCACCAGATATATCGCTGTCTGATCCATTTTGATCAGAGCCGCTGTTTTCGACATCTCCGCTATCATCGCCAGAAGCGCTGCTGCTATCTGGACCACTGTCACTGTCAGTGTCGCTCCCGCTATCCAAACTGCTGTCACTTCCAGAGTCGCTGCTGCCATCCGAACTGCTGTCATTTCCAGAGTAGCTGCTGCCATCCGAACTGCTGTCACTTCCAGTGTCGCTCCCGCTATCCAAACTGCTGTCACTTCCAGTGTCGCTCCCGCTATCCAAACTGCTGTCACTTCCAGTGTCGCTGCTGCCATCTGAACTGCTGTCACTTCCGGAGTCGCTTTCGCTATCTGAACTGCTGTCACTTCCGGAGTCGCTTTCGCTATCCGAACTGCTGTCATTGTCGCTTTCGCTATCACTGCTCTCCACTGCAGTATCATCACCTGCAAAGGCTACGCCTGGTGTAGTCCCCAAGCACATCGCCAGGGCGAGCAATAAAGCAAAGCTGCGCTTACAGCGCATTTTTAATCTTTTCTTCATATCTTTCATCCTTTCTTTGCGTTCATGTCGGATGCAAAGACTCCGGCGGCCGGGCTGGCATAGTACTCTAAGCACCTTAGCCCCCTTAGCTTTGCGTCCCGCTGTTTCCAACGGTTTGCTGATCGATCAGCGGCTGGCTGGCATAACGCTTTCGATATCGGTCACACCGATCTTAAGCGTCTTAGCCCCTTGGCTCTGCGTCCTGCCGTTTCCGACAGTTTGCCCTTATGATCAGCGGCTGGGCCGGCATAACACTTTCGATATCGCCTGTCTCCAGTGCCTTAGCCCCCTGGCTTTGCGTCCCGCTGTTTCCAACGGTTTGCCAAAGTTAAGGTGCGGATCGGATCTCGCAGAAACTTCCCTGTCTATGCGCACGCCCCCGCCGCCGGCGATCGCCCCCAACGACGGGGTCAGGTGCCTGGCGGCCCAGGCTCTATGGCATATCGCTCCATACAGGCCCCCCTTCCTCTTCATGGCCGTTTTGGCATTTAGAAGTGACTATCTATGTCCACGCTCTATCCGGCCCTGCCGGTCCGGACAAAAAGCGGAACATACCCTTTACTATCAATTATGCAGGCATGCACATCCCGGTCTATCCACGGCCCCATCCATCAATTTGATCTTTTCCAGCAGGCTCCTGAAGCTTTTGGTCTCCTTCTCTTCCAGCCAGGTCACCTGCCCCTGCCAGGTAGGATCTTCCTGGTCGATGATATGTACAACGAATGTTTTCCTCTTCCTCATGTCTCGACCCCTCTGCGCTCAACCCATCTGTGCCCTCCAGAGCGAACCGCACCTTCGCCCACCGATCCTGGTTATACAGCTTCCAATCGTTCTCCAGCCTCCGGACGATCCTCTGCCCCGCCAGTGTATCGGCTCCTGCCAGGAGCACCAGGAACTGGTTCTGGCTGTACCGGGTGTACGCATCTCCGGTCCGCAGCTTATCCACCAGGATCTCCTGCAGCAGCTCCATCTTGTGCCCGGTCTTCTCTCCGCCCCACTCCCTGTACGGCTGTCCGTCCTTCTCTTTGGCCCGCGCGCCATCTTTTGCTGCCGCTCCCCCGCCTGCAGCCTCACCGCCTGCAGCATCCGCTAAGATCGTGCATAAGAGAAGCTGGTTCTTCGTCCCATCCCGCTCTCCCACCCGGGCCATGATGCGGCAGATATCCTGAAAGCTGGGATAGCTGCATAGATAGGGGCCATCCATAAGCTCATCTTCTTCCAGATCCTTCTTAAGTCTTTTTAAGGCGCCAGCCATATAAGAGGTCGCCTTCTCGGCCCCCCGATATCTCTCCATCGCACGATCCAGAGAGGTCACGCCAAGATCCTTATAAAAGATCTCGGTCGCCTTCTCATAGATCTCCAGAGCCTCTCTGTACCGGTCCATAGCAAGCAGACATTCGATCTGTGCGGCCTGCCATTCATCATAGGGATGGATCTGGCTGGCCGTGGTACAGAGCTCCAGCATCACGGCATACTTCCCCGCGCTCTTCAGCTCCTGGCACAGAGCGTCCAGACAGATGAAATACCATTTTTGATAAAATGCACTCTCCATCGCTACCCAGGCCTCCCCGCCCAGGGTAGGGAGAAATTCTCCCTTATACGCCCGGTAGTACTCCAGGTAGAGCAGATGCAGCCCTTTTCTGCCGGCCTGGTCCGCCCCTGTCCTACAAGCTTTGATCTGCTCCACCAGTCGGTCCAGATAGGCTGTATCGGTCTCGACCCTCTGCTCCAATGAAAAGTAATAGCGGGTGCCCACAGACACCACATACTCCCCCGCCGGAAAACCGACTCGCTCGATCCTCCGGCGCAGGATATGGATCTGCTGACGAAAATTGTTCAAACGCTTTGCCCATTCATGTTCCTCCGGGCGGATCAATGCCATCAGCTCTTTTTTTTCGATCCCGTCGCCTCCGGCCTTTAAGAGCATCAGCACGATCTGTGTTGAGATATTTTGGAGGCTGGCCCCGAGCTGAAGCTCCTCCTCGTTGTAGTACAGAGAAAAACCACCTAAAAATCGGGCATAGAAGCCTTTATCCGAACGCCCCATCGATCCTTTTCTCCTTCCGCATGTCCATGGGGTCCCAAAAGATCCGCCGGACATGCTCTGCCCGGACCTTTTTGATCTTCCCAAGGACTTCCCAGGACAGCAGGATGTGTCAACTAAAGTATACTTTGGTTGACATACCAAAAATTGGATATTAAAGATTTTTTAGGATGATCTTTGGAGATCGATAGGTGATTTATTTAGGATAATATCCAGATAATGAAAATATATAGAAAAAAACGGAAAGAGCAGGCGTGTCAACTAATGTATACTTTAGTTGACACGCCTGCTCTCCTAAATTAAATAGATCATACCACGACCGGCGTTAAAAAAAGCATTTCAGTCTTCCTGTCCGCGACATTTTTTCGCGGACGTCACGCTCTCCCTGCGACCTCCTCGAGCTCCCGGGCGATCTCCTCCCGGCCGGCTTCGGTCAGCTCCAGGAACTGGCACCCGTACTCGAACCGGTCCGGATCCTTTTCGATGACACGCAACACCTCGCAGTACAAGGTGACAACAGGCTTTTCCTCCAACAGCTTTACCTTTAAGAAGAACCGGTCTCCCTTATAGTAGCGATATCCCGAACAGAGACCGGCCCCGCCCACGCTGATGTTTTTCAGCCTGCAGGATATCTCTCCCCCATCCCTGCTGCCAGGCATAGTGATGACCGCATCGATATCCGTATCGAAACGCGAGAAGAAACGCTCATTTTCCACCTTGGTGATGACCAGGTCTTCCACTTGCCAGATATGCTTCTGCTTTTGCGAGATCGTCCCCTCCATAAAAACAGCAGTCCTCTTATGGTCATTATAGCCGCGCATCTTCACCTGTACAGACTCTTTATGCCTAACGGCCTCTGCATCCGTATCCTGGATCGCCTCCGTGTCCGAATACTGGTACAATCTGGCTGTATCTCCCTGAAGATCTTGCAGTCTCGCGATAAAGAGCACCTGGCCCTCCTGATCCTCCACCACCACCCGCATACCAGAATAGATCTCCAATGCTTTCAGATCATTGATACTCTTTGCTTTCCGGGCTGCGCCTTTCTCGGCTTTATTTCCAAATATACCCAACAACTTCACACTATAGCCCCCTCTATCTTTGGTCCATCGATACGAGTTCCTGATGTTTATCCACTTTATACCATAAACCTACCCATATCGCTATAAGAAACGCAGGGACCGTGCTCCCTACACATATCTCCTCCGCCGGATCTCATCCACAAATTCCCGGTTGCTCCTGGTCTTGGAGAACAGATCTAAGATCTTCTCGATGGTATCCTCCTGCTTGGAAGAATTGGTGGCTCGGCGGATGATCTCCATAGCCTCCGTCTCCTCCCGGCTGAGGAGCAGATCGTCCCGGCGGGTCCCGGATCGTAAGATATCGATCGCCGGGAAGATCCGCTTTTCGGAAAGCTTCCGGTCTAACACCAGCTCCATATTGCCGGTCCCCTTAAATTCCTCATAGATCACATCATCCATACGGCTCCCTGTATCGATCAGCGCGGTGGCCAGGATGGTCAGGCTGCCGCCCTCCCGCATGTTCCGGGCTGCGCCGAAGAAACGCTTGGGCATATGGAGCGCCGCCGGATCCAGACCGCCGGACAGCGTCCTGCCGCTGGGCGGGACCACCAGATTATAGGCTCTTGCCAGACGAGTGATGCTGTCTAACAGGATGGTCACGTCACGGCCATGCTCCACCAGCCTGCGGGCCCGCTCGATGACCATCTCAGAGACTCTTTTATGTCGTTCCGGCAGCTCGTCAAAGGTGGAGTAGATCACCTCCACATTTTTCCCTACGATCGCTTCCTTCATATCTGTGACTTCCTCCGGACGCTCATCGATCAGCAGGATGATCAGGTGCATCTGCGGCTGGTTGGTGGTGATCGCCCTGGCGACCTGCTTGAGCAGGGTGGTCTTACCGGCCTTAGGCGGCGACACGATCATCCCTCTCTGGCCTTTTCCGATCGGCGCCATCAGATCCAACACCCGCATAGCCATCGAATTGCGGATCCCCGGGGTCTCCATGTGGATCCTCTCGTTGGGGAAGATCGGGGTCAGATCCTCGAAATTCGGCCTCCGCTCCGCCACGTTGGCCGGATAGCCATTGATGCTGGTCACATAGAGCAATGCGGCAAACTTCTCTGTGGCCGCCTTCACCCGGCGGTTGCCCCGGATGATATCGCCGGTCTTCATATTGAACCGGCGGATCTGGGAGGGCGCTACATACACATCGTTTTCTCCGGGAAGGAAATTTTCGCAGCGGATGAACCCGAAACCATCGGGCATGACCTCTAAGATCCCATTGGCCTCCATCCCGCTGTCCAGCTCCTGGATCTCCTCCTGGTTCAGATCCAGGTTCCTGCCCTCCGAACGGCCTCCCTCCCGGACCTGGGGCGCTGCCCCGCGGCCGACAGGCTCCTGCCCCCGCATGGCGGTCTGACCGCGCTCACCATTTTCCTGGCCGCGGCTTCCGCTCTCCTGGCCTCTGTTCATATCCTGGCTGCGGCTTCCGTTCTCCTGCCCTCTGGACAGATCCTGGCTGCGGCTTCCGTTCTCCTGCCCTCTGGACAGGTCCTGGCCGCGGCTTCCGCCCTCCTGGCTCCTGCCCATATCCTGTCCGCGGCCTCCGCTATCCTGGTTCCTGGATTGATCCTGCCCGTGCCCCCGGCCCTGATAGCCCTGGCTGTTCCCATAACGGTTCACTACCCGTATGTTCCTGCCGTCCGCGCGGCCCCCCTGACGCGGGTTCGCACCATCCCGTCTGGAAGGAGCGCCCTCACGGCGTCCCATATTCTCCGCTCTTCCCTGTCCATTGGATCGGATCGGCGCTTCCGGCATCTCCGGCTTCTCTACTGCGCCGGCCTTCGCCGGCATCTCCGGCTTTTCTTCTCCGCTGGCCTTCACCACCTCTCCCGTCCTCACCGGTCCATCGTTTTTTACGGCCGCTCCCTCTGCTCTCTGCTGTCTTGACCGCCCTTCGCTCTGGGCCTTTGCAGGGGCCTCGCCCCCCCCTTCCGCCTGACTGAGCAATCCCACCAGCTCCGCTTTCCGCAGGCTGCTGATGCCCTTTAATCCTTTTTCCTTTGCCATCTCCTTCAGCTCACTTAAAGAGAGGGCATCCAATCTTTCATCCATCCTTACTCCTTGTCCGACCCCAGGCCAGCTGACAACAAGACCTGTGGATCTATCTTTCTTTTCTATCACCTACCGTTATCGATCGTGTTGTCACGACCTATATCCTACCCTGCAGAGCGCCTTTGCGAACAAGCACCGCTAAAAAAACAGAATGCTATCGCTCCAGCATCGACAGCAACATCCTTTCGCAGACATGTTCGTCCTTATCCTTAATGATAAATGTAATGGGGATTTCTTTCAGATCTAGGATCGATACGAGATTATCGATCGGGTGCAGAAGAAAAAGAAAGGCGTAGCCTCTTCTTTTCCCGATGCACCCATTATACTCCTCCTATACTATGAAAGTAAAGGGATTTTTGTTTTTTCATATAGGTAAAACGACTTGGGGTTACTGGGCGCGGCCAGTGTCCAGCCGGTCATCCCATATCTTAAGAGGTGGACCGCAATAATGAGTCGATCACCGCGCCGTCCGCGTCCTCCAGTTCCAGCCCCAGAGCCCTGGCCATGGTCGGCCCCTCGTCGATCAGGTACATCTGAGAGACCCGAGCGCCTGGCTTAAAAGAGGGTCCCGCGGCGAAGAAAAAGGTCCCGTAGCCGGGGCTGTCCGGATCATAACCGTGGGCGCCCCTATGTATCCTGATATCCTCCGATGCCTCTGCCATGGGCTTTGAGCAGCCGTTCTTAAAGTAAAAGCCCTCCTCTGCCTCCAGCATGAACGCGCATCTTGGATCGGCTCCCTTATCCCTGGCCTGCCGCCTGGTATAGACAGTTCGGACCCCGGAGCCGGGCCTGCGCTTCCACTCCCGCAGCCACTCTGCCACCCGGAGCATAAGCTCCTTATCCTGCCGGTCCTTCACATAGATGTAGCAGGCTCCGTCACAGCTCTGGGCCGCTACCTTCCATCTGCACAGACCGCCATTTCTGCGCTCCGCCCAGCCCTTTTCCACGATATGGTAGTTGGGGTACAGGACCCGGTCCACATCCTTCTGGTAATGATCGCCTAAAAGGACCACATCGACCGTCTCCTCACCTCCCAGCTCCTCCAAAAGCTCCAGGACCTGGCCCAAACGCGCATCCAGCCGCAGCAATGCGGCTTCTGCCTCCTTCGATCCCACGCCGTGGTCATGGCGGTTCGTGTCCACATCGGTCAGATGCACCAGCGTAAGGTCCGGCCCATAGGACCGCAGCGTGTGGAGGAGGGACGCCTGGACAAAATCATCCAGCATGGGCTGACGCACCCCGTCGATCATGTGGCCGAACCGGCGGAACAGATCCATCTCATACCAGGGCGTCCCATTGCGCAGGGAGACCGTCAGCTGATGCTCCCAGGGGCGGTTCGCCCAGACCTCCGGCAGGTTATAAGCGATCTTCGCGCCGCCTGTCACCGGCCACAAAAGGGCCGCGGTCCGAAGGCCTGCTCTCCTGGCCTCGTCGTACAGAGTGGTCCCCCGGACAAAACGCCGCTGCCAGAACCAGTCCGGAGCTTTCCGCCCGGGCTGGAGCCGGTAATTCCCCACCACGCCGTGGTGGAGGGGCAGCTTACCGGTCACGATGCTCACATGGGCCGGGTAGGTCAGGCTGGGGCAGACGCTCTTCACCTCCCCGCATCCTGCCGCCCGTTCCAAAAACTGTTTAAAATGGGGCAATGTCTCCAAGAACGCCAGGTCCCGGCTCCCCACCGCATCCCAGGAGATCACCAGCATCCGGTGAGGCCCGTTCCTTCTGGCTCCATCTATGTATCTTTTTCCTTCGCTCATCCTGCTCTTCAAACTCCTTCTCTCTTTTGCAGACCCTTATGCCTTTATGCTCTTTTGTCCTTCTTTTGCAGCGCAAGGCTTTGGCTGACCTTTTACCAGTTCCTTCAGGTAAGCCATATGGGCTTTGATCTGCTTTTCATAGCCATTGTCCGAGGGTTCATAAAAGGAGGTCCCCACCAGGCTGTCCGGGAGATACTGCTGTTCCACATAATGTCCGGGGTAGTCATGGGCATAAAGATAGCCCAGCCCCCGCCCCAGCTTCTTAGATCCCTTGTAATGGCTGTCCATAAGATGTGCGGGCACCGCCTCCGTCCGTCTGGCGCGCACCGCCTCTGCGGCCGAAAAGATCGCGTTGCAGGCCGCGTTGCTCTTCGGCGCCGTGGCCACATAGGAGACCGCCTGGGAAAGGATGATCTGGGCCTCCGGCATCCCGATCCTCTCCACCGCCTGGGCGGCCGCCACCGCCATACAAATCGCCTGCGGGTCCGCATTGCCCACATCCTCCGCGGCGCAGATCATGATCCTCCTGGCGATGAATTTGATATCCTCCCCGGCATAGAGCATCCGGGCCAGGTAGTAGACCGCCGCATCCGGATCCGATCCCCGCATGCTCTTGATAAATGCGGAGATCGTGTCGTAATGGTTGTCCCCGTCCTTGTCATAGCGGACCGCCCGCTTCTGGATGCACTCCTGGGCTACCGTAAGATCGATGTGGATCTTCCCGTCCGCAGACCGCTCTGTGGTCAAAAGCCCCAGCTCCACCGCATTTAAGGCAGCACGGGCATCCCCGTTCGCCACATCCGCCAAAAACTCCGCCGCATCCTCGTCGATCAGACCGTCATAAGCCCCCATCCCCCGCTCCTTGTCATAGACCGCTCGGCAGATCAAGGTCTTGATATCCTCCTTGTCCAGAGGCTTCAGCTCAAAGATCCGGGACCGGGACAGGAGCGCACCGTTCACCTCAAAATAGGGGTTCTCCGTGGTGGCCCCGATCAAGATCAGCGTGCCGTCCTCCACAAAGGGCAGCAGATAATCCTGCTGGCCCTTATTAAAACGGTGGATCTCGTCTACAAAGAGGATCGTCTTCCTTCCATACATCCCCAATGCGTCCTGTGCATCCTTCACCACCGCTTCCATGTCCTTTTTCCCGGCCACAGTGGCATTGATCTGCCGAAACTTTGCACTGGTGGTATTGGCGATCACCTTGGCCAGGGTGGTCTTTCCCGTCCCTGGCGGCCCGTAGAAGATGATCGAGCCCAGCTTATCCGCCTTGATCGCCCGATACAGCAATTTATCCTTTCCCACGATATGCTGCTGCCCCACCACCTCATCTAAGGTCCGTGGGCGAAGTCTGGAGGCCAAAGGCGCTTCCGTCTCCTTCGCCTTCTCTCTCATATGATCAAATAAGTCCATCTTATCGGTCAGCCTTTCTGCAGCCCTCTCCTATGCCGTACAAGTGCATCGGCCCCGCCTGCAGAGCCGGAGCCGATACATGCCAGAGCTACGTTTCCAGTATAGCTTTTCTTTTTTCTTGCGTCAACTGGTTCCTGATGGGCGTCCGCCGGCCCTAGACCTCCACCGATTCCCGGATGATCAAAAACTCCAGCGGCCCCAGCGCCACCCCCAGTATCCCATAGAGCTGTATCCCCACATAGACCGCCGCCAAGGTGAGGAAGGGCGAGAGCCCCGCCTTCTTCCCCATGACGCGGGCTTCCATCAGCTGGCGCAGGAAATAGGAGAAGAGGTAGATCAAAAGGAGCAGGAGGCCTCTCCCAACCTTCCCCTGCAGGAAGCAGACCAGTGCCCAGGGAAAGAGGATCGTTCCGGTGCCGATAAAGGGAAGGGCGTCTAAAAGACCGATCAGGATGCCCAACAGACCGTAGTACGGATTTTTTAAGAGGAATAAGCCGGCCATACAGATGGCGATCGTGCCGGCCAGGATCAGGAGCTGGGTCTTTCCGTAGGCAGCTCCTACCACCCGCAGGATGCGCCCCATCTCCACATATTCCTGGCGGAATACAGAGCGCTTAAAGTAGCTGCGGATCTCCTTTTCTTCCTGGAGGGCCAACACAGTCCCGAAGAAAAGGACTACAAGGAACACCAGCACCTTAACGGCAGCTTTCATCCAAACCATGGAATTTCCCATCACATAGGGCATCACAGCGGATGCAGCCTGGCTGATCCCGTCCTTTAAGAGCTGGCGGACAAAGCGCACCCCGTGCCCCCCTTCCAGATGAAAAGCGGTCTCCAGCTTTTCACACCAGTCTGTCAAGAGGATATCCGCCTCCTGGGAGAAAGCAGGCAGCTCACGGACGAGCTGCTTTCCCTCTCGCAGGAGCTTACCCCCTCCGATATAGAGGAGCAGGAGGAACAGAAAGATCCCGCCCAGCAGCAGGATACCGCCCAGCACACCAAGAGGCAGGCGGAAACGACGCCCGTTCCAGGTAAAGGACAGCGTTTCCTGGATCTTCAGCGCCCAAGGCCGAAGGGCCGCCGCCAGCCCCAGGGCGATGAAAAAAGGGAGCACAAGGGGGAGCAGGTATTTAAACACTGCCGTTACCCCCATCGCGATCCCTGTTGTCATGAGTAATTTCTTCAGTTTCTTATTCGGCACTCCCATGGACTCACCTGTTTCCTGATCTGTACTTCTTTTGTACCTTCCTAGTATGCGTCCAAGAGCTTATCCTATACATCCGCCCGACCTTTATCTCCTTCCATTTTCCGGTCAAACCAGGCAAAAGCGCCCTCCTTTGGATCTATCTGGAAATCCATCTTCTTTCCCGAAACCGGGTGGGTAAAGGACAGCTTCCATGCGCACAGAGCGATCGTCCCCCGGCGCTTTCCGGAGGCAAGATCCGGGTTATACCGGTTATCGCCCCACAAAGGCAGACCGCGGCCGGCGAACTGGACCCGGATCTGGTGATGCCGCCCAGTCTCTAGATGGACCTGCACCAGGGTCAGCTCCTGCTCTCTCTGCACCGTCTGCAGCACTTGATAGGCCAAAGCCGCCCGTTTTCCCTCCGGGTCCGCTTTATCCACGATCACGGAGCAGTTGGTTTTTCCCTCTTTTCGCAGGTGATCCACAAAGTTACCCACATTATCCACAGGTTTTCCACAGATCACTGCCAGGTAAGTCTTGTCGATCGCTCCGTCCCGGAGCTGCCTGCTCAAGCCGGCAGCCGCTTTTCTGGTCTTTGCATAGACCATCACCCCAGATACAGGTTTATCCAGTCTGTGGATAACAGCAATGTAGGGCGGCTGTGTCCCCACTGACTTTTGCGCCTGTTTATCCACCTGTTTTGTGGATAGTTTTCCCCGATCTGTGGATAACTCTGTGGATATCTTTCCCTTTTTCCCCTTTTGACCGCTCATGATGTGGTTTTGGAGCAGACTCACCATATCCGGCGCAAAACCTCCGGAGGACTGGGCCTCCACCCCGGAAGGTTTTTCCACAACGATGATCTCCCGGTCCTCGTAAAGTATGTTCAGCATGTTCCCTCCTTTGGCCTCAGGATGACGAGCTCCTTGTTAAAATGCCGATCTTTCTAAAATAACTGTGAAAACACTTGCATATCTGGCCCGCCAATGGTATAGTGTTATAAACATCGCTATGTAGTTTTTAATACTATATATAATAGTTATCATTATATCTATCAATGAGGAGGTATCGCATATGAAAAATGCCACTACATTTTCGATCAAAGATCCCGGCAGCGCCATCACGCATTTTGTGGCCATGGTCGGGGCGATCGCCGCTGCATCCCCGCTGCTCATAAAGGCATCCAGGGAGCCGGGACAGCTCCACATCACCGCACTGTCGATCTTTATGTGCAGCATGATCTTATTATATGCCGCCAGCACGATCTATCACACCCTGGATATCTCGCCGAAGGTGAACAAGATGCTGCGGAAGCTGGATCACATGATGATCTTTATCCTGATCGCAGGGACCTACACCCCGGTGTGCATGATCGTGCTGGGCGACAAGACCGGCTGGGATCTGCTGGCGCTGGTCTGGGGGATCGCCGCCGCAGGCATCCTGATCAAGGCCTTCTGGATCACCTGTCCCAAATGGTTCTCCTCCCTGCTCTACATCGCCATGGGGTGGGTATGCGTCCTGGCGTTCACCCGCATCGTCCACGCACTCCCCCGGGCAGGCTTCGGCTGGCTGCTGGCCGGCGGGATCATCTACACCTTAGGCGGCGTCATCTATGCGCTAAAGCTGCCTCTGTTCAATTCCCGGCACAAAAATTTCGGTTCCCACGAGATCTTCCACCTGTTCGTCATGGGCGGGAGCCTGTGCCACTATATCATGATGTACCAGTTCGTGGCCTGAGGCTAACGAAAACATGGAGCCGCTGTCATCCTCGGATCAGCCGCTCCTTTTCTTTTCTGCTCAGCTTTTTGATCGCCGCCTCCCGGACCATGGCCTCCCTCTTGGTGGCAAAGACCTCATGATAGACCAGCTCCACCGGCCTGCGGCTCTTCGTGTATTTCGCTCCCTTCCCAGCATTATGCGCCTTCAGCCGTCTGTCCAGATGGTTTGTCCACCCACAGTAAAGGGTCCCGTCCGCACATCTTAAGAGATAGGTCACATTCTGCTCTTTTCCGTCCCGTCCCTCTCCATCTTGCTCTTTTGTCCTCATCGATATCTCTCATTTTCCTTTCTCTGCCCCAGGCGGCCCCTTAAGCCCTCCGCCTCGCTATGTAAACGGCATCGACGCATTGCAATACGCCGCAGCCGCCCAGATAAGACTATCTGTGATCTATGAAAAAGCACCAGCTGGATGCGCCCCACAAAAGCAAACGCTGCGCCAGGAGCCCTGCGGCTCTGCCAGCAAGGAGCTCCCGGCGGATATCTGCCAGGGCTGTGGCCCAAAAGATCCTGACCGCCCTCTTTTGCAGATCAAAGCAGGAGATACTGTTAGTATATCATGATCTGGGAAAATTGTGCGTGTTTCCGATCTCTTTTACCAGGATCAATTTCTGCCCGGGCTTTACCGTCTCCTCTGCCAGATCGTTGGCGTGCATCACCGTGTCCATGGTGGTGTGGAATTTTTTCGCGATCTTCCACAGATCGTCCTCCGGCTGCACGATATAGCCCACGATCCCCGGAAGCTTCTGGAGCTTTTCCATATCCAGAGGCTGCCGCTCCACCCCGGTGATCACCGGCTGCTCCAACGGCTCCTGCACCAGGATCTCCAGATCGATCTGGGCCTTGATCTCCACGCCGTTCCCGCCCATCATCACTGCGGTCATCTGTTCCACGCCGGGGATCACCTGGTAGATGCTCTCCTCGGTCACTCCGGCTACACTGGCGCTGCACTGGAAGGGCAGCGGAAAACTCTCCGCCTGGATCGACGCGCTGTCGTCGCTGGTCAGATAGAGAAGCGAGACCTCCAGTACCCCCTCCAGCAAAAGCCCATCCTCCTGGACCGTGACCTCATCCAGCTTTACCGCCCCGTCGCTCCTGCAGATCTGGAGCACGGACCGCTCTCCGTTCAGGGAGATTTTTTCCGCCACCTTGCATTTACAGTCGTTCTTCGCCAGGATCTGCTGGAACCTTGCCGTCTGGGTGACTGGCTGCAGCTCCTCTCTGGTGGAATAGATATCGCCTAAAAGATCTGCCTTTTCCTCCTGATATAGACGGATATCCAGATCCAGCACCACATCCACATCAAATCCCCGCATCTCGCCGTCGTGATCCGGCTTCGCCTCCAGATCCTTGTGCGCGATCCGCACATTGACCATAGAGACCATCTCTTCCTTGCTCTCTGGAAGCTCCAGCTCGCCGGAAAAGGGGATGCTCTCCTCCAGCCACTGGACAGGCGTATCCTCCCCTTCTCCTTCGTAGAGCAAAAAGAGCATCAGATCGCCGCTGATATAGAGCGCCCCGTCCATGGCCCGGGTGTTCACGCCCCTCAGCCCCATCTCCTTCCACAGGAGTCGGTCCACATTTGGCTTATTGGCGGGAAGGGCGATCTCCTCCTGGATCCGGAAGGTGTCCCGGCGCTTAAGGGCGATCGACGCGATCTCCACCTGCTCGGTGCGCACCTGGATCTCCTCCCCCGGCTCCATGTCCACATCTGAAGCAGCCGTCTCCTGGGCCAGGGTCTCCGCCTGGACCAAAAAGCTGATCAGCGCCATCATGCCCAGCTTCCTGGAATGGATCATATCTGCTTTTAGGTCCTCCAGGCTCCAGCTGACGCTCACATCATCCTTTTCCTCCAGACCGGATACATTGACCGTCTCCTCAAAGGGGATCTGTCCCGCCAGAGTCTGCAGTCCGCCCCCCTCCCTCCGATACAGCACCTGAAAGTCCAGCTTTCCCTTCAGCTGCACCCTCTCCTCCATAGGCTTTACCGATTCCACCAGGATATCGCCCGTCTCTAAAAGGACCTGCTCCATATCATCCATGGTATCCGGAACGATAAAGTCGTCATCCATGGTGATCTGGGTGGAGGCCCTGCCCTTCATCCGGTTCATATGTATCTGTCTCTTTACTAATTCCATGCGCTCATTGCCCGCCTTCCTCTTTTCTATAGAAAAGTGTATGCAAAAGGTACGGCTATCATGCAGGAAAGAGCAAAAAGGGCAGGCCCCTTTTTTGGGCCTGCCGCTCATGGAACGCTTTTCTCCTTTTTACGGTCAGCTATGCCGGAGCTCTCCTGTCTGCTGCTCCAGCTTCTGCTGCAGCTCATACAGCTCTTTTTCCAGGCTGACGATCCGCTCCTGCATCTGCTCGATCGCCTCTGACTGGACCACCCGGCCTGTGGGGATCCGCACCCCATCCTTTTTCACCGGCCGGGCCGGTATCCCTGCCGCGGTCACATTATCCTCCAATGGCTTTAAGAGCACCGCATTGGCCGCGATCGCACAGTTATCGCCCACCTCAAAGGCCCCTAAGATCTTGGCGCCGCAGCCCACCGTCACATTATTTCCCAGGGTAGGATGGCGCTTGCCCTTCTCTAGCCCCACACCGCCCAGGGTCACGCCCTGGTAGATCGTACAGTTATCCCCTACCACCGTAGTCTCCCCGATCACCACGCCGCAGCCGTGGTCGATCAGGATGCCATGTCCCAGCTGCGCGCCGGGATGGATCTCGATCAGCGTGAAGAAACGGCTTATCTGGGAGATCAGCCTGGCGATGAAGAACAGCTTATGGGTATAAAACCAATGGGCGAACCTGTGCCAGATCAGCGCATGGATGCCCTGGTACAAGAGCAGCACCTCCAGTGCGCTCCTCGCCGCAGGATCGCGGGCCTGCACAGCTTTTACATCCAGCCAGATATCCTTTAAGATCATGTTCTGCCTCCTTTTGTGTCTCTCTATCGCTCTTTCTCTTATCTTATGCCGATCGTCTCCGACCGTCCCAGCAGATCTTCCCTTACCGCCCGCTCAAAAAGACCGGGCCTGACCGGACAGACGGCCCCATCACTGGAACACCACCGGCTCTTCTAAGTATTCGGTCTTCACTACGATATAGGGATAGGACTTTTCCGTCCCCGCCTCCTCGCTGCTCTCCGGCCCCTTCAGCTCCGTATCGATCACGATGGAGTTCTCCGTCAGGTAAAGTGCATCAACACAGATGCTGTAGCCCCCGCTCGGCTGTTCACCATATCCGTTCACGATGTAGAGACCCTGGCCGTCAGAGAAGGTCAGCTTAAAGTTGCTCCCCTTTTTCTCCTCGATGGTCTTCATCAGCTCCGCAGGCACTTCAGCATCCCCCACGACCGTAAATTCCAGATCGCGCACCTTTCCCCCGTCATCTTTTCCCACACTGCAGCCGCTCAGGCACCGCACGATGAACACCCAGGCAACAAGCAGCATCAGCCACAAAAAAAGCTTTCGATCCATGACTCTCCTCATCCTGATATCCTCCTCATATTTTCCGGGTATGCCTCTGCCCGATCTGGCGGAGCGCAGACGACCACTGTCGGGTATCCGATCCAAGGCAAAGCGCAGGCCGGTTTATATCAGGATATTCATGGGGATGGGAAATTATGCGGTAAGTATGCTCTGTTGGAGAGTCTGCCGCGGATAGCCTGTAAAAACAGCCTACTTACAATAACATATTTTGCAGAGGAGCGCAATACATATGTGCAAAATACAACGGGGCATGGTATACTGGAGTCACTATCCACACCCACATCCGTCCAAACGGACCGCCTCCCTAAAGAAAGGATGTCTTATGGCTAAAAAGAATGCGCGGAACACACGCGGAAAGATCGTCAGCGCCGCATGGAGATTGTTTTATGAACAGGGGTATGAAGATACGACTGTGGAGGAGATCATCGAGCTCTCCAAGACCTCCAAGGGTTCTTTTTACCACTATTTTGACGGAAAGGATGCGCTGCTCAGCACCTTGAGCACACTCTTTGATGAGAAATATGAAGCGTTGATGGAGGCGCTGGACCCGGATCTTCCGGCTATGGACACGCTCTTGTACTTAAACAGCGAGCTGTTCGGGATGATCGAGAACAGCATCTCGATCGACCTGCTCACAAGGCTCCTGTCCACCCAGCTGATCACCAACGGGGAAAAGCATCTTCTGGACCACGACCGGATCTACTATAAGCTGCTGCGGAAGATCATCGCCCGGGGACAGGCTGCCGGGCAATTGAGCACGGCCTCCAGCGTCAGCGAGATGGTCAAGCTCTATGCGCTGTGCGAGCGGGCCCTGCTCTACGACTGGTGCCTCTTAGGAGGCGAATACTCCCTCCGCCAGTACAGCAGCCGGGTGCTTCCCAGTTTTTTGAGCAGCTTCCTGCCTTGACTGGCGGCACAGCGTTTGTTTTTTCATCGAACAATTTTTGTATAGATTTTATCTCATGTATCGTCTAGTCATTTTTATGCTTAGATCTAAGCTTTCTGGCATATCTATCTCTTTATCGTATAGTATATAGTCTATACATCATTCTGCATTGCAGTCTATCTTTGCTTGTGCTATAATGCCCTCCGTAGCTATTTTTTACCCCTGCCCGAAAACGGGCAGGATCTCACTTCTTAGGAGGACTTATTATGACGAGCGCACAGTTTGGTATCCTGGCCGCGATCATCCTTTATCTGGCCGGGATGCTCTATGTAGGCTTTTATTTCAGCAAAAAGGGGAGCGGCGCTTCCACCGACGATTTCTATCTGGGCGGACGGAAGCTGGGGCCCCTAGTGACGGCCATGAGCGCCGAGGCATCGGATATGAGCAGCTGGCTCCTGATGGGCCTTCCCGGTGTGGCATACCTGACCGGTATCGCTGATGCGGGCTGGACGGCCATCGGTCTTGCCGTCGGTACTTATCTTAACTGGCTGATCGTGGCCAAAAGGCTGCGCCGCTATTCGATCGCCTGCAACGCGATCACGATCCCGGACTTTTTTTCCAAACGCTATCGGGACGAGAAGAGCATCCTGTCCTGCATCGCAGCGGTCATCATCCTGATCTTCTTTATCCCCTACACCGCATCGGGATTTAAGGCGGTGGGGACTCTGTTCAGCAGCCTTTTCAGTATGGATTATCATCTGTCCATGCTGATCGGTGCCGTGATCATCGTAGGCTATACGGTCATGGGCGGTTTTATGGCGGTATCCACCACAGATCTGATCCAGAGCATCGTCATGAGCATCGCGCTGGTGGCGATCGTGTTCTACGGGGTCAGCATCGCCGGCGGATGGAGCGCCGTGGCCCAGAACGCCCAGTCCTTGAGCGGGTATCTCTCCATGACCCAGCTCCATGATATGGCCTCCGGCACTTCCTCCCCCTACGGCTTTATCTCCATCTGCTCTACCTTTGCCTGGGGGCTTGGCTATTTCGGGATGCCCCATATCCTGCTCCGCTTTATGGCGATCGAGGATGAGAAAAAGCTGTCCCTTTCCCGCCGGATCGCTTCGATCTGGGTGGTGATCTCCATGTTCGTGGCGATCTTGATCGGGATCATCGGCTACAGCGTATCCGTGGCCGGAAAGATCGACCGGTTCGCCAGCAGCGCTGAAGCGGAGACTATAGTGATCCGCCTGGCCGACCTTCTGGGACGCAACGGCTTATTCCTGTCCATCATCGCCGGGATCGTCCTGGCCGGGATCTTAGCCTGTACCATGTCCACGGCAGACTCCCAGCTATTAACGGCGGCCTCCGGCGTATCCCAGAACCTGCTCCAGGATTTCTTAAAGATCCGGATGGATACAAAGACCTCCATGACCGCAGCCCGCTTGACCGTGGCCGGGATCGCTCTGGTGGGCATCTTCCTGGCCTGGGACCCGGACAGCTCCGTCTTCACCATCGTCTCCTTTGCATGGGCCGGCTTCGGCGCCTCCTTTGGGCCGATCATGCTGTTCTCTCTGTTCTGGAAGCGCACGAACCTTGCCGGCGCCCTGGCGGGCATGGTGGCCGGCGGCGTGATGGTATTTGTTTGGAAATACGGCGTGAAGCCCCTTGGCGGCGTGTGGAACATCTATGAGCTGCTGCCCGCCTTTATCGTGGCCTCCGCCTTTATCGTGGCCGTATCCCTGATGACCGCTCCCCCTTCTCAGGAGATCTGCGAGGAGTTTGATTCCCTGCGCTAGCCCTCCTTCTCACCCTCCATGCTCCACCTCCATGAGGCACAGACCCTGGGGAGGCGCTGTGGCGCCTGCCAGGGATCTGTTCCTGGCTTCCAACAGTCCTTTCATGCTGTCCGGGGTGCGTTTTCCCATCCCCACCTCTAAAAGGGTCCCGGTGATGATCCGCACCATATACTGCAGAAAGCCTGTCCCATGGTAGGTGAAGGTGAGATAGTCCTGTTTCCTCTGGATCTGGATCTTGTCTACCTTGCGGACCGTGGACTTTTTCATCCTAGGGTTATGGCAAAAGCTCATGAAATCATGTGTCCCCATCAAATACTCTGCCGCCTCGCGCATCTTTTCGATATCCGGCAGCTCGTCCAGGATATACACATACTTTCGGTCAAAGACCGGCTTCAGACCACCCACATAGCAGGTATAGCGATAGGTCTTTCCCGTGGCGTTATATCGGCTGTGGAATCGGTCTGAGGCCTTTTTTACCTTTTGGACGCAGATATCCTCCGGCAGATAGCGGTTCATATAGTCTAGTATCTCCTTGGGAGACATATCGGTCAAAAGATGAGCATTGGCCACCATCCCCCGGGCATGGACGCCCGCGTCGGTCCGCCCGGCTCCGATCACCTCTACCTCCGTCCCCGTCATCCTGGACAGGACATCCTCCAGCTTGCCCTGGATCGTCATGGGCCTGCCCGGCTGCCGCTCCCAGCCGTGATAGCGAGTGCCGTCGTAGGCGATGTGCAGTTTGTAGTTGACTTTTTTATGCTCTATCTCTCTCTTCTCCATAAGCTCCTCCTTCTTCTATGAGCGCATCTGATCAGACAGCCCTTTACAAGCATACTATCACATCTTATGGATAAAATCGATCGTTTTATCTTTTCATTAACTTGAGGCCGAGATGACAGGTTACCGATCACACCCGCGCCAAGAGGATCCTATCGCAGAGATAGGTCTCAGATGGTCCGCTCCGGATGCAAACGGGTGACCGGTCATACGCCTGCATCTATACAGCAGCCTACGCTCCGCCATAGAAAAAAGAGCCACTCCCGCGAATGGCTCTCTAAGATCTACTCTTCCTCCCTGCTGCAGATCTGGAGTCTGTGCTGATATTTTTCCTTTGTGGCCAGACCGCCCCGGATATGGCGTTCGGATTTGTTCACGTTCAGCACGATCCTCGCCTGGGCCGCCAGCGAGGGGTTGATATGCTCCAGGCGGTCGGTCACATCCTTGTGGACTGTGGACTTACTGATCCCAAATTTTCTCGCCGTCTGCCGCACCGTTGCATTGTGGTCTATGATGTAATTGGCTATGGCCACCGCACGCTCTTCGATATACTCCTTCAAGGTTAGCCCCCTGAAAATGTTTTTTACATCATATTCAGATCAGCCCGGGAATATGTTTGCAGATCTCTCCAAAACAAAAAAGCAACCCCTCTTTATCTTTTATGCATACTATACTATTTTTTATCCAAAAATGCATTCAGGCCAAACAGATCGACAGCGTTTCAGATAAATCTGTTGACTTATTACATGCATCTTGCTATAATCAAGGAACAACAGACTGGACCGGCCGTCCCGGTCGGCGCCAGGAAGGAGCATTCGCCTTGCTGCCAGGGCAAGGCCATAGGCATGGCGCTCTCAAAGCGCCCTCAAAAGACAAGGGGGTTTGTCGTATGATGAAGTATCTGCAAAAACTAGGAAAGTCCTTGATGCTCCCCGTAGCATGTCTGCCGGTCGCCGGCATCATGCTGGGGCTTGGCTATTGGATCGATCCGGCCGGATGGGGCAGTGGGAACGTGATCGCCGCATTTCTCTGCAAGGCGGGTTCTGCCCTGATCGACAATATGGCGATCTTGTTCGTGATCGGCGTGTCGGTAGGCATGTCCGATGACAATGACGGCACCGCCGCATTGGCCGGCATGGTCTCCTACCTGATGGTGACCACACTGCTCTCGCCCGGCGCGGTCGAGATGTTCACCGGCAAGGAAGCAAACGTCGCCTTCTCCAAGATCGCCGGGAACCAGTTCATCGGTATCCTGACCGGCCTGGTAGGCGCGGCATGTTACAATAAGTTCAAGAGCACCCGGCTCCCGGATGCGTTCTCGTTCTTCAGCGGAAAGCGGAGCGTGGCCATCGTCACCGCCAGCGTCACCATCCTGGTGAGCATCATCCTGTTCTTTGTATGGCCCATCCTCTACGGCGGACTGGTGGCTTTTGGCACGGCCATCGCGGCCACAGGCGCGGTCGGCGTCGGGATCTACGGCTTCTTCAACCGTCTGCTGATCCCGTTTGGCCTCCATCACGCATTGAACTCGGTGTTCTGGTTTGACGCGGTAGGCATCGCCGATCTTTATAAATTCTGGGGGATGGGCGGCTACGATGTGTCGGAAGCCATCCTGGGGCAGACCGGCCAGTATATGACCGGCTTCTTCCCGGTCATGATGTTCGGCGTTCCGGCCGGCGCATTGGCCATGTACCTCACCGCAAAGCCCGCCAAGAAAAAAGAAGCGGCCGGCCTTCTGGGCGCTGCGGCTCTCTGCTCTTTCCTGACCGGTGTCACCGAGCCCTTTGAGTTTGCGTTCATGTTCCTCTCACCTGTCCTTTATGTGCTCCATGCACTCCTGACCGGCATCGTCTGTGCGATCTGTGCTATGCTCCCGGTCCGGGCAGGCTTTACCTTCAGCGGCGGTTTCGTCGACTGGGTACTCTGCGCGAAACTGCCTGCTGCCCTGAACACCTGGATGCTCATCCCCATCGGCCTGGCCGTCGCCGCGATCTATCTTGTCCTTTTCCGGGCCGTGATCGTAAAACTGGATCTGAAGACCCCGGGAAGGGAGGACGAGGATCTGGATGCAGAGATGAAAGCCGTCCTTGCCAATGATGACTTCACCCAGGTGGCATCGGTCATCCTGGAAGGTCTCGGCGGGAAAGGAAATGTGACCTCGCTGGATAACTGTATCACCCGTCTCCGCCTGGAGATCAGGGACTATACCCAGATCGACGAAAAAAAGATCAAGTCCGCAGGCGTAGCCGGCATCATGCGTCCCAGCAAGACCTCCGTCCAGGTCATCATCGGTACGAAAGTCCAATTTGTGGCAGATGAGATGAAAAAGATGCTGTGAAAGATGTAAAGATGTTGTATGCTATTATGTAAGACACCGCTGCAAGACGGCGGTGCGGGAGATCCTGGCATAGGCTGCTCACAAGGCAGCCTTTTTCCTCCGGATCCGGCCGCGCCCGGCACGGTCTGCCTTATAACATAAATATAGAAAGGGAGTAAAAAATGAATATCATCAGAGCAAAGGATTACCACGATATGAGCCAAAAAGCCGCCGCCGTACTGGCTGCCCAGATCATCATGAAGCCGGACTGTGTCCTGGGGCTCGCCACCGGCTCCTCACCGGTCGGCACCTATGCACAGCTGGTAGCCTGGTATGAGAACGGCGCCTTGGACTTTTCCAAGGTGACCAGCGTGAACCTGGATGAATACAAGGGGCTGTCCGGGGATAACGACCAGAGCTATCGCCACTTTATGGATCAGCATCTGTTCAGCAAGGTCAACATCGATATCCAGCGCACCTTTGTGCCGGACGGAACAGAGGCGGACAGCGAGAAGGCCTGTCAGATCCACGAGCAGACCATCGCAGATGTGGGCGGGATCGACTTACAGCTTTTAGGCCTGGGCCACAACGGCCATATCGGCTTTAATGAACCGGCGGATACCTTTACCGCCGAGACCCACTGCGTGGATCTGACCGAGTCCACCATCCAGGCAAACCGCCGTTTCTTCGCTTCCGCCGACGACGTGCCCCGTCAGGCCTATACCATGGGGATACGGGCGATCATGCAGGCAAGGAAGGTCCTTCTGGTGGTCAGCGGCGCGGATAAGGCAAAGGCAGTAAAGGAAGCCTTTTTTGGTCCGATCACCCCGCAGGTACCTGCCTCCATCCTGCAGCTCCACAAAGATGTGACTCTGGTGGCAGATGAAGCGGCATTATCTATGATCTGAGCACAAGGCGTGCCCCCCTTGTCAGGATAAAACAAAAAACCGATCATGACCGGGAAACAGCGCTGGACGGTTTCCTGCCATGACCGGTTTTTCCACTCAAAGGCTCCTCTTTTTTATGCCGTTCTGTTTTCTATCGGCTCTATGCTCCCGCCCTTCGGTGTTATAGACCGCGCCGTCAGCCTGCCTCTCATTCTTCCTTCTTTTTCAGATAATAGAACCCATATCCCGGAATATCCACCTCCAAGGCTTCCATCTCCCTGCCGGAGAGCAGATCTATGTACTCTCCCGTTTCATGGATGCGGGCGGTCCGGTCTTCTTCGCTGAAATTGAACAGTCCCACCAGCTTATCCTCCTCAAAGGCTCTGCAGATGCACAGCACTCCAGGTGCCCAGGTCTCCACCGTCCAGGCCGCCGCCGTGGACATAAAGACCTTCTCGCTCTTGCGGATCTTCTCCAGCCGGTCTAAGGCCTGGAATACCCGCCCTTCAACTGTCGAGCAGTCATCCGCTCTTTCTGCCCGCTCCCAGTCCATCTTACCGCGATGGATATAGCGGGAATCGGCCGCCTTATTGGGATCGTCCTTGTAGGCATAGTCGTTCACCTGTCCGATCTCATCGCCGCTGTAGAGTACCGGGATCCCGGACTGCATGAACATATAGGCGTGGAGCATCACATCCTGACGGATCGCTTTTTCCATGGCCGCCTCGTCCTGCTCAAACCCGGCCTTCTCGATACCGCACATAGAAGCCGTGGTCCCGCAGAACCGGGCATCCCCGGTAACAGGGTCCGCATTATAGAGCTCGCCCCGGCTGCAGCTTCCCGGCGTATAGCCCTGGAAAAAGTCGTTCAGATACTTTTTATGGGGCCGCTCTTCCATCCCGTCACGTTTTAAGGTCTCGTAGTCTAAACCCCAACCGATGTCGTCATGGCACCGCAGATAGTTGAGGAACAGATATTCCTTGGGCAGGCGGTTCACCGTATCCAACTGCTGCTTGAGCAGACGCACATCCTTTGTCGCTACTGTATGCCAGGTAGTGGCCATGGTGGTCACGTTATAGAGCATATGGCACTCCGGTTTTTCCACTGTGCCGAAATAGGGCACTACCTTTTCCGGCTCCATCACCACCTCGCCCAAAAGGAGGATCCCAGGGCAGACGATCTCCCCGATCATCCGCATCATCCGGACGATCGTGTGGACCCTGGGCAGATTGCGGCACTGGGTCCCCAGCTCCTTCCAGATATAAGGCACGGCATCGATCCGGACGATATCGATCCCCTTGTTGGCCAGATACAGGAAGTTGTACATCATCTCATTGAACACCCTGGGATTTCTATAGTTCAGGTCCCACTGATACGGGTAGAATGATGTCATCACATAATGGCCCGTGTCCTCCAGCCAGGTAAAATTCCCGGGAGCGGTGGTGGGGAACACCTGGGGGACGGTCTTTTCATACTGGGCCGGGATGTCATAGTTGTCAAAGAAGAAGTAGCGGCTCATATATTCACCCTCTCCCTGACGGGCCCGCTTAGCCCATTCATGGTCCTCAGAGGTGTGGTTCATCACGAAATCCATGCAGACATTGATCTTCCGCTCATGGCAGGCTGCCGTAAGACTCTCTAGGTCCTCCATGGTGCCCAGCTTCTCCTGGACCTTCCGAAAATCAGCTACGGCATAGCCTCCGTCGGAACGGCCCTCTACGGTATCCAAAAAGGGCATCAGATGGATATAGTTCACATTGCTCTTCTCCAGATAGTCCAGCTTCGACTCTACGCCCTTCATGTTCCCGGCAAAATTGTCGATATAGAACATCATGCCCAGCATGTCATTCTTCTTATACCAGTCCGGCTCCAGCTCACGGCTCCTGTCCAGAGCCTTCAGCGACTGGTCCCGCTCCATGTAGCACCGATGGAGGTTATCACACAGCTCCGCAAACATGGATCCATTACCATACATCTCCATGTAGAGCCATTTCAGTTCATCCAGATGGCGCTCAAAACGCGCCTTGTACAGAGCCTCCTCTCCTTCGCGGTCCGCTGCCGCAGCGACCGCGGCTGTGTCGGCTGCCGTGGCCGCTACTGCGGTGTCCGCTTTTTTGACCGCCTGCTCGCTCTTTATCGCGGCTGACGTCCCTGCTGCTGTTGTCACCGTTTCCGTTTTTGCTGCCGTCTTTGCTGTCTTTGCTGCTGTGCCCTTTTTCTGTCCTTTGCTGTTCTCCTTGCTCATCCTGTCCTTCCTCCTGTCAAATGATATCGTTCCCACTCAAACTCAAAACCAAAAACAGTTCTTTTCCATGACTTCCGCCAAATAACCGGCCAGATCCACGTTCATTCCGACCCGTTCATTTGTGGTATCGTTCTCATATATTTATCATAAGCGGTCACACGGCCTTTGTAAATCGGCATGATCGACAATTCCGCCCGGACGTTTTTAGGCATATCCTACAGATCCTACAAGGTGGACCCCCGCTCCATGATCTCATATCCCATCTTTAATTCCCGGCGCACTTTGGTCTCCTCCTCCAGCAGCCCCACCAGCAGCCGGGCGGCCTCCTCACCGCTGGTCTTGTAATGGTAATGGACTGTGGTCAGGTTCGGCTCTACGATCTGAGCCATAAGGGTATCGCCAAAGCCCGCTACCTGGATATCTTCCGGGATCCGCTTCCCCTGCTGTTTCAGATACAGGATCGCCCCCACCGCGATATCATCTGTCGCGCACAGCAGCCCATCCATCTCGGGGTACCGGGCAAGGAAGTCGGCCGCCGCCCGCCGCCCGGAATCTACATGGAAGGACACTTCCATCATCTGCCCTGCCTCCACCGTCCTCCCTGCCTCGAGACAGGCCTCCATAAACCCCTCCCGCCGGTCCATGCCCACTGCCTGATCTCTCAAGGTAACGCCGGCATAGCAGAGGCACCGGCTTTTTCTCAGCAGGCGGCCTGCCAGCTCCTTGGCCGCCTCCCGGTCAGCCTGGTATACACAGGAACAGACGGACAGACGCTGCCCCAGGATGACCACCGGCACCTGGTAATCCTTTAAGACCTGGAAATGCTTTCTTGTAAAGATCGTCCCGATCAAGACCACACCGTCCACATGATCTTCCCGGAACAGCTTCAGATGATCTAGTTCCTTCTGCTCATCATCCTCCGCATTAGCCAAAAGGAGCTGGTAGCCGCTCTTAGCCAGCGCCGGGCTGATCCCCTGGACCATGCAGCTGACCGTATAGGAATCGATCTTCGGGATGATCACCCCGATCAGCTTTGTCTTTCTGGTGCGGAGGGTCTGGGCCTGGCTGGAGGGCTGATAGCCCGTCTGATCGATCACCTGCCGGATCCGCTCACGCTTCTCTTCACTCACATACCCCTGGTTCAGATACCGGGATACCGTCGCCCGGGATACCCCGGCTAACCCTGCGATCTCATTTATGGTCATGGACACTCCTCCTCTTCCTTCTCGAACCGTATGCGCAAGCATAAGAAACGGCGATACACTCCGCCAAGCCCTCTCAGATATATGATACCTTATCTGAGGGGCGGGCACAATGTTTTTATAGCGGACACTTTTCACAGACTGGCCAAAAGAGTTACCTGCAACACCCAAAAACAGTAGCGCGCTCCCGCCTGTTATGATAAACTATCCACAGCTCGATCCACTATAAAACCGAACAGAAAGGAAAAACTATGCCGCAAGCAACTGTAAAGATAAAAAAAGGAGCCGGCCGTTCGCTAAAGGCCGGCGGACCCTGGATCTATGATAATGAGATCGACCAGATCGAAGGCGCCTATGAAAATGGCGATATGGTCCAGGTCACGGACTTTGATGGGTATCCTTTAGGCCAGGGCTTTATCAATCTACATTCTACTATCGCGATCCGAATGATGACCAGACGCAAGGATGTCAAGGTAGATGAGGCTTTGATCGAAAAGCGGGTCCGGGATGCCTGGGGATACCGCAAGGCGGTGGTAGATACCGCCAGCTGCCGCCTGATCTTCGGGGAAGCAGACTTTCTGCCCGGGATCGTGATCGACAAATTTGCGGATGTGCTGGTGGTGGAGTCCCTGGCGCTGGGGATCGACCGCCTAAAGCCAGTCATCTTAGAAAAGCTGGTCCAGGTCCTTAAGGAGGACCAGATCCACATCCGGGGCATCTACGAGCGCAGCGATGCCAAGGTCCGCCTCCAGGAGGGGATGGAGCGCTTTAAAGGCTTCATCGGCGCGCCCTTTGACACGAAAGTGAAGATCGTAGAGAACGGGGTCCGTTACCTGGTGGATGTCCAGGACGGTCAGAAGACCGGCTTTTTCCTGGACCAGAAGTACAACCGCCAGGCGATCCGCCGTCTCTGTCCGGGCAAGCGGGTGCTGGACTGCTTCACCCACACGGGCTCCTTTGCGCTGAACGCAGGGGCGGCGGGCGCGGCTTCTGTCCTAGGCGTGGACGCCTCCCAGCTGGCCATCGACCAGGCCCGGGAAAATGCGGCCTTGAACGGCCTTTCCCAGACCGTCACCTTCCAGTGCGCCGATGTGTTCGATCTTCTGCCCCAGCTGGAGGGGGCCGGCGAGCGGTTCGATGTGGTCATCCTGGATCCGCCCGCCTTCACCAAATCCCGGAACTCGGTCAAGAACGCGGTCAAGGGCTACCGGGAGATCAATCTGCGGGGCATGCGCCTGGTAAAGGACGGCGGCTACCTGGCCACCTGCTCCTGCTCCCATTTCATGGACCCGTCCCTGTTCACAAAGACGATCCGTGAAGCCGCCGCCGGTGTGCATAAGCGGCTGCGCCAGGTAGAATACCGCACCCAGGCCCCGGACCATCCGATCCTCTGGTCAGGAGATGAGGCTTCCTACTATCTGAAGTTCTATATCTTTCAGGTGTGCGAGGAGCGGTAGGGACCGCAGAAATACTACCCTTCCTCCCGGATCCTCTGGCCGAACGCGTCAAAGCCGGCCTGATCCACCAGCTCCTTGGTCTCCCCATCCAGCACAACGATATAGATAGCCGCTGTCTCTTCCATCCACCGTGTCTCCGTCCGATGTCCGGTCACCTCCCCGGCTCCCTGGACCGCAGGGAAGCCGGTCCCTCCAGGCTCTCCGTCCCAAAGCGCCTCAGCATCCATCCCCAGGTTCGCCATAAGCGCCGCAACATGGGTGAGCCCCCAAACCCGGGGATCGTTCATCTCGATCCTTACATCATAATGGGCATCCTTCAGCAGCATCAGATACAGATCCAGGTCCTCCTGGGCCTTCAGGTTGGCGGCCTTAAAGTCCGCATACGCCTCATAATCCTCTTCCCAGTCCCTGTAAGCTCCATCCTGCCGTCTGTCCGGGATGGCATAATGCTCCGTGATATATCTCCCCAGATAGTCGGTCACCTTTCGAGCTCCCGAGGGGTTTAAGTGGGAATCCGCGTCATAATGGTCCGTGGCAGGATCCTCGATCTGCAGGTCCAGGAAGTCGATATAGCCCACTCCATAGTCCCGGGCGATGTCCTGGACGCGGGCCGCATTTTTTAGGTCCACCTCCGTAGCCGGAAAGGGGAGGTAGGTCAGCAGCACATCGATCCCCCTGCCCTGGCAGTCCTGGATCATCCGCTCCAGATAGCGCACCCCCACCGTGTCCCCCTCCAGCTTGCTGCCTGGCAGGACTGCGGCCCTTTCATTGGGCACACTTATGGCGATCCTGGATTCCGCTCCCTTTTCCACCGTGACCGCCGGATCTAAGTCGTCTTCTGTAAGCGCATTCCACCGGTCATGGTACACCGCATAATCCCACAGCAGGTTCAGCCTCGTCCTCTGGGCCATATCCGGGGTCCAGGACTCATGGAAGGCCCCATCCTCCAACAGGTCAAAAGCCGCCCTGATCTTCGTCCGGCTCAAGGGAAATGCGTCGAAGGACAGGTGGACCTGAGCGAAGTTCATGCTGGTCTTCATCTCATATTCCAGATAATAGCAGTCGATCACCATCAGCTTTGGGGTGGTATAGTCCAGAGCATTTTCCATCACCCAATAGGACGTGGCCAGCTGGTTCCCATGTCCGCCGAAATTATAGGATACGATCCCATAGTCCTTCCACAGCTCCATGGGAAATACGGAATTGAGCAGATGGCTGCTGCCCATGAACAGCACGTCAAAGTCCTCCTCCTGCGCAAAAAAGGGGGCATATTTCGAATAGCTGGCCTTCCGCTCCAGAAGCCTTGTCAGACCGGCCAATGCAGCGATCAGCAGGGCCAGGGTGACCAGGCAGCCGGCGCTTATCTTTACTATGTCGATCCGCCGCCGAATAAGCGGCATGCATTCAGGGATCCCAAATGCGCCCGCCATATCTTCATGTGGGGTAATGCGTCCGCTATCGGGCGCATGGAGGTTTAAAAACCGTTTCATCAGGAGACCTCCTGCAAAAAAATACATGGGTATATGGTTCGCGTGAGACGGTCCAGCCGTCATCTAAAACTGGAAATAGATAAAGTTCGCCGCATCATACCCCGGTCCCCAGATCCCGGTGGTCAGGATGGTGCAGACGGCAAAGACGATGAACAGGCAACGGAACCAGAAGTCCTGGGCCGCGATCACCTGGCGGATCCGGATCCCTCTATACTTACAGATATCCGCGAACAGGAGGATCCCCAGTCCCAGGAGCATCAGGCAGAAGTTCGGACCATCCAGGCCGCAGGCATAAAGGGATCCGTCGAAGAGGATCTTTAGGTTCTTTACCGCGAACATCTGGCGGATGATCTTTAGCGCAGCCTGGAGACTGCCGGCCCGAAAGAAGATCCAAGAGATATCCACCAGGAGGAAGGTCCCCAGGGTCTGGGCCAGCCTGTGGCCTAAGGAGCTCTGGTGCAGCCCCAGAAAGGCCGCTGTTTTATCCCGGATGGGCTTTATAGCTTCCCCCAGGACCTGATAGATCCCGTTGATCCCGCCCCAGACCACAAAGGAAAATTCCGCGCCGTGCCACAGACCGCTGACCAGAAAAACGATCAGCTTATTGACATATTTCCTGGCCCTTCCCTTTCGGCTCCCGCCCAAGGGGATGTAAAGATAATCCTTGAACCAGGAGGTCAGGGAGATATGCCATCTGCGCCAGAACTCCCCGATAGACGCGGCCAGATAGGGAGCAGAGAAATTCTCCATCAGCTGGATCCCCAAGATCTCTGCCGCACCCATAGCGATGACGGAATAGCCATAGAAATCGCAGTAGATCTGAAAGGCAAAGAGCACTGTGGCCACGATCAGGTACCAGCCGCCAAAGCTCATATAGTCCCCATATGCCCGGTCCACGAACAGCGCGATCCTGTCCGCCAGCACGATCTTCAGGAAAAAGCCCCACAGCATCAAAAGGAACCCGTCTCTGGCCCGTTCAAACTGAAAGGGCGCAGGATCCGCCAGCTGCTTTAACAGGTTTTTCGACCGCTCGATCGGCCCGGCCACCAGCTGGGGGAAGAAGGACACGAACAGCGCATAGCGAAAGAAGTTCTTCTCTGCATAGATCTCCCCGCGATAGACATCCATGATATAACTGAGGGCCTGGAACGTATAAAAAGAGATCCCTACCGGGAGCACGATCTGGGATATGGGGATATCTGCATGCACCCGGAACAGTCCCAAAAGGCCCCGCACACAGTCCAGGGCAAAGCCTGCGTATTTAAAATAGAACAGGACGGCAAGGTTTAAGAAAAAGCAGCCTGCCACGATCCGCTTTCTCCCTTTTCTCTTGCGGTCCTCCTCCCAGCACAGCCCTTTTACATACTCCAGGAGAAGGCCGCCAAGGTATGTGACCGCCGTAGAAAAGAGGATCAGCAGCGCCCCCTTGGCCTTCCAGCACATATAAAAATAGTAGCTGGCCGCCAGCAGCCACAGATATCGCACCTTTCTGGGCAAAGCGAGATAGACCAGGGCCACGATCGGAAAAAAGAGCAAAAAACCCATTGAATTGAACAGCATGACCGATCCTCCTATCCGTGCCATCGATAGCTTGTGTCCGTTTCTCCCGGACTGCTGCAAAAAAAGCCTGGATCCCTTCTTTCGAGTGGACTCAAGCTTTTTTACATATAATCCTATCCTCTATGGATCATCCGCTACCCTCACGGTTGCCCAACCCGGCGCGCCCTCTCAGGACGCTATGCCAGATATCCCGCACAGAGTAAGCTGCCGCATGGCCATAGCAATTATCCGTTCACCAGCTTAGCCACGTTCAGCTTGATGCCAGGGCCCATGGTGGAGGTCATGGTCACGCTCTTTAAATAAGCGCCCTTGACCGTGCTGGGCCTTGCCTTGATGATCGCATCCATAAGCGTCTGGAAGTTGTCCGCCAGCTTCTCCTCATCGAAGGAAGCCTTTCCGATCGGGACATGCACGATGTTGCTCTTGTCAAGTCTGTATTCGATCTTACCGGCTTTGATATCATTGATCGCCTTGGTGACGTCCATGGTGACGGTGCCGGCCTTGGGGTTCG
>CAJUSS010000017.1:0-4774 GCA_910588895.1 uncultured Lachnospiraceae bacterium
GTCCCAATGCGCGCTAGGGATCAAAGGATCGCCATAACGCCGTTATGATCTTATACCTTCGGATAGCGCCGCCCATCACAGACGACTGCGGACCGCTCGATCTCCACCCTTTTGCTGCACCAGATATAGTCGATCCGCATACCGAAAACGTCTCCTTTTCCTCTCCCTCCATCGTCTGTCCCGGCCCCGGCCAGCTTGTCCCGCCAGCCGTCGATCGCGCCCTCCACGGTGATGCCGGCATCCTTTTCCTTCGCCAGGTGATAGGTGTCCTTCCAGCCCCAGCCGGCGATCAGGTCATAGCCCTCTCCTCTTACCCGGGCCGGACTGTTGAAGTCCCCCATCAGCCACAAAAGAGCGCTGTCCTCCCCGTCGTGTCTGGTCTCCAGGCCCTTTTCGACCTGCTCCCACTGGATCTTGAAGGGCTCCTCCTTATCGTCCCACCAGCCCATATGGACGGTATAGCACCAGACCGGATCGTGCCCCTCCGGCTGGGTCCGGATCCCTAAGATCTCTCTGGTCTTCCAGTTCTCATAGTCCTGGCTCCGGCTGATAAAAAAACGGTCCGTATCTAAGACCGGGGTCCTGGAGAACAGGGCCAGACCTTCGTCATACCTCCCATAGCCCAGCTTTACCGGGATCCAGGTCCAGTAGTAAGGCGTTCCCAGCTCCTGTAAACGGGCGGCGAGGCGGAGCGCATAGTTGTCCTGACGCAGGAGGATGGGAGAGCGATGCTCTCCCTCTCTCCCCCCGCAGACTGTATAACCCTCTAACGCCTTCATCTTCCGCCCCTCGGGCTCTCCTTTCTGACGGCCCTGCCCCTGCACTCCCGCCAGTCCATCGGTCTCTTCCAAGCCATCCGGCACACCGGCAAGGCATCCCGCCGCCGGCGCGCTCCTGGTCTGGTTGACCTCCTGGAGACCGATCAGGTCAGGCAGCTCCGCCGCCACCATATCGGCAAACTGGAGGAGCTTCTTTTCTTCCTCTGCCTCGATCAGGCTGTGGACGTTCATCGATAAGATCTTCATGTAGGCCTCTCCTTCTTTTAAGAAGCTATGATACATGGGGCCGCCTTGCACTCTGCGTTCTCAACGTATCACAGTATATCATTGATATCCGACTTCAGAACGTCTGCCTTCGGCCCGTAGACCGCCTGGATCCCATTGTCCTTTTTGATCAGCCCAAGTGCGCCCTCGCCTTTCCAGGCCGGAAGGTCCGCCACCAACGCAGGATCCTTTACCGTGACGCGCAGACGGGTCATGCAGGCGTCCACCAGAGTGATGTTCTCCCGTCCCCCTAAAAGGCCGATGATCCGCTCTGCCTGGCTGCCGCTGCCCGCGGCTGTGCTTCCCGCGGAGGCTGCCGGAGCGGACCCGCCCTCATCTCCACTGTTCTCGTCTGTGTAGTTGCCCAGACGGCCCGGCGTAGCGAACTTGAACTTGTCGATCATCACATAAGCCACCACATAGCCGATCGCCAGGAAAGCCGCCACACAGATGCAGAAATTGATCACGTCTCCGGTGAGCCCGGCCTTCACCGACATAGGGATCCTGGTGACAAATTCCAGGTTCCCGAAGGAATGGAGGCGCAGATGGATGATCCCGGCCAATGCGAACGCACAGCCCTGGAGTACCGCGTAGACCAGATATAGCGGCAATGCACAGAACATGAACATAAATTCCAGCGGCTCCGTGACACCGGTCAAGAATACAGCCAGCACCGTGGAGATGAACATAGAACGGTAGTTTTTCCGCTTATCCGGGTCCACCCTGCGGTACATGGCCAGCGCGATCCCGGTGAGCAGGCCCGTAGCGCCGATCATCTGCCCCACCTTAAAGCGGGCAGGGGTAACGGTGGTCAGCAGCTCCGTGTAAGAAGCCATATCCCCGGCATCCTTGAAGCCGATCAGATCGGTCACCCAGGCCAGCCACAGTGGGTCCTGACCAAACACCTGGCTCCCGGCGTTGATCCCCGTCTGGATCGTGTAGGTGCCTCCAAAGGAAGTATAGTTCATGGGGATCGTCAGCATATGGTGCAGGCCAAAGGGCAGCAGAAGACGTTCCAGTGTGCCGTAGATGAAGGGCGCCAGGACCGGGGAGGTGGAAGAAGAATTTGCGATCCACACACCAAAGGCGTTGATCCCCGTCTGGACCACCGGCCATACCACCGCCAGGACCCCGGAGACGATCACCGACCAGGCGATCACCACCATGGGGACGAAGCGTTTTCCATTGAAAAAGGAAAGAGCGTCCGGCAATTTTCTGAAGTTATAATACTTATTATATATGATACCGCCCATAAATCCAGAGATAATACCAACAAAAACACCCATATTTAATGCCGGCGCTCCCAGGACCGAGGTAAAATACCCGTTGACTAAGATCTCCCGGCCAAATAAGGTGTGGGTCACAGCCTCCGCATCCGCCAGCATGTCTGCGGTCACCCCGAAGATCGCGCCGGTGATCGAATTGACCAGGATAAACGCGATGATCGCCGCGAACGCGCCGCCGGCCCGCTCCTTTGCCCAGGAGCCGCCGATCGCCGCCGCAAAGAGGATATGCAGGTTATTGATGATCGCCCAGCCGATGTTCTCCATGGTACTGCCCACCATAAAGATCATATGGATATCCACACCCGCCATCTGCACCAGCTTGCCCAAGCTGATCATCAGACCGGCCGCAGGCATGACCGCGATCACCACCATCAGCACCTTCCCCAGCTTCTGGAGGAAGTCAAAATTAAAGTTCAGCTTCTTTTTCTCCTGCTTTCCACCGTCATCGGGAACAGCCGCACTCCCGGCTGCTCCCTGGCCTGCAGCCGCCCCATCTTTCTGTCCGCCTGCCTCGCTGACGATCAGGACCGCATCCTCTCCCGCTCTCACCGGACCTTCTATGCCTTCCATGGTCTTCCCGTCCAGTCCGCCGCAGATCAGGACCGGCGTGATCGGGTTGATGTCCCGCTCGTTTAAGGACCCAAGATCCACCTCGCCCACCAGGTCGCCGACCTTCACCTTGTCGCCCACCTTTGCGTAGGTCTTGAAACACTCTCCATTAAGGGCCACTGTCTCCAATCCCACATGGATCAGCATCTCCAGCCCCTCTTTGCTGCAAAACCCATAAGCATGGAGCGTATCCGCCACAGAGACCACCTCTCCGTCCACCGGACTGACGATCCTCCCGTCAGAGGGGATCACCGCCATCCCATCGCCGATGATCTTCTGAGAAAACACAGGATCCGGGACTTGCTCCAACGGCACCGCCGTTCCCGTGACAGGAGAGAGGATCTGGATCTTTGCACGGCTGTTCTCGTTTTTACTCATTTTGACGCCTCCTTTTTTCTTGAACTTGCTCGCAGCTTCTGCCCACCGCATCCGCATCCCATATCCCCATAGTCTGTCCGCGGGGTATGCAGGATATACCACATAGATGCGCGATGCAATTTTGCGCATTTTATTGCATTTATTCAGCGCAACCGCTTGCATTAAATATATAACTATTGCACACACTTTTCAAGTATATTTTGGGACCCAGACTGCTTTTCCACGTTTTATACAATAAAGGAGACTATCTTTTGTGCATTGTCACGGACAGACAGGAAACCGGCATACGGCTGGTATATATATGGATTGACTTTTAGACCTGCATTCTTTAGAATAGATAAAGATATCGAACAAAAGGAGACCTACAAATGGCTGTTACGATCAAAGATGTGGCTGCGCTGGCAGGCGTTTCGCCTTCTACTGTATCCAGGACCTGCAAGGACCATCCTTCCATCAGTCGGGAGACGAAGGTGCGGGTGCGGCGGGCTATGGACCAGCTGGGCTATGAGCCGAATTTCCAGGCCAGCAACCTGGCCAGCCAAAATTCTCGGGCCATCGGGATCATCCTGCCCTCCTCCGAAAAGGAGGTCTACGAAAATTCCTTTTACCTGGAGGTGATCCGCGGGATCTGTCAGTTCTGCAACCCGCGGCAGTTCAGCGCCCCGATCATCACCGGAAGGGACGACGACGAGATCTTGCAGACGATCAAGACCATGTCCCGAAGCGGCCAGGTGGACGGCTTTATCCTGCTCTATTCCAGACAGCAGGACCCTGTAGCGGACTATCTCCACAATGAGGGCCTCCTTTATGTACTGGTGGGAAAGGCTTACCAAAACCAGAACCAGACCATCTACATCGACAATGATAACCTGCTGGCAGGCCAGGAGGCCACGGAGTATCTCCTCCGCCTGGGCCACCGCAAGATCGCCTATCTGGGGACGGACAGCCGCCTCCTCTTCTCCGCGGACCGGAAGGCCGGCTACCAGGCGGCTCTGGCCAAGGCCAGGCTGCCCATACGAGAGGAGTATTGCATCGAACTGTCCTCCGCCTCCTATAACGATGCCCAAGCGCTCTGCAGCCTTCTGGTGAGCGAAGACCGCCCCACCGCGATCTTGGTGAGCGACGATATCCTGGCGCTGGCGCTGGAGAGGATCTGCCTGGAAGCCGGGCTTTCGATCCCGGAGGACTTGTCGATCCTGTCCTTTAACAACTCCTTGTTCGCCCGGCTCACCTCCCCCCAGCTGACCTCCATGGACGTGAACTCCTTCCAGCTGGGGATCGAGGCTGCCTCCCAGATGATCAACCATATCGAGAACCCGAACCTGATGGCCACGAAGATCATCGTGCCCCATTTTCTTTTGGAGCGGGACAGCTGCCGGAGGCTATGCTCCCCGACAGAGGCAAGGGATGATCTGGTGCTTACTTATGACAGCGTATCACGAAACCATGGATGATACG
>CAJUSS010000017.1:4784-36780 GCA_910588895.1 uncultured Lachnospiraceae bacterium
CATGGGTTCCGAGGCCAGCATCTATACTTACGCCGGAGGCGCGGAGGATTATGGATCACTCGACTAGGGCTGGGGCAAAAAACCCTTTAAATACCCCCTATGACAAACAAGCGCTATGCCCCCTGCCGGGAGCATAGCGCCGTTTGTTGTCAGCAGCCCGTTTCACGGTCTGCGCGTCGTTCCTTGCAAACTGACCCAAGACCTTCTCCAGGAGTCTCCACATCCTCTACAGCACCTTCTCCAAAAAGGATCTGGCCCTCTCCGTCTCCGGGTGAGAGAAGAACTCCTCCGGTGTGTTATCCTCCACGATCTGTCCGTCATCGATGAAGCAGATCCGGTCGGATACCTCCCTGGCAAATCCCATCTCATGGGTCACTAAGGCCATGGTGATCCCTGTATGGGCCAGGCCCTTGATCACCTCTAAGACCTCCTTGACCATCTCCGGATCCAGGGCAGAGGTGGGCTCGTCAAAGAGCATGATCTTCGGCTCCATGGCCAGCGCCCTGGCGATGGCGATCCGCTGCTTCTGGCCGCCCGAGAGCTTACCCGGATACGCTTTCGCCTTATCCGTCAATCCCACCAGCTTTAAAAGCTCCATGGCCTTGGCCTCCGCCGCATCCTTTGTCTGGCGGTTCACCTTCATGGGCGCGTAGGTCATATTTTCCATGACGGTCATGTGAGGGAACAGGTTAAAGAGCTGGAACACCATGCCGATATCCTTCCGGATGCTCTGCACATCCGTCCTGGGCTGGGTGATATCCTTTCCCTCGATGAACACCTGCCCCTTGGTAGGCCTCTCTAACAAGTTGATGCACCTTAAGATCGTGGACTTTCCCGAACCAGAGGGACCGATCAGCGTGACCACCTGTCCCTTGGCGATCGTAAAGTTGATGCCTTTTAAGACCTTAAGCTTACCGAAATCCTTATACACATCACGCAGCTCGATCACTTCTGTTCACCCACCTTTCCAGACGGTTTGCCAACACGGACAATACCATGACAAATATGTAGTAGATCAACGCGATCACCAGATAAGGCTCAAAGAACCGGAAGCTCATGACCGTGATCTGGTCCGCTGCCCGCAAAAGCTCCACCGCGCCGATGTAGGACAGGATCGAGGTCTCCTTTAGGAGCGCGATCGCCTCGTTCACCAGGCTGGGCAGGATATGCTTGACCGCCTGGGGGATGATGATATCTTTCATCATGCCTTTATACCCGATCCCCAGCGACTGGGCCGCTTCGTACTGTCCCTTGTCCACACCCTGGATGCCGCCCCGGAAGATCTCCGAGATATAGGCAGCCGAGTTCAAGGAAAAGGTCAGGATACCGGACTGTGTAGTGGTAAAGGTGACCCCAAGGAGCTGGGGCAGACCGAAATGGACGATACAAAGCTGCACCAAAAGGGGCGTCCCCCGAAAGATCGAGGTGTAAAAGCGCCCGAACAAGAGCAGCGGCTTCCATGTGCTGAGCTTGACCAGCGATAAGAGCACGCCCAGCAAGAATCCGAAGACAGCACAGATGGCCGTCATCTTCAAGGTAAGGATCGCTCCATGGTACAAGAATGGCCAATATTGCCATACGCAGGAAAAATCAAGTTTCATATGTGCTGCCTCTCTTCTTTCATTGTAAAAATACCCTGACCGCCCAGCGGACCAAACCACCGACATCGGCTGCCGAAAGCAGGTTTCATGGCCTTTTATGGCCTTTATCTCTCCCCCAGCCGTTCTGCCGTCCTTATGATCTGCGGTCAATCCAGGATGAACTGCTCGCTCAGATGGGAAGCGATGATCTCATCCAGCTCACCGTTTTCCATCATTTCCTTTAAGGTGTTGTTAAAGGTCTCATAATAAGGCGACTCCTTTGGGAACCCGACGGCAAAGCAGTCGTCGGTCTTATCCAAAAGGCTCATGGCCAGGCCCTCGTTCTGCTTTAAGAACTCCGCAGCGCCTGCCCCGTCGATGATGCAGGCATCCGCACGTTTGCTCTTGACCTCCTCGATGCAGGCCGGGCTTCCCTGGATGCCTACTGCCTTTGCGCCTTCCACGCTCTCCGCCACCTGCTGATAATTGGTGCCGAAGGCATAGGCGATCGTCTTTCCCTGTAAAGAAGCCAGATCCGGATAGTCATCCTCCGCCCGGTAGACGATCGCGTTCCTGGGATAGAAGAAGATCTCTGTAAAGTCCAAGGTCTCCCTGCGCTCGTCGGTAGGTGCCATGCCGCCGCTGCAGAAGTCGATCTGGCCGGCCTGGATCGCCGCCATCAGACTCTTAAAGGGCATGTCCACAAACTCTACCGTACCGCCGTTCTTTTCCACGATCGCCTTGATCAGGTCCACGTTCATCCCCACATAGGTCTTGCTCCCGTCCGCTGCCATCTCGATGGATTCAAAGGGAACAAAAGTGGATGAACAGCCCACCTTTACGGTCGCGCCGTTAAATGGGTTGTCGGATGCAGCCTCTGTCTCCTCAGCCTGGCTGCTCTCCTCGCCCTGGGCTTCCTCCTTGCTCTCCTCCGCGGTCTCCTTGGTCTCCTCTGCAAAAGCCTCCGCCTGGGTCGCTGCCGCCGTGGTCTCCTGTGCTGAGCCGCCGCAGGCAGTCAGCGCTGCCGCTGTCATGGCGGCACATACAAATAGTGCTAGTTTTTTCATAATGCTCCTCTCCTTATGGACAAGTATCTCGCTCCTGGATAAACATGAAAATTTATGTAATTTCACCCATAGATCATGCGGTATCCAGGAATGATCAGGGAGTATCATAGCATAAATATGCAAAATAATCAATATGCTGCAAACGTTCTTTTTCACTGGGCAGCTGGCAGCGCACCTTTCACCGTAACCTAAAAAGGAGCAGCAGCCCTAAAGCTGCCGCCCCTCTGCTCTTCGACCTGACGATCCCATCACAGGCCGCTATCGTCTCATCACTTGTTATCCGCTGTGATCGCCTTCGCCGCTGTACGTCCGGAGACGATGATCTCGGTGATCGCGTTGCCGCCCAGACGGTTGCCGCCGTGGATGCCGCCGGTGACCTCACCAGCTGCATACAGGCCTTCGATCACATTGCCCTCTTCGTCCAGTACATGACGGTCTGTATCGACTACAACGCCGCCCATGGTGTGGTGGGTGGAAGGAGCCATCAGACGGATGGTAAGGAGCGTATCCTCCAGCTTATAAGAATCTACGTTATAGCTTCCGTCGTCGTTCTTCTCCACATCGCCGATGGTCCTGGACGCGATGGCCTTGCCTACATCTTCAAACTCGCCCTGGCCCATCACTGCCATATCATACTTCTCGATGGTCTCAAGGACCGTCTCCCCATCCGCCGTCACACCGATCTCCTTAAACAGCGTGTTCAATTCATCCGCGTTGGCTTTCCTTCTGTAATATCTGCCTTCAAAGTCTCCCTCAGAAGCCAGCTGGATCGGACCTGGGATCATCTCAGATGCATTATAGATCTCGACAAATACACCCTTTGTCCCATTCACCTCCATGCCGTTCTTAAATTCTCCAAGAGAAAGAACGTCTCGCTCGGACCCTTCATCTACAAACCGCTTGCCGGTGGTCGGATTGATATAGACCGCATAGTTGCCGCCGCCAAATGCCAGGTTCCCATTGTCCACCCAGCTGATCGGCATCATCTGGGTCCAGCCTTCGCCGGTCACAGCTGCGCCTGCCGCCTGCGCCATCTCGATACCGCTGCCGGTCAGAGAATTGCGGTTGGTGGTCTTGATCGCTTCGGTGACATACTCAGATGACCAGTACTTATTGGTCTCGACCACCTTTTCGATGTTCGCGGCATATCCGCCAGTGGCCAAGATCACGCCCTTTGCCGCCTTTGCGGTGACCTCAGTCCCATCGTACATAGTCGCCTTCACACCCGTCACACGACCGTCCTCCACGATCAGCTCTTCTGCCGTTGTCCTGGTCATGATCTGGTTCTTATCATCCTTCTGCAAAAATTCGGTCATAGGCGCCATAAAGTAGGTGCCCCAACGGCCCTTATACTCTTCCGGCGTGCCGTCGCCGTCCGCATCCACATTTGCGCCGATGAACTCGTTCTCTCTGTACCACAGCGCGCCGATCAGGGTCGGCTGGGTGTCTTCGACGAAAGTAGATCCCATAGACTCAAGCCACGGCTTGATGTCCTGGCCGTCCTCGATGAACTGCTTTACCAGGTCCACATTGCCGTAGATCCACTCGGAACCGTCAGCGCTCTGGCGCAGGCCGCCGTAGTAAGTCTGGAAGATGTGCAGGTTCAAGGTAGAGAACAGGGTCAGCTCGGACTCAGGGGTGCCTGCATCCAGCTTGGGCTGCGCCCAGTCAAGGTAGGCCTTGATCTCTTTCTTTAAAGCCTGCAGGGTAGGCAGATAATCTGCATGCACGCCGTGCTTGGAAAGCTCGGCGGCATCGCCTGCCACATACTCATGATCCTTGTAGTAGTCTGCGTCAAACTCCTCTTCAGACCAGTTATAGATCATCTCCAGCTCTTTGATGCATCCGTTGACCGACTTCACTTTGTTATATGTATTGCCGTCAAAGCCTACGCCTGTGGTGGCGTCGGGATCAGCCTCATCCCATACCAGATAAGGCATAACGCTCTGATACTGGCCGCCGGATACCAGCGTATTGCCGCCGATCTCCGCGTTCTTCTCGATCACCAGGACCGTATTGCCGTCCTGCGCAGCCTGTGCGGCAGCGCTGATACCGGCTCCGCCGGCACCTACGATGACCACATCCCAGGTGTCCTCGATAGGATCTTGCGCCTTCACTTCGATCGTGTTGGCGGCAAACTGAGAAGCGTTGGTGACGCCGGCTTCCTTTGCGGCAGCGTTCACCGCGCCTTTAAGCGCACGGCTGGAGAAAGTAGCGCCGGAAACACCGTCCACGCCGGTCCCGTTCGCTTCGATCATCTGCGGGATCAGGATATCGAAGGCGATATCGCCCACATGCTCGGTCTCTGTGCTGGAGGTGACCTCGATCGCCGTCACAGCCTTATCGTCGAAGGTCACACTGACCTCTACAGGCCCATTGTAGCCATCGGCGGTACCGGTATAAGTACCGGCGGTAAAGGCCAGCTCTGCGCCTGCCTCTGCCTCACCCTTCGCCTGTGCGATCGCGGCGGCAGCTGCCTTCTTGACCGCATCGGATGTGATCGTAGCTCCGGAAACACCGTCGATCTCGTCAGACTGGGCCGCTAAGATCGCCTCCTGGAGCGGCTCTAATGCCGCAGCGCCTATACCGGCAGTCTCATCCGCGCCCTCCACCTTCACATCGGTGATCTCGCTGTCGCTGGTGGTGATGGTCACGGTGACCGGTCCGCCAAATCCCTGCTCGGACGCGGAATAGGTCCCGGCCGTGTACGCACCGCCCGCGGCTGCCGCCTCGGTAGTCTCTGTCTCCGCAGCCGTAGTATCGGGTGCCGCGGTCTCTGCCGGCTGACTCTGGCATGCGGTCATAGACCCGGCTAAGACAGCCGCCATCGAAAGAGCCACTAAACGTTTGTTACTTTTTTTCATGCTTGCATCTCTCCCTTGTCGTTAATTTGTATGCATGACTAAGGCCAACTTTGTTGGCCCTAGATAAGATCTTAACATTGTTCCCCCACGATCGCAAGTATTTTTTATAAGATCCGCATACGATATCACATTTATCCATATATATGTGCACAAAAGGCCATCCCTCTCCAAAGACAGACGTGCCTGCCCAGCAGGATCAGGATAGCTCCACAGGCTTTGCAGGCACAAAATACGCCTGAAGCTCCTCCGAAAACAGCTCGCCCCCCATCCGCCGCACCCCGCCGTAGAGATGGCGCTCCAAAAGCGGCTCGATGGCAGACAGATCCTCCTCCTCGATGACCTGGATCAGCTTTTCATGCTCCTCGATCACATCCGGGACATTGCGCCCTCCCATCACATCCAGCCGGATAAAACGAGAATAATCTGCCTGGGGCCGGGTAAGATTGTCCCACAGATAAAGCTTATCCGTAGCTTTGAACCAGATCTTATGCATGGACAGATCCACCGTCAAAAAGCGGTTGATGTCAAAATGCTCCGGATCTTCATACAGCTTTTTTTCGTTTTCCTGCAAAAGCCCATGGATATAGCGGATCTGTGCTACATCCGTGGGAGAACAGATCCGGATAAAGTCCCGCAGCACCATGCACTCTACCGCCAGACGCTGGTAGATCCACTGGCTGGCGATCTGCAGGCAGATCGGCGTGACGATCGTCCCCTTATGAGGGAGGATCTGGACAAATCCGTTCTGCTGGAGACGCTGCAGAACGCTCCGGATCGGGGTCCGCGAGATAGCAAAGCGTTTACATAATGTATTTTCGCTCAAGACCTCCCCCGGCCGGATCTTCAGCCGGACGATCTCATCCTCTAATATCCCGTAGATCTCATTGCTGATCCTGTTCGTTTCCAACAGAATGCCTCCTTCCCGGCCAGGCCGCACCCAGCCATCCCTTTATACCTGTCTCGACCGGCCTTTCTTGGACCATGATCTAGGCCGCTCTCCATATCATGCCCCGACCGCCATCCGTATCCTACGATAAAAAGCGTTCCGATACCTGCCGCCGGGCCATCTGCAGCTTGTATACATCATCGCCAAAAAAACGCGCTCCGATCTGGGCGATCTTGCCAAATAGTCGGATATACGATAGCCGATCAGCAAAAACGACCACCACTTGCCTGCCGCCCTTCGGATATTTATATTCATTCTACACAATAACATGCCATTTGTCAAAAAAATTAAATACAAAACATACATGTTTTTTCAAAAAAAAATATTGCCTTTGACCATACATTGTGATAAGACAAAAACATGTTGTATACAAGTCAGTCCGGCAGACTGGCAAAAGCTATCTTTATCAAGGAGGAAACGTTTATGAAAAAGAGGATCGCGATGATACTGACCATGGCTCTGGCTGCTTCCAGCCTGGCAGCCTGCGGAGGCGGCGGTGACAGCCAGCCTGCAGCTACGGAAGCCGCGACCACTGCAGCAGCGGCGGCGGGCGGGGACAGCGCAGACGCACCTGCCGATAACGGCGGCGGCGCAGTGGCAGAAGGCGAAGATCCCTATGCAGACCTGGGTGATTTTACCATGATGATCGACCATGCACAGCCGGAGGGCAACCCTCGTTTCGTGTCCATGGAGAAATTTGCCGCCGATGTAGCGGAGAAGACCAATGGCCACGTGACCGTAGAGGTGTTCGGCAACGGACAGTTAGGTACGGAGAAAGAGATGCTGGAGCAGGTGGTCGCCGGTACCATCCAGGGGATGAGAGGCGGCCAGTTTGATTTCAGCCCCCGCCTGCTGATGTTCACCATGCCCTTCCTGACCCAGGACCGCGCACAGGTCACCGCACTCCTTAAGAGCGATCTGGCGAAGAAGGTCTGCGCCGAGGCCGAAGGCGAGACCGGCACCGTGATCATCAATCTGTGTGACGCCGGCGGTTACCGCCAGTTCTCCAACGGCAAGCATCCGATCACCAAGCCGGAGGATCTTCAGGGCTTAAAGATGCGCACCAACGGCATGGACACCATCGACAAGACCTTTGTGGCCCTTGGCGCCACCACTACCACGATCCCCTATTCCGATCTGTACATGGGCTTAAAGACCGGTGTTGCGGACGGACAGGAAAATCCCTGGGTGAACGTAGAAGGCATGAAGTTCTATGAGGTACAGCAGTATTTCACCGAAGTGAACTATCAGTTCCATCCAGATCCCTTCTATGTAAATGCCACATGGTGGAACGATCTTCCCCAGGAGTACCGTGATATCATCTCCCAGTGCGCGGATGATATGGGCACCTACAACGATCAGCTGATCGACGAGAACCAGGAGGCGGCTAAGCAGGTGGTCATCGTTTCCGGCAGCGAGGTCTATGTACCCAGCGAGGAAGAGCTGAAAGCATTCCAGGATGCTGTCCAGGTGGTTTACGATCAGTGCGTCGAAGAAGGGATCATGACCGCAGAAGAACTGCAGGAGATGCTGGATATCGTCGCAAATGCAAAATGATAAAGACGGTCAGCTAGATGATCTTTTTCGATCCAAGGCTCCTGGAAGTCAAGGTATTGAAATACCGACGACCTTCCAGGAGCTTTCTTTTGGATCGCTAAAGAACGGTTAAAGACTCCCTTGCCGCCATAAGCTGCAAGGGGCGCAAACTGCAGCGCAAGGGATGAGCGTTTGCAAGCAAAGGAAAGGAGCTGAGTATCATCGAACGTTTAAAAAAGGTCGGCGAAAAGATATTTTTCATCTACCACGGGATCGGCGTGGCCGCCATGGGACTGCTGGCAGTGCTGGTGATCTTTTCCGTGATCGCCCGTTATTTCTTCTCCTTAAGCTGGAAGGAACTTTCCGAGTTCAATGTGACCCTGTTCGCGTTCACCACCTTCTGGGGCATGGGGATCAATGTTCTGAAAAATGAGCACGTGATCATCGATATCCTCTACGACCGGGTACCGCCCGCCATCAAACGCTGGCTCAGCGTGTTGAACTACCTGATCGTGCTGGCCGTGGTCCTTGTGTTCACCTACCAGGGCTTCCAGTATGTGGGCGTAGCCGGCAAGCAGATCAGCCAGGGCATGGAGATCCCCATGAAGTACATGTACGGGATCATGCCTGTATCCGGCGCGATCTGCGCGGCCTGCGTTCTCATCAAGATCGTCGGGTCCATCACCGCTGACGTTTCCTACTTCGCACCAAAGAACCAGGTGCTGACCAAGGACTCTCCGTGATCTTAGAAAGGAGCTGAGTATCTCTTATGGCAATGATCATACTTTTAGTGCTGCTGATCTTCTTCGCGGCCCTGGGCGTGCCGCTGGCCTTCGCGATCGGCGCTTCCTGCGTCACCTACATCACCACCAATGCTCCCACGTTCCTTTCCATGGTGCCCCAGCGTATCTGGAACGGCGCTTACAGTGAACTGATGATCGCCATGCCACTGTTCATGCTGGCAGGCGAGCTGATGAACACCGGCGGTATCACCAAGCGGATCATCAATTTCTGTCTGCAGCTTTTAAAGCCCTTCCACGGCGGCTTAGGAGAGGTGAACATCGTGGCCTCCATGATCTTCGGCGGCATCTCCGGATCCTCTGTGGCCGATACCTCCGCCTTAGGGAGCATCCTGATCCCGGCCATGGAAGACTTAGGCTATCCGCCGGATGCATCGGCCGGCATCACCGTAGCCTCCTCCACCATGGGAATGATCATCCCGCCCCCCACGCCTATGATCGTATATTCCATGATCTCCGGCGCATCTGTGGGCGCGCTGTTCATGGCAGGCGCGGTGCCGGGGATCCTGATCGGTCTCACCCAGCTGATCTTAGTCTTCTGGATCAGCCACAAGCATGGATGGCATCCGAAGAAAACGCCTTTTAACTTTAAGGAATTTTCTTCCGCGATCCTTTCTGGTATCCCGGCTCTCTTGATGCCCCTGTTCATCATCATCTGCGTATCCTTCGGCGTGTGTACCGCATCGGAGAGCGCCGGTGTGGCTGTGCTCTACTCGATCCTGGTAGGCTTCTTCATCTACAAAGAGCTGACCTTCAAGGCCATCATCGAGGCCTTGAAGAAGACCCTGATCTCTTCCTCCTCGATCATGATCATCATCGGCTTTACCACGATCTTCACCTGGGTCCTGACCATGCAGAAGGTTCCCCAGATCGTGGCGGATTTCTTTATCTCGCTGAACATGCCCAGCTGGGGCATCGCACTGGTGTTCTGCGTCATGATCTTGATGATCGGCACCTTCATCGACGTGAGCCCGGCGATCCTTTTGCTGACCCCGATCATGCTGCCTGTCATGCAGAATTACGGCTTCTCCGCTCTGCAGTTCGGCGCCATGATGATCACCGGCCTGGCGATCGGTCTGGTGACTCCGCCGGTGGGCATGTGCTTAAATGCCTGCAATAAGATCAACCGGATGCCGATCATATCGATCTTCAAGGGCGCGCTGCCCTACCTGATCTGCAATATCATCGTATTGATGGCGATCAGCTTGTTCGCACCGCTGACCACCTGGCTGCCCTTAGCGCTGGGCTATAGCCTGTAAGATCCGATCGGTAAACATCAAACGTCCACAAGGGGCTGTCGCAAGACAGTCCCTTGTTCTCTCTCACTGTCTTTTCGCTCCAGTTCTGCTTGCAATCTGCCGCGCGGGTGCTATACTAAGGAAATGGCGGGCACCGCTCTCTGTCCGCCCTGGAAGATCGTTTTCAATACATAGAGTAGACCACAAAAAATACGCGGATCCAGTGCGTTTTGATCAAAAGAAAAGGGGACAGGATCGATATGATCGTTGACGGAAGGACAAACGGGCCGGGGATCTCCTGGCCTGGAGGGAAACGTGTGGCAGTGATGCTGACATTTGACTTTGATGCGGAATATCTGCGGATCTCCCGTGCGGAGTCCAAAGGGACGCAGATCGGTTTTACAGACTTTTCCAGGGGACAGTATGGGCCCCATGAAGGACTCGCCCGGTGTCTGGATATATTGGATGCCTTTGGGGTAAAAGGCACGTTTTTTGTGCCGGGGATCGTAGCGGAGCAGTATGAAGACTGTGTGCGCAGCATCCATGCCCGGGGACATGAGCTGGCCTGCCATGGATACGCTCACGAAGCCAAACGGGGCATTTCCCGGGAGGAGGAAGAGGCCCGGCTTGAAAAATGCGAGGGGATCCTCAAAGCCATCACGGGAAAGCAGCCGGCGGGGCACCGCGGGCCGGAGAGCATCATCCATCCCTTTACCCCGGAGCTTCTGGCCGCGCGGGGATATCTCTACAGCTCTTCGATGAAGGACTGCGACTGGGCTTATCTGTGGGAAAAGCCTGCGGAAGACCGCCCTATGACTGCTGACGGGCGTTCCGGCCAACATCTGCTCCCCCTGGTGGAGCTCCCCTGCGATATCACCATGGATGATTTTACCTACTACTATTTCACCTTTAGCGATCCGGCCGTCCGGTCCATGTATCCGAACCGGGAGGTGATCGGGAACTGGCAGGCAGAATTTGACGGTCTGGCGGAGGAGGGGGATAAGATCTTTGTCTTAAAGCTCCACCCCCAGATGATCGGACGGGCCAGCCGGATCGCTGCCCTGGGAGCGTTCATCGGGTATATGCAGCGGCACGGAGCATGGATCGCCACCTGCGAGGAGGTGGCCCGGTATGTGCTGGAACAGTCCTCCAGGATATCCAAGGATCCAAGCATGGATATGCACGAAGACAGCGCTCCAACGGGCAGGGCCCTTCGGTCCGGCATCGTCTCCGCTCCCGTCCCATCGCCATCGACGCATCAGGCGATCCCGGTCCCAGGACAGAAGGTCCAGATCCGTTCCACCCGTCAGATGACGGATATCCGCCCAGTCTGGCCTGACCGCAAACGGATCGCCGTCATGCTGGCCTTTGACTTGGACGCGGAGACCATGTGGACCACCCGCGGGGACGGCAATGCCGACCACATCACCAATCTTTCCCGCGGTGCATATGGCCCCAAACAGGGCGTGCCGCGGATCTTAAAGATGCTGGATACCTGGGGGGTGAAAGCCACCTTTTTCATCCCTGGCATGATCGCGGAAAGATACCCTGCCGTCGTAGAGGAGATCAGCCGCCGCGGCCACGAGATCGGCTTCCACGGCTATGCCCACGAGGAGTTTACCACCACCACCTATGAAGAGGAGGATGCCACCATGCACCGGGCGGAAAAGATCATCCGGGATATCTGCGGCCAAACGCTTTTTGGACACCGGGCTCCCGGCGGCGTGATCCACGACTACAGCCTGCGCCTGTTTGTAGAACACGGCTACATCTACAGCTCCAACTGGCGGGACAGCGACGGTCCTTTCCTCCATAAGATCGACGGAAAAGAGGTCCCCTTGGTGGAGCTCCCCAAGGATTCGATCTTTGATGATACGGCTTATGACTTTTATACCGATTCCGCCCCGGAACGGCATGGACTCAAGTCCCCGGGGGAGATGTATGAGATCTGGAAAGAGGAATTTGACGCCCTGGCCGCGGAAGGCCGGATGATCAACTTTGTCCTCCATCCCCAGTTCATCGGCCGCCCCAGCCGGGTGGATATGCTCAGCCATCTGATCGGATACATGCTGGCCCATGGCGCATGGCTGGATACCAACTACGCCGTCGCCTCCTATATCCTGGCACAGAGGGGGCTTCGACCATGAGCAAAAGATATCGGAGACAAGATCTTGCAGGCGCAGCAGACCCCAGAGAAAAACAGGGCACGGAAAATGCCCTGCTGCTGGGAAAGAGCATCCCGGAGACGATCCTGCGCCTGTCCGGGCCTGCGATCTTAGAACAATTTTTGATCTGCTTAGCCTCCCTGGTGGATACAGCCATGGTGGGCTCGATCGGCGCGGCCGCCACGGCCTCGGTGGCGGTCAACATCTCCAGCGTCTGGCTGATCAACGGGTGCATCACCGCCTTGAGCGTCGGCTTTTCCTTCCTGGTCTCCCACTCTGTGGGGGAGCAGGATCCGATCAAGACCGAACAGGCGGTCCGGCAGTCGATCACGGCTTCCGTCACCCTGGGCGCGCTCCTTACCGCGGTCGTCCTGGCCATCCACCGGGCACTGCCCCGGATCTTAGGAGCCGGGCCGGATGTTCTGCCGGGAGCCCAGACCTACATGGGCATCATCGGTCTGGGACTGATAGGCCAGACCCTGGGCGTGGTCCTTTCCGCCGTCCTCCGGTCCGCAGGGGATACCAAGACTCCTATGGCGGCTAACTTAGCCTCCAATCTCCTGAACGTGATCGGGAACTTTTTCCTGATCTATCCGGCCAGACAGATCGCCCTTCCCTTTGCAGGCGGTCCTTCCCTTGCCGCGGCAGACGGCCCGGCACTCCTGTCGGCAGGCAGTCCTGCACTCCCCGCAGCGGTCGGTCCTCAGATCCCTCTGTGGGGAGCCGGTCTGGGGATCAAGGGGGCGGCCATAGCCACCTCCCTGTCCCAGTATGCCCTGGCGGCCATGCTGCTCTATGCGATCTGTCATGCCCCCACCCCGGCAAAGATCCGCCTGCGGGGTGACTACCGCTTCCGCCGCCGGACCTTGCAGAGTCTGTTCCGCATCGGGATCCCGGTACTTTTAGAACGTGTCACCCTGTGCCTTGGACAGATCTCTTTGACCGCTATGATCTCCGGCCTGGGCACCATCCCCTTAGCCGCCCATTATCTGACCAGCCAGACTGAGGGTCTTTTATATCTGCCAGCCTATGGCTTTGCCTATACCGGCACCACGCTGATCGGACAATCCCTGGGTGCCAAGGATAAGAAGCTGGCCGCACGGTTCGCAAGGGATATCTGCATCATCAGCACCGTCGTCATCCTGGCAGCCTGCATCCCGGTCTATGGGGCCGCCGGGGCGATCATCCGCCTTTTCTCCAAGGATGCCGGGGTCGCGCAGCTGGGGACCCTGACCATCAAGATCGCAGCCGCCACCGAGATCTTCTTCAGCTTCTTCCTCGTGGCCTGCGGCATCTGCCGCGGAGCCGGGGATGTGAAGTTCCCGCTGGCGGTCAGCCTGATCGGCATGTGGGGCCTCAGGATCGGTCTGGTCTGGCTGGTGACCCACATGCTCCACTGGGGCGTGGCCGGGGTATGGATCGCCATCGCCGCAGACTGCTTTGTCCGGTCCTGTTTATTCCTGTGGAGGCTGCTGAGCGGAAAGTGGATGGACGCAGCGCCTTGATCATCTCAATGCCGCACCGTGAAATAGCCGGACAGCCAGATGTTCTCCAGCGCATAGTCCAAGTCCGCCAGAAAAGCCTCCTCCGTGATCTGGCCGTTGGCCTTTATCCTGCGGTCGATCTGGGCAAGCTGTCTTCCCTGCAGATCCGGCCGGCGGTATGCCCCGGCTCTACTCATCCTCATCCAAAAGCCGTTTTAAAAGATACGCCCGGTCATTGATGAACATCTCCATCACCTGATAGCTCTCCGTGTCCTCATAGGCGCAGGGATGGAGGCCGCCCTCCTCAAAGGATAAAAGCCGGGCACCGGGGAGCCCTAAAAGGATCGGAGAATGGCTGGCGATGATGAACTGCGCCCCCTGGGCCGCCAGCTGGTGGATCTGGAGCAGCAGGGAGAGCTGACGCTGGGGCGAAAGGGCTGCCTCCGGCTCGTCCAAAAGGTAGAGACCGCCGGGGACAAAGTCTCCCTGGACCAGGGCCAAAAAGCTTTCCCCGTGAGAGAACTGATGGAGGGACTTGCCTCCGTAACGGGCATAGAACTTCATCGGCTCATCCGTGCCCCGGTAATCCTCCGCTTTGCTGGCCACATTGTAAAAGCTCTCCGCCCTTAAAAAGTAGCTTCCCCTGGGCCTTCTCGCCCCCTTCGACATCCGGATCGCCTGATGGAGCTCCGAATGGGAGTCATAGGTGGAAAAGGTATAATTCCGGTTCCCGCCCTCGGGGCTGAAGCCGTAGGCCACCGCGATCCCCTCCAGGAGAGTGGATTTACCTGAGCCATTCTCCCCCACAAAAAAGGTCACTGGCGCGGTAAAGGACAGCTCCTCCAAAGACCGCAGAGCCGGGACCTGCCGCAGGTAACTGTCCCGCCCGATCTCCTCCCAGTCGATCCGGATATCCTTGATAAAGCGTCCGCCCATCTTTTTTCTACCTCACTGTCTTTTCTCTATATATGGGTCTCTGATCAGCCCCCCTGCATCCTCAGCTTTATCCATCATAACATATTTTCCAGGGACCACAAGTATCTGGGCGGCCGGGAGGCCCAGCCGCCAAAGGAGATGATGGGGATACCGGGAATGGAGCAGAAGATCTTCCACCCCATGATGCTTCTGGTGAAGGCCGGACGCTGACGGGAAGATCCCGCCCCAAGACCGTTCCGGATATCCCCTTTCCATGTCTTACCACATCTGCCGTCCCCGCTTTTCCTGAAGCTTCTCCAAAAACAGATCCTCGTCCACCGGAAGGGAGAGCCGCTTATCCAGCCAGGAGGACAGATAGGCCCCGTTGGTCATGATCACGGACTTTAAGCCCTCCTGCCCGTCCGCCATCAGCGGCGTGCCTGTCCGCAGATGATCCGCAAAATTAGCCAGCACCTTCTGATAGGCCTTCTCATCCTTCTCCACGAAGACCTCCCGGATATGATGCTCTAGCACCCCGTAGATCTCCTTATTTTCTGCGGCAAAATCATCGGTGGACATCACATTCTCATCCAAGAACAGGCGGCTGGTATCCTCGATCATCATCCGCCCTTTCGGTCCCCACAGCTCCAGGCGGTTGACACCGGGATTTTCGCCGGTCGCGCTGATGAAGGTCCCGTGGATCCCGTTATTATAGAAGAACTGGATATCCGCGCTGTCATCTACATTGAAATTATTATATTTCCCATAATCCAGGGTGGCCAGCAGACCATCGGGCATCCCTGCCAGCCACTGCAGCAGGTCCAGGTAGTGCTGGCTCTGGTTGATCAGCAGCCCGCCGCACTCGCCCTTCCATGAGCTCCGCCAGGGGGCGGAATAATGATAGGCCGGGGTCCTGTACCAGGTATTGCACAGCCAGACCACCCGGCTGATCCGCCCCAGCACATCCTGCTCCAAAAGCTCCTTGGCCTTCTGAAAGACCGGGTTCATCCGCATGTTAAAGATCATGCCGAAGCTGACCCCTGCCGCCTCTGCACATCCGATCAGCTCCCGCACCTCCCTGGCCCATACCCCTGCAGGCTTGTCCATCAGGATATGCTTTCCCGCAGCCACCATCTTCTTTCCGATACTCACATGACTGGTATGAGGCGTCACGATGATGGCCGCGTCAAACTCATCCCCATGCGCCAACGCATCCTCCACATCCTGATAGACCGAAACACCCTCGTACTCCCTGGCCAAGGTCGCCTGGCCCTGGGTGTTCCGGCAGCACACTCCGGCTAATGTCATCCCTTCGATCTCTCCGTCATACAGCATCTTCGCATACTTGCTCCCCATCCCACCAAAACCGATCACAGCTGCTCTTATCTGTTCCATAAAATTCTCCTTATGCACTTTGCAGTCATTTTCTAGCTTTACCATTCTCGTCTATTTTAACAGGATCTTTGTGTAAATTCTACTGCTTTCCAGATCCGCCTCTCTGGCGTGGGTGTGAAAAGCTACCCTCTAAGTGGTCCAGCCAGCCAGATCTTAAGCTACCCTCTTGCCATCCTCTCCACTTGATGCTACTATAGACTTAAGACCAGATACCACCGCGAGCCTCGCCGGACGATACGGCTGCAGGGTTCGCCCATATGTTCAAAAAGGAGGACATAAGATGATCAAAGATGAGACCTGCGCATACTGCATGCAAGGCGACCTGGTAGCAGCCTTTGCCTACCCGGTCTGTGAGATGAAGACCAGCTTCCTGTATGTCTTTAAGGAGCAGAGCAAGAGAGGGCGCTGTATCGTCGCCCACAAGAAACATGTCAGCGAACTGATCGACTTGACCGACCAGGAGCGCAATGATTTCTTTGCCGACGTAGCCGCCGTTTCCCGGGCGATCCACGAGGCCTTCCACCCGGATAAGGTGAATTACGGCGCTTATGGGGATACGGGCTGCCACCTCCACTTCCATTTAGTGCCCAAGTACAAGGGCGGCGAAGAATGGGGCGGCGTCTTTGAGATGAACAGCGGAAAGACGATCCTGACCGATGGGGAATACGAAGAGATGGCCCAGTTGATCCGGGAGCATCTGGATGCACCGGCTTTTTAAGGGGTTGGAGCAGCATTCACATATCGCGTATAAGCTGTATTTTGCAACAGCCCCTTAGACTCTGCCTCCTTCTGCATCACCAGGCGGCGCAACACGGTCAGGTCCCTTCTCTAGCGTGCCCCGCCCTGCATCTTTGCCAGCCGATAGATCTGGATCGTGGAATAGATGTGCTGCTCGATCGCCTTCTTTAGCCCATCCACATCGCAGAGCATCAGCTGGTCCACGATCTCCGTGTGCTGGGCCTGAACGCCCCTTAAGGTATCCGGCGTGTGGCAGTGAAACCCCACGAACATCCCGGAATGAGCGTTCAGGCCATCATACATCTCCATGATCTGGGTATTCTGACAGCATTTGACCAGCTCTGTGTGCAAGGCTCGGTCCTGCACATGGAGGGAGATGAAATTTTCCTTGGTGTAGTCCTGGATGCACCGGCCATATTCCGCATTGGAGATCCGCAGGATCTCCTGGATGCGGGTCACGAACCGTTCATTGCGGCGGGCCATCTCCACTGCCGAGGCGGCGCAGAACTGCTCCACCATCAGACGAGCCTCCCAGTTGTTCTTCATATCCAGGAAATTAAAGGTGCGGACCCGCATCCCGCATTTCGGAACGGAGACCACCAGGCCTGTGGTCACCAGCTGGTTCAAAGCCTGCTTCACCGGGGTCTCGCTGGTCCCGAACTCTTCACATAAGAGCCGTACCGGCAAACGCTGCCCGGCTTTATACTCCTGGTTTTGGATCTTATCTCTGATCTTCTGGGCGATCTCATCAGCCAGCAGCTCAGAGCCTGTGCGGATCTGTTGCATCTGTCCTACTCCTATACAAAACATCGCTATCGTTTACGGCATCTCTATACCAACAGCCGTCTCAGCGGATAAAGGATACCCACTGCTCGTATGTGGCCAGGCCGTTTCGATACAAAAGACGCGCCGTCCGCAGTTTGCTCGCAGGCAGGCACGTCTTTTCTATGATCTAACTTCATCGGCCAGGCTCGCTGCCGAAAACCTATCAGCCATCCACAGGCTGTTGGGCTTTTCTCTATATAGTATACTGTCCGATCTTCTCCCAGTCAAGCTCAATTCCCAGCCCGTCGCCCTCCGGGACGAAAAAGCTCATATGCTCATCCGCCTCGAAACGCCCTTTCATGATATCATCCTTTAGGGGGTTGGGGTTCTCCTCGGATTCCAGCATCTCCGTGTTCGCCATGGACGCTGCCAGATGGAGGCTTGCCGCAAAGAGAACGGCTGATCCAAAGCAGTGGAGGGAGATCTTCCGTCCCGAAGCCTCCGCCAGCGCGCCGATCTTCCGGCATTCCGTAAAGCCGCCTGCCCAGCCGATATCCGGCTGCAGGATGTCCACCGCGTCCATCCGCACCATGGTCTCAAAATTCTTCACACCCTGCTGGGTCTCACAGCCGATGATCTGCAGCTGGGGCAACTCTCTGGAGATCCTTTGCAGGCCTTCCAGGTCCTCAAAGGGGATCGGCTCCTCCAGCCAGCACACGCCCAGCTTATAAAGCTCCCGCCCGCAGGTAAGGGCCGTATAGGAGTCCCAGGAAGCATTGGTGTCCACGATCACGCGCCCATCCTTAAAGATCTCCTTCACAGCCTCCACGCGGCGGTAATCCTCTTCCACCGTCACGCTGCATCTCTGGTCCGCCATATAGCGCAGGGGCGCGCCCGGCCGGTCTAAGTTCCGCCCGATCTTCAGCTTTGCATCCCGGTAGCCCTGCTCCCGGTAGCCTTCCATCTCCTTTTGCAGCCCGTCGATCCCTTTACCCGACGCGTAAAAACCGGCGCTGGCATAGGAGGGGATCTTGTCCCAATGGCGGCCTAACAGCTTGCTCACCGGCATATGGGCCGCTTTTCCTAAAAGATCCCACAGCGCGATATCGATCCCGCTGATCGCCCCCATGGTCAGGCTCCGCCTGCCGTGGGCCAAGGTACGCCAGTATAAGGTGTTCCAGATCTCCTCGATCCGGGCGGGATCTTTTCCGATCAGCATCGGTCCCAGCTGCTCCTCTACGATATGACCCATGACCGCCAAAGGCGCTCCATATGTAAATGCCTCTCCGATCCCATACAGCTCTGTATCGGTCTCCACCTTGACCAGCAGGGCCTGCCGCGCTGTGGAGGTAGACAGCGCGTCACTGATGGGCGAGCAAGCGCACTTAAGCCCGATCCCTTTTACTGCTGTTATCTTCATCTCCTCTTCCTCCTTGCTCCTTTTTGTCTCTATTCTTTTCCATATCCGGTCTTGACCGTGCCATCTTTGGCCACAGCCCTAGCCGCATCCCATCGACCGCCCGCCATCAGACGCTCATACCCAGCAATGTGGGGAACCACAGGCTCAGCGCCGGGACAAAGGTGACTAGGAGCAGGGCCGCTAAAAGTGCGGCCAGCCAGGGCACCAGCGCCTTGGAGAACCTGCCGATGGAGATATTGCCAATCTTGCTGATCACAAAGAGGACCAGACCGAAGGGCGGGGTCAAAAGGCCGATCATCAGGTTTAAGACCATCACGATACCGAACTGGGTCAGATTGATGTCATAAGCTGCCAGAAGGGGCAGGATCAGCGGCACCACGATCGTGATCGCGGAAGCGGTCTCTAAAAAGCAGCCCACGATCAGCAGGAAGATATTGATGATGATCAGCAGCATGAACTTGCTGGTGACCACGCTGGTCATAGCCGTTAAGATCATCTGCGGGATCTTGGCACGGGTGGCCACATAGCCAAAGAAGGTCGCGCCGGCGATGATCAGGGCGATGGTCAGCGAATCCCGGACCGTCTCCTTTAACAGGGAGATGAACTTCTTTAAGGTCAGCTCACGGTAGATCACCACATCCAGGAACAGACTGTAGAGCACCACGATCGCCGCACTCTCGGTGGGCGTGAACACGCCGCCGTAGATACCCACCAGCAGGATAAACGGCGCCATCAGCGGAAGGAAGCCTTCCTTCAGCGCATGGCAGAAGTCACGGACAGAGGGGAACGGTGTCCTGGGGTAATGCCGCTTGATCGCGAACAGGGTCACCACGCCCATCATGATCAGCGCCATGACGATCCCGGGGACGATACCGGCCATGAACAATGCGCCTACCGATGCGCCAGAGACGGTGGCATAGACCACCAGGGGGATGCTGGGCGGGATGATCGGGCCTAAGGTGGAGGAAGCCGCCGTTACGCAGCAGGAGAAATCATTGTCAAAGCCGTTCTCGTTCATGGCCTTGATCTCGATCGCGCCCAGGCCGCCTGCATCCGACACAGCGGTCCCGGACATACCGGCAAAGATCACACTGGAAAGGATGTTTACGTGACCCAGCCCTCCGGGCATCCAGCCCACCACCTTCATACAGAAGGCGAACAGCTTTTTCGTGATCCCGCCCGTGTTCATCAGCTTCGCCGCCAAAAGGAACAGCGGGATGGCAAGCAAGGTGAAGGAGTTGACCCCTGTGTAGAGGTATTGGCTCAAGATGCTCCATTTCATACCGCTGGTCGCCATCATCAAGGCACAGCCGGTCAGCGCCATGCTGATATAGACCGGTACCTTGAGCAGGAACAGCACCAGCATACAGATCAAAAGTACAACGATGATCATCTTCATATCCCTAAGTCAACCTCCTTTTCTTCCAGTCTTTCTCTCTCCTTCTCTGCCGCATTGATATCCAAAACAGAGGGCTTTTTGGCGATCGCGGCGATCCCCTTTGCCACCGCTACGACGAACAGGCACCCGAAGGAGAACATGAACGCATAGTATAACCAGTTCATCTTGATCCAGGTCATGGAGACTGCGGTAACGCCCACATTACTTTTTGTAAACGTGATCAGACTCCTGATACAGAAGGCGCTGAAGACGGCGATCAGAGCATCGACCAGCACATCGACCCCTCTTTTTAGAGGCGCCGGCAGCGCGTTCACCACCATATCCACCGCGATGTCCGCTCCTTCCGCCAAAGCTAAGGGAGCGCCTAAGAAGATCAGGAGGCTGAAGCTGAGCCTGGCAAGCTCTTCCGTAAAATTCTGCCCGATGGTGAGCAGACGGCATCCGATCTGGATGCACATGCAGCCCAGCATCACGCAGAGCAGAAAAACGCAGATGGTCTCTACGATCTTCAGATACCAATACGCAATCTTTTTAAACATTCGTGGACCCCTCCTTTTAGGGACAAAACAGACGCCGGACCTCCTTCAGGTACGGCGCCCGTATCATCTACAGCATCTTTACTACAGTATCTCTACACCTTTCTGCCGTTCCATTTCCCACGGCGCTTTCTCATACAGCCTCTCAGCATAGCCCTTTACTTCGCGTAGCTCATGACCTCATCATAGGTGGTGACGGTCCACTTGCTCTCAAACTGAGACTGATAGAAATCACTCAGAGCCTCTCGGAAGGCATCCCGGTCCACATCCACCAGGGTCATGCCGCCGTCCAGGCATTCCTGCTTATATTCTTCCCGGCTCTCCTCTGCCAGCTGATCAGCGTAGGCTAAGTTATCCGCTGCGCAGTCCATCAGGATCTGCTTCTGGTCATCACTCATGGAATCGTATAAGTCCTTATTGATGAACAGGCCGACGAACTCATATACATGCTCTGTCTCTGCGATGTAGTCCTGTACCTCATAGAGCTTTAACGTGGTCATCTGCTCATAGCCGCCTTCGCACGCCTCTGCCACCTTGGTCTGCAGGGCGGTATACAGCTCGCTCATAGCGACTGTAGTAGAGCTCACGTTCAGAGCGCTCCAGGTATCTACATATACGGTCATACCGGGAAGGCGCAGCTTTAATCCGGCCACATCCCCGGGAGCCTTCACTTCCTTGTTGGAGGCCAGCTCACGGACATCCCTCTGATGCCAGCCCAGGGTCACAAAGCCGTTCTCCTCATACCGGGCCTTCAGGTTGTCGCCGATCCCGCTATCCAGCAGTGCCTGCAGGTGGTCCTGGCTCTGGATCAGGAAAGGGCTGTCTAAGAAGGTATACTCCGGCGCGTATAGATCCAGGCCTTCCAGGCCGGTCATCGCCATATCCAGGTCGCCGCTGGCTACGGATGAATAGTTATCCGCCGCGCTGCCTAAGGTACCGTCTGTGAACAGGCTGATCTCGATGCTGCCGCCGGACTTCTCTGCCACATCCTCTACGAACTTCGCCAGCGCGATCCCCGCGGGGCCGTCAGCCGCATAGTTCGTGGCTAAGTCGATGGTAAAGGTCTTCTCATCTGCCGCAGGAGCGGGGGCATCTGCTTTTGCCTCATCTGCGCCGGCCTCTGTGCCAGCCGCCGCGGCTGCTGCGGTCGTAGCCGGAGCCGAGCTGTCCGGACCGCCGCATCCGGCCAAACCGGCCGCCATAGCACCACAACACAGTAACGCTACAAATTTTCTTGATCTCATAAATACCCTCCTTGTACTTTTCAGTCCTGCGCAATGGATGCAGGGCTTAAAATTAGGTCTAATTTTTCTGATGTATAGATCATAGCATGATCACGACCAAATGTCTATGTGGTATAACGCTTAAAAAATCACGTATTTTTTGTGCATTATATACAATTTTTTCAGCCATTTTTCTTTTTATCACCTTGTATTTATCAGATCTAATATCTTCCTATCCTCGCTGATCCGGCTAAAAAAGCCACACTGTCCAAGCCCCCTTATCATATCCTACATTAATATCTGCAAAACAGGAGCATCTTATGTTAGAAACCATGACCGTCCTGACCCCGCTCCACTATCTGTACCTGATCGGGGTCGTCGTCATCTTAAGTGTTATGATCTTGCGCAAAGATACGCCTGCCGTCTGCATCGCTTTTCTCTTTCTCTTAGGCGCTGCCGGGATGGGGAGCATCTTTGGCGGCATCCAAACGATCTTCAGCGCGATAGTATATGCGGCAAAAGAATTTATGGAGGTGATCGCCACCATCGCCCTGGTCACCGCTTTATCCAAATGCCTGGGCGACCTTGGCAGCGACTACCTGCTGATGCGTCCTATGTCCCATGTGATGAAAAGCCCCTCTGTCACCTGGTGGATCTTAGGGCTAACCATGCTGCTCTTTTCCCTGTTTTTGTGGCCCTCCCCTTCCGTGGCGCTGGTGGGCGCCATCATGCTCCCCTTTGCCGTCAAGGCAGGGCTTAGGCCCCTGGCGGCCGCCATGGCCATGAACCTGTTCGGCCATGGGATCGCGCTGAGCTATGATGTGGTGATCCAAGGCGCACCGGCGATCTCTGCCGGATCTGCCGGAGTGACCACCAGCCAGATCCTCACCGAGGGGCGGCCCGTATTCCTGGTCATGGGGGCCGCCACCGTCATCTCCGCCTTTTTGATCCATCGGAAAGCGCTTTCTGCCCCGCAGGCCCTCACTGCCGGGAAAGCCGGATCTTCAGGGGATGACCGATCTTCAGGTGAGGAGCGATCCGCAGACGGTCGCCGATTTACAGACGATGGCCGATCTGCAGAGGATCCCCAGACCGCAGGCAGTCGCAGGGCCGCTAAAAACAAGACCGCAGAACACGCCACAACAGGCCCGGCGGCCCTGGCCATGGCGATCGCCACCCCGCTGGCCTTCCTGGCCGATATCGTGGCCATGCTGCTCCTTGACTTAAAGGGCAACGATGCCACCAGTCTGGTCTCCGGCACAGCGATCCTCCTGATGTGCGCCGGTTCCCTTGCGGCCTTTCGCTCCGCCTCCCTTGAAAAGATCACCGGCTATCTGACCGACGGCTTCCTCTTTGCGATCCGGATCTTTGCCCCGGTCATCGCGATCGGCGCTTTCTTCTTTCTGGGCGGCGAAGGGATCTCCCAGATCATGGGGGGACGGGAGGCCATCGAGCTTTTAGGCAGTACCTCCACCGGGGGCATCATGAATGACTGGGCGGTCTGGCTGGCCGGCCATGCTCCCCTCAACCGCTATCTGATCGCCGCCCTCCTGCTGGCCGTGGGCGCTCTCACCGGCCTGGACGGCTCCGGCTTTTCCGGGCTTCCCCTCACCGGATCCCTGGCCCATACCCTTGGCACCGCCGTGGGCGCTTCCGTCCCGGTCTTAGCCGCCTTAGGGCAGATCGCCGCGATCTTTGTAGGCGGCGGCACCATCGTCCCCTGGGGTCTGATCCCGGTGGCCGCGATCTGTGATGTGAGCCCTCTAAAGCTGGCCCGAAAAAACCTGCTGCCTGTGCTGATCGGCTTTTTCGCTGCCTTTGTGACCGCCTGCTTCCTTTTGTGATCTTTGCCTCCTCGTGTGACAGCCTGCTCCTTCTTGCGGCACGGGAGCATGCTTTTTAAGTTTGTTTTTTCATGATCGAGTTTTCCCGATAGAAAGGAGTTTTTATGTGTGGTATCGCGGGTTTTTACCGGCCTAAGGAAGACCTGACCGGCAAACAGAGCCTCTATCGACCCATCCTGGAGTCCATGAACCTTGCCCTAAAACGGCGGGGGCCGGACGATGCAGGGATCTTCCTCTCCGGTCATTTCGGCCTAGCCCAGGTCCGGCTGGAGATCGTGGATCTGCTCACCGGCCATCAGCCGATGCTAAAGTCGCGGGACGGCCATACCTGGGGGATCGTATACAATGGTGAGCTGTACAATACAAACGAGCTCCGCCGGGAGCTGACCTTACTGGGCCATACTTTTGAGACCGCCAGCGACACCGAGGTGATCCTCACGGCTTATCTGGCCTACGGGCCGGATCTTATCTCCAGACTGAACGGCATATTCGCTTTTGCGATCATGGATCCGGTCCGAGACCGCCTGCTGCTGGCCCGTGACCGTGCGGGCGTAAAACCCTTGTTCTTTGCCCGCCAGGCGGATACCCTGCTCTTCTCCTCTGAGATCAAAGGCTTGTTCTGCTGGCCGGATCTAAAGCCCCGCCTTGACCTGGAGGGCTTGAATGAGATCTTCAGCCTCGGCCCGGCAAAGACCAGGGGCTCGGGTGTATTTAAAGATATCCGCGAAGTCCTTCCCGGCCATTACCTTTTATGCACAGGCGAGGACATCCGGCAGGAATGCTACTGGAAGCTGGAGAGCCGCCCTCACGAGGACAGCTATGCCCGGACCATCGAGAAGACCACCTTCCTGGTAGAAGATTCGATCCGCCGCCAGATGGTCTCCGATGTGCCGATCTGCACCTTCCTGTCCGGCGGGATCGATTCCAGCCTGGTCTCCTCGGTCTGCGCCAGAGAGCTGAAAAAGAAAAACCAGCAGCTGTCCACCTTTTCCTTTGACTTTGCAGGCAATCAGGAAAATTTCAAGGCCAGCTCTTTCCAGCCCTCCCAGGACCGGCCCTTTGTGGAGAAGATGGTGCGCTTTTTAGACTCCGACCATCATTTCCTGGAATGCAGCACGCAGGCACAGGCCGACCTTTTGGCCGACTCCGTCCTGGCCCATGACCTGCCCGCCATGGCGGATGTGGATTCCTCTATGTTGTATTTCTGCTCTCAGGTCCGCCCCTTCTGCAAGGTCGCCCTCACCGGCGAATGCGCGGATGAGATCTTCGGCGGATATCCCTGGTTCCACCGCGAGGAATGTTTCCACGCCTCCGCCTTCCCCTGGACCATGGACTTAAAAGCACGTCAGGTACTCTTAGCCGACGACTTCCTGGCGGAGCTTAAAATGGAAAGCTATGTCCAAAAGGCCTACGACGCCTCCCTGGCTCAGGTCCCTGCCCTTCCCGGGGAGGATCCTGCAGAAGCCCGCCGGAGGGAGATCTCCTATCTGAACCTTTGCTGGTTCATGCAGACCCTTTTGGACCGTATGGACCGGACCAGCATGTACAGCGGTCTGGAGGCCAGAGTCCCCTTCGCAGACCATCGGATCATCGAATATCTCTGGAACGTCCCCTGGGAGATGAAGGCAAAGGACGGGGTGGTCAAGAACCTCCTGCGCCAGGCCGGGCGCGGCTGCCTGCCAGAGGAGATCTGGGCCCGCAGAAAATCTCCCTATCCCAAGACCTACGACAGAGGATATGAAGCCCTTCTGGCCGGGCGGGTGCGGGAGATCTTATCAGATCCATCCTCGCCTGTGCTGCAGTTTTTGGACCGGAAAAAGACAGAGCAGTTCCTCGCCAGCCCATCCGACTACGGAAAACCCTGGTATGGTCAGCTGATGGCTGCGCCGCAGATGATGGCCTATGTGATCCAGACCGATCTGTGGCTGCGGGAGTATCAGCCCGAGATCTGTTTCCAATAAGACAAAAGCTGCTGCAAGACCGTTTCTTCTTGCAGCAGCTTTTCCTGCTGTGCCATATCCAGTTTTCACCGCTTTATATGATCCTTTTGTCAGCCAGCAAAGGCGGGCCTCCTTTGAGAGATCTTCTCTTGGCACGGTACAGTCTTCCTTATAGGACTTCCCATACATCCGCGCAAAGACCGTGTCGCTTATCAGACTGGAGGTAAGATAGGCCACGATCCCGTTTTTCCGGATATCACCGCCCTCCACCACCGGAGCCGCCGATGCCGTCCCCAGGACACTCAGCCCCACTCCGATCTGCGATAGGACTCTCTGGCGCAGATGTGGATAGTAACGAGTTTTTCTGTATCTCAGACTTCCTCCACATAGCGGAGATCTTCCATCTCCCGTATCCGCTCCAAGACCTCCCCGTGATCTTTGCGTTTCCCCAGATCCAACTCGATCACAGCGCCGATATCCTTCTGATACCATTGGTTCTTGGACTTTCTGGTCAGGTTCATCACCTTGATCCCGGCTTCACGGAAACGATCCACCAGGTGGAGCATGAACTCTTCATTGACCCCTTCTACATAGATGGACATATACCGGGATCTGGCTACGATCTTCCGGTCTAACCGCAGGTACATGTCCGAGGAGAGCACGACCGCCGCCATACCGGCCAGGCCTCCCAGATAAAAGCCGCATCCGATCGCGATCCCGACCGCGGCTGTGACCCAGAGGGCAGCGGCTGTGGTCAGACCTTTTACATGGTTATGGCTGGTCATCATGATCGTCCCGGCGCCCAGAAAACCGATCCCGCTGATCACCTGGGCCGCCATCCTGGTCACGTCGCCAGTGCCCTCCGCCAGGTGCTCGAAAATATATCCATTGGTCAGCATCGCCAGTGCCGCGCCCATGCACACCAGTGAAAAGGTCCGGCTCCCGGCTGCCTGGCCCTTCATACCCCGCTCGACTCCGATCAGTCCTCCGCAGAGCGATGCCAGGACCAGACGCAGCAATACCGCCCATCCAAACCCAGAAGACTCCATGCTCCACCTCCCGCTCCATGCTATCTTTCCGTATCTTGCCGACTCTTTTCCAGCACCTGCCCCTCTTCATCGAGCATTGCATTGACCGAGATGCTCTCCAGATACCGGAATACACGCTGCTGCTCTGCCGGGTCATCGACCAGTGCAGTACGGCAGCCTTTTTGGAGACAAGGCACAAAACGCAGCTTACAGATCCCCTCCGGCGAGAGCTCCGCCTCCACCAGACCGGTATCCAATGTCCGGCTGTTGAACCAGTAATTCCCCAGACTGTAAAAGATCGGGACTCCCTTATAGAACTCGATCCCCTGCAGGCAATGGGGGTGATCCCCGATCACCAGATCCGCTCCTGCATCGATGAACTGATAGCCCAGCTGACGCTGGTCCGCCTCAAAACGATCTGTTCCTTCTGTACCCCAATGCACATAGACCACCACAAAGTCGCTGGTCTCGGCTGCCTTCTTGATCACTTCCAAAAAGATCGTCGGGTCATGGGTCCGCAGCACACCTGGCGTGGTCTCCGTCGCCTCCTTTGTATACACATAGGAACGCTCGATCTGGGTAGCGCTGACATAAGCGATCCGCATATCCTCCACCTGGAAATAGACGATCTCCTTTGCCTCCTCCAGATCTTTTCCCGCCCCGACCCGGGGAATGGCATGCCGGTCTAAGATATCCAAGGTATCTAAAAGCGCGGTCTCCCCATAGTCATAAACGTGATTATTGGCCAGAGACACGATATCCACCGACAACCGCTCCAGCTCAGCCGCCATATCCGGCTTTGCCCGGAAGGTAAAGGTCTTTCCTGAAAGGGGCTGTCCCCGGTCACTGTAAGCAAACTCGTTATTGATCATCATGATATCTGCAGAGTCCATGCGCCCGATCAGGTCCTCGGTGATGCATCTGGTGATATCATCACCGCTGCTGTGGTAAAAGGACATATTGGCGTAGCCTTCCGCAAAGCTGATATCTCCTGCAAAGGAGAGGGTCACCTGACCTGGTATGCGCGGCTCTTTCACATAGACCGGGCCGTGCAGCTCTCCTTCGTCTGCTCCTCTTGCCCCAGGCATACCCGCTGCCTCATCTGCATCGGATCCGTTTTGCTCCCGCTGGTCCCCGCCAGGACCTTCTTGCCAGATCCATATCCCCTGGATCTCCTTTAGCTGCCCCTGATCGGCCAGATCGGTCCGCTCCCCGTCAGGTCCATCCTGACCGGTCCATCCCTTGTCCTGTCGTCCATCTTGCCCTGTCTGTGCTCCTCCCTGTGGGGCTTCCGTTCCGGCAGGCTCTCGCTCTGGACCGCCATCCGCTCCACGGCATGCGCACAGAGTGGCTGCAAGCAGCAGGACAAGCCATGCAGGTATGCTCCTTCTCATCAACATCCTCCTCGACAAAGCCGGCTCTGCTTTGCTCACCCAGACCGGATCTCTTTTCCTGCTATCACGCATCCGATCAGGTGCCCGCTCCTAAAACACCCTCGCACAATCTGCCAGCCTCTCGATCACCGGGATCTGCTGCGGACATGCGCTCTCACATTGGCCGCAGGCGATACAATCCGCTGCCGCCGCGCCAGCCGCGGCAAGCTTTTCATAGGCCGCCCTGCCCTCTTCGATCTGCCCCCAGAGGAGCTGCTTATTCCTGGCCGCAAAGATCTCCGGGATAGGGATCTGCTTCGGACAGCCCGCCGTACAATAATGGCATTCCGTACAAGGGATCGATCCGATCCTCCCCAATGCCTCCTGGGCTTTGCGGATCACAGCCTGCTCCCCATCGCTCAATGGCCGGAAGTCTCTCATATAAGAAAGGTTATCCTTCATCTGTGCCACATCGGACATGCCGGAGAGCACAGTGACGATCCCTTCCAGAGAAGCGGCATACCGGATCGCCCAGGATGCGGCGGACGCCTTCGGATCTGCTTCTTTTAAGACCGCCTGCACCTCTTTGGGCGGAGCTGCCAGACGGCCGCCCTTGACCGGCTCCATGACGATGATGGACTTGCCGTGCTTTCTCGCCACCTCATAGCAGGCCCGGGATGCCACCGCAGGATCCTCCCAGTCCGCATAATTGATCTGGAGCTGCACAAACTCCGCATCCGGATGATCGGTCAAGATCTCATCCAAGATCTTTGGCGTGGCATGGAAGGAAAAGCCCCAGTGCCTGATCAGCCCTTTCTCCTTCTGCTCCTTCACAAAATCCCACAGGCCATACGCATCATACTTTTTATAATGGGCCGCCTGCAGCGCATGGAGCAGGTAATAGTCAAAATAGCCTGCGCCCGTGCGCTCCAGGCTGGTAAAGAACTGCTGCTTCGCGCTCTCTGCATCATGGGCTCCCGACCAGGCACACATCTTCGTGGCCAGTGTAAAGCGGTCTCTCGGATAGCGGTCCACCAGCGCAGCCTTTGCAGCCTTCTCCGACTCGCCGCCGTCATAGACATAGGCTGTGTCAAAATACGTCAGCCCCGCGTCCATGAACAGGTCCACCATCTCCTTTGTCTGCTCGATATCGATCTTTCCCGATGAAAGCTTGGGCAGGCGCATCAGGCCAAAACCAAGCTTGGGCACATCCGCCCCAAAATACCTCTCTGCCATATCCATCCTCTCCTTATACAGTCCTCCTGCTCTCCGCCATCGCTCATCTGGCTTTTTTCACCTTCGCCTTTTTCCTGCATCTGTGAAGGACCGAAAAAACGCCAAAGCTCTGTTTCATGATCCCATTTCTTTGTATTATACTTCATTTCCATGGCTTTTCCTAGCCTTTTCGACCGGAAAAGTGACGTTATCACCTCAAAAGATCTCCGCACAGAACAGCATCCCATACTGCACCATAAAGGTGTCCAAGATCCTCTGGGGGGTTTTCCATGTACATGGCATATTCCGGGTAACAATATCCGTTCAGCTGCCTGTCGGCCCTGGTATAGATAGCGCTCAAAAACGGCCACCGGTCGAACCCATCCGCCGAACCGCCGCTTTGGACCATCCGGTCGTACAGCTCAAAAGTAGCCATCAGCAGCTCGAGATATGTGTGATAGGTCGTATCTCGATCAACGATCCTTGTACCGTGTATAGTCCGCCTCTATGAAATGTTCCACCGCACTTTGGGCAGCGTCCAGCCAGACCGGATCACCAGTCAGACCATACAGGCGGCAGAGTGCAAAGGTGGCTTCTCCGTCATAGTAGATCGTGCGCGACTCCTCCTTACGGGTAAAGTCGCCGTTCAATACATGATGATATGTACCCTTGTCCTGATCCAGCATCGTAAGGCTCCCTTCTCCCAGAGCTGTACATACATCCTTGTAGCCTTCATCCTGGAACACATCTATGTATTCGGTCAGAGCCACTACCGCGATGCCGCAGCCGCCCAGCGGGGAAAATTTCTGCTCTTCATCGTCTTTTTCCTCCGTGTTTTTGATAAATAGGAAAGCCGGAGCTCAACAGAACCCCGACTCTCCTGCTCACTTCAGGTCGCTTTAGCTCATATCCGCTTCCTGCGGTCAGCTCTCTTGGCGTTTCTTCTGCTCAAGTGTCAGCAGACAGGACAGACCGATAGCAGACAAAGCTGCCATCACATACCACATGACCGAAACGTCGCCTGTCTTCGGCACGCCAGCCAGAGGCACATCATCGTCTAAGATCGTCGCCAGAGGCACTTCTTCATCTATGATGTTCGCCAAAGGCACGTTTTCATCTGCGGTATCTGCCACAGGCACAGCCTCATCCGCGATGCCTGTCGAAGGACTCCGGCCCGATATGGATTTGGAACTGGATCTGACACCCGTATCTGTATTGGTATTGGTTTCTGTATTTGTACCGGTATCTGTGTCAGCGTCAGCATCATCGTCTCCTTCACTGCGTGCGCAGACGTTGGAGCCGTTGTCCTGCCACATGACAGACGCAGTGTTGACGACTGTATCAGCCTCCTCTCGCTCGGTCACCTTTGTCGTCACGAGAACAGTCTTCTCATGCTCTTCTGTCACTTTAGTCGTGGAGGACTTTTTCGTAGTAGTGGTATGGGTCTCATCATAGGTTTTTGTCGCTCCAGTCACATCGGCTTTTCCGGATGCAGATGCATGGCTTTCGGTCACATTGAAGGACATGCTCACGTCCAGGTTGACCTGACTGGATGCTTCGTTGCCCTTAATATAGCCAACCATGGTCTGAGAGACCGCACAGTCGACATCTGAACGGAACAGATACGCACCTTCGGTCAGTGCTGTGTGCCAGATAGATCGAACCTGACGGTCGCACCGTTCTCCAGAACGACGTTCTCGATAATGACTTTTCCGCCGTTTTCCTTCAGCCCCTCTGCTGTCACACGTTTACTGCCCACTAATGTGTCCCCAGAATAGACATAAACTACCAGGTCTTCACTGTTGAGTTTACTGGGAACAATGGCCAGAGTGACCGCTACATTCGCCTTGTACACATCCTTGCCCTTCATGACATTTGCTGCTTTTTCGCCTCTGTATCATCTGTTTCGGGATCTGCGCTCCCCAGAGACTTTTTTACCAGATCCGTCAGCTCATCCGCACTCTTTACGTCCACCTTTTCCACAGCTTGGATACTCGTACTGGCGATATCATCTTTATGGATAAGATCCGTTGTCTGCTTGACTCTATCAGCCATCTCCTCGTTTGTTTTATCCTGCTGGATCAAAGCGTTAAAAAGCTCCATAGCCGCTGCCCTTTGTGTGGCTGTAAGGTCCGTATAGTTTTCCCCCCGGCCCGTTGTCCAGGCCTTTGTAAAGACATCCTGTTTAGGATCGATCTGGTCACGCTTATCTTCCGATACAAGCTTTTTCACGTTCGCAAGGCTACCAACGCCAGTATCAGTACCCCACCAGCCATTTTCAACAATATACTGGATATGGTTTGCATTTTCTCTGTAAAGGTATCCAGACTCATCTACATTGACGATATCATAGCCGGCGCCGTTAGTCGTTCTTTTTCCATGCTGTGCGCAGTAGACATAAAAGAAACCACCCTTCCCGTCCGACATCTGTTGGATAGTTGGAATAGGTGACTTAGAAAATATCCATTATCCAAGGGTTTCCAGTGCCCCTATGAACTTGTAATGGATAGTAAGTCGTTGAATTT
>CAJUSS010000018.1 GCA_910588895.1 uncultured Lachnospiraceae bacterium
TATCGGGGCAATACCCTGGTGACCACCGTGACCACCGTCCAGCGCCGCTATGACTTCTATCCCTACATGGAACGGTCTGGTGATTACTCCTTTCGGGTCCGCGGGCTGGATACCTCCGGCGGAGAACAGGGGCCCTGGACCGAAAAGTCAGAGGAGTACTATATGAACGCCTCCGATGTCTATAAAGGCTCCGGCACCACCAGCGTCTCCGGCCAGAACAGCCGAGGCTGGGTACAGGACAGCCGAGGCTGGCGGTACTACTCCTCCAACAGCCGGCCGGTCCAGTCCTCCTGGATCTATGTCGATAACAACTGGTTCCACTTAGCCGCCGACAGCTATATGGATACCGGCTGGATCTATGTGGATAACAACTGGTTCTACCTAAATCCCGTCTCCGACGGCACCAGAGGCGCCATGAAGACCGGCTGGATCAGACTGAGTGACGGCTGGCGTTATCTCAATCCTGTCTCTGACGGCACCAGAGGCGCCATGAAGACCGGCTATCAGCTGATTGACGGCCGATGGTATTTCCTGGACATCTCATCCGGCCTCCTCTGGACTGACCGGAGCACACCAAACGGCAGATGGGCCGACGCATCCGGCGCGGTCCAATGATATACGGCCGGGACGGCATCCGCCCTTTCCCGGCATCCTTCCCCATCCTTACTGCGGGTGCTCTCTGTCTCGCATGGAAAACACACACCCGCAGTAATCCTGACGATATAAGCCATATTCCCGTGACAGCTCTGTGGATCGCTTATAGCCGTCTTTTTTCTTAAAGTCTGAGGCCAGATACGCCACTCCGTACTGTTTAGCCAGCTCCTCCCCGATCGCGTTCAGCCTCCGGGCATCTTTCAAGGGGCTGATGGACAATGTGGTGGTAAAATAATCATATCCCCCTGCTCTCGCCTCCCTGGCCGCCTCTTCCAGGCGCAGGCGGTAGCAGAGCGTACACCGCTCTCCCCCTTCCCGATCCTCCTCATGTCCTTTCACGGTCTCATAAAACCGCTCCGGTCCATAACACCCCTCCAGATAAGTGATCGTATGCTCCGACGGCATGGCGCCGATCAGGCGCTCCTGCTCATCCGCCCGCTTCCGGATCTCCTCCGGCGGATAGATGTTCGGGTTATAGTAAAATACGGTGATCCAAAAATATCTGGATAGATATTCCAGTACATAGCTGCTGCAGGGCGCACAGCAGCTATGGAGCAAAAGCCTTGGCACCTCCCCGGCTTGTCTGTGCCTCTCGATCGTCCGCTCCATCTCCCTCTGAAAGTTCCGTCCCCCCATCCCCCTTCCCTCTGCCTTTCCTGCTATCCTTCCTTCTGCTTTCTCTCTCATCCTTCCACCATCCTATGCACGATCGACCGCATCACCTTCATCGACAAAGTAAAAAACTGTGCCGCGAGCCTCACACCCACAGCACAGTTATCTCTATCGCTCACCGGTCAACACCAGATATCCGCAAGACTCACTATATACACACAAGATATGCTCACAAAAAGTCGCGGATACGTTTGCTGCGCACCGGATTCCGTAGCTTTCTGAGAGCCTTCGCCTCGATCTGTCGGATCCTCTCACGGGTCACGTTGAACTCCTTGCCCACTTCCTCTAAGGTCCTGGGATGGCCGTCCTCCAATCCAAAGCGCAGCACGATCACCTGCCGCTCCCTCTCCTTCAAATCTCCCAGCAGCGCATCGATATGCTCACGGAGCATGACGGATTCCACATTCCCCTCCGGCGTGACCACATTGCTGTCCGCCACAAAATCCCCCAGGTTCGAATCGTCCTCCTCACCGATCGGCGTCTCCAAGGAAGCCGGCTCCCTGGCGATCTGCATGATCTCCATCACCTTATCCTCGGACATCTCCAGCGCGTCGGCCAGCTCCGGCACCGATGGCTCATAGCCTAACTCCAGCGTCAGCTTTCTCTGCATCTTGGACATCTTATTGATCGTCTCCACCATATGCACCGGCACCCGGATCGTCCTTGCCTGGTCGGCCAATGCCCTGGTCACCGACTGACGTATCCACCAAGTAGCATATGTACTTAGCTTGTACCCTTTTGTATAATCAAATTTTTCCACGCCTTTGATCAGTCCCAGATTGCCCTCCTGCACCAGGTCCAAAAAGCTCATGCCCCTGCCGGTGTAACGCTTGGCGATGCTGACCACCAAACGCAGATTAGCCTCTATCAGGCGTTCTTTTGCATACTCGTCGCCTTCCGCTTTTCTCTTTGCCAATCGCAATTCTTCTTCAGCACTCAAAAGGGGGACGGTGCCGATCTCCTTCAAGTACATGCGGACCGGATCTTCCGTTCCGATGCCTTCCAGTAGATCGACTGCATCCAGATCGATATCTAGTTCCTCATCGTCTGCATCTTTCATGAAGCTGTCGTCTGAGTCATCCAGGAGCAACGCATCTTCCGCCAATGCGTTCTCATCAAATACCGGGACCACATCAACACCGCGGTTTTCCAGGTAGCTGTAGATATGATCCATCTGCTCAGGGGTAAGGCTGTCACCTGCAAAGAAATCATTGATCTCCGTTGCATCCAGGGCATTGTGCTTGGTTTTAGCGAACTCGACCAATCTGCCCAGCTTCTCTAAAAAATTGTCCTTTTCCACTTGATAACGTCCTTTCGCTAAGAAGTCTGTAAATATAAGCCGACCTGGCAAAGCGCATCGCGGCGCGTATTGCAGGACACTGCATGATACAACTTTTCATTATATATGAAAATGCCGTGTTTTTCAACATTTTTCTCCCGATCTTTCGACTTTTTCGCCCTTTGTCAGGATACGCATCCGCTCCTTTAGGTTCACGATCTCTACCTCCGTCCTGCTGCCCCCGAATTCCCCGTCCAGGACCCAGTCCACCGGCGCCTTAGAGATCAGCTTCAGACGCTCCGCCCGGAATTTAAACACATGCTCATTGGGTTCTTCCCGTAGGAACATATAGGAGATGATGCTGCTAAGATCCAGCGGCGTTCTGGGCTTCCGGATCAAAAGGACCTCAAAGGCTCCGTCGTTCAATGCCACCGACTGAGTCACCAGCCCCTTAAATCCGCCTACGCTGATGGTATTGGTCACCATCCCGAAAACAAACTCCTCCTCCAGGACCTGATCGTCCCACTCCACCCGCATGGGGTAGGTCTTCAATGCCGCCAGGCTCTTCACCCCCTCCAGCACATAGGCCTGGTGCCCCAAGATGTTCTTTTTATCCTGGGGGGTCTGATAGGAGACCTCCGTAAAAGCGCCAAAAGCCGCGATATAGATAAAATGCCGGTCGCCGCAGAAGCGTCCGATGTCGATCGGATAAGGCGTTCCCGACAGCACAGTCTGCGCCGCCTCCATCATCGACTTCGGGATCTGCAGGCTGGAGGCATAATCATTTGTGGATCCTGCCGGTATATAGCCCAATACCGGCGGCACTTCCATCTCCATCATCCCGCCAATCACCTCGTTGATGGTGCCGTCACCGCCGCTGCAGACCACAAGATCCTTTTCCTCACCGTATTCCCGGACGATACGGGTCGCATCCTTTGGCATCTGCGTCACATGGACCTGGATCTGATAGCCCGCTCCGGAAAACAGGTCCAAGATCTCCAGGATCCTGGAGTGTATCTGCTCCCGGCCGGACCGGGGGTTTATCACAAAAAGCATCTTTTTCATCACAAGCCGCCTCTTTCTTTATTTTACCTTAGATAAGGCTTTCCTATACGCAAGAAATGCGTTGGGGAGCGGATATTTTCCTTCCAGCTCCCGGGTATCCGCGCCGATAAAGCTCTGGGGAAGACCGCCTTCCACATGGATCAGATAGCCCACCATATGCCACTCCACATGGGAAAATACATGCTTTGCCTCCCCCAGCGGTCGGATAGCTCCGATCTGCTCCTTTGCCACGCCGACGGTCCGGGAGACGATCGCCCGCGATCTTGCGTCTCCATCCTCCAGCTCCAGTCTCCCTTCCACATTTGGGAATTCATAGAGGGAGGCCAAAAGCCCCTTAGAGGGACGCTTCCTGATCGCTATGACCTCTGTCCTTCCCTCGCTCCCGCCCAAGGCCTGCGGCTCCCCACAAGGATCATCCGGCCCTTCGCCCCGGCTGCCTTCTGCGCTCTCCTTCCATCCGCGCAGGATGAGCACAGTCCGCTCCTCGATCCGCCTGGCCTTTTTCCCGGCTTTTACCGGGATCATCCTCCACATATCCTTCTCCCGTGCCACACAGACGGGAGCAAGGGGACACTCGCCGCATCCAGGTCCGGTATCCGCGGCAGAAAGCTCCTTTGAGATTCTCCTCTCTCCTTTATAGGGCGTACACAGCAGCGCGCCCACCTCGAAGAGGCCCTGGTTGAACAAGCCCGGCTGCTCCTGGTCCATGGTCTTTTTCAGCGCCCCCTCCATCCAGGTCTTGGTCTGAGGCCGGCTGATATCCGCAAGACTCCCCAGGACCCGGGAGATGACCCGGAGGACATTCCCGTCCACGGCGGGGACCGGGATCTTGTAGGCGATCGAAGCGATCGCGCCTGCTGTATAGCTCCCTATGCCAGGCAGCCCGATCAGCTCCTCGTAGCCGGAGGGCACCTGGCCTCCATAACGCTCCACCATCTGCACCGCCGCTTTCTTTAGGTTCCTGGCCCGGCTGTAGTAGCCAAGTCCCTCCCACAGCTTTAACAGGGCCTCTTCCTCCACCCGGGCCAGCGCCGGCACATCCGGGAGACGTTCCATAAAACGGGCATAATAAGGCTTTACCGCCTCCACCCTGGTCTGCTGCAGCATGATCTCCGAGATCCAGATCCCATAGGGATCCCTATCCTGCCGCCAGGGCAGATCTCTGGCATGGGTCTTATACCAGGCGATCAGAGGGGCTCCCACCGCCCGCAGCCGTTCCTCCCAGTCCTCATCCTTCCGCTCCTGGATCGGTCCTTTATACATAACCATAGATACCCCTCACCGACACTTCACCGGAGAGAACTCTTTTTGGCTCCCCTTCCAGCGTATCTACCAAAAGCCGCCCGGCCTCATCGATGCCCCGGCAGATCCCTTTGTAGGTTCCGTCAGGATCTAAGACCAGCACCTCCTGTCCCATGTTCGCCAGCATGGTCTCGTATCCCGCCTTCAGAAGGGATAAGTCCTTCGTCTTTAAGAACTGGTCATAGTACACCTCAAACCACGCCATGGTACAGGCGATCAATGCGCTGCGGCTGATCTTTTTGGCCGCTTCTATGCGGAGGGAGGTGGCCGTGGCCATGATCTCCTCCGGAAAGTCCTGCTGGTTCACATTGATCCCGATCCCTGTGACGATGTAGTGGATGCTCTCCATCTCCGTGCTCATCTCGGTCAAGATCCCGCAGATCTTCCGTCCGTTCACCACCACATCATTGGGCCATTTGATCCTGGCCGGGAGGCCGGTCATCTCCCCCACCGCCTGGCTCACCGCCATCCCGGCCACCAGCGTGATCATGGACGCGCAGTAGGGCGGGATATCCGGGCGGAGCAAAAGACTCATATAGATGCTGCTCCCTGCGGGAGAGGACCAGTTCCTCCCTCTGCGCCCCTTTCCCGCTGTCTGGCTTTCCGCCACCACAAGTGTCCCGTCCGGATACCCTTTCTGGGCCAGTTTTCTGGCATATATATTGGTGGAATCTGTCTGGGGGAGATAGACCAGACTCCGCCCCATCCGCTCTGTACACAACCGGCTGCCGATCTCCGCCTCTGTCATCACATCCGCCGCTTCTACAAGGCGATAGCCCTTGTTCCGTACAGCCTCGATCACATAGCCTTCCTCCTCCAGCTGCTTGATCACCTTCCAGACAGCCGTCCTGGATACGCCAAGCCAGCCGCACAGGGCCTGCCCGGACACAAAGCCAGGCTGCTCCTTCAATATAGTCAATATCTTTGTCTTCATCTCATCATCTCCGGATGTCCGCACCGCCGCCTTCTTTGACCGTCACCTCCAGATGCTCAGTGCGCTGATCACCGAGAGCAGCACCAGGCCGATCCCAAAGAGCAGGATCCCGATGCCTGCTGCCAGTCTTTTTTTATCCCGTCCGCTCTGCCGGATCCTCACCCAGCCATTGACCAGGTTAAGGACCGCCGCCAGCATAAAGATGATCGGGAACAGCACCAGATCGTCATCCGGCTTCAAAAAAGACAGCACCGCCAGCACCACGATGACGATCCCTACCACTATATGGAGGAGGTCCAAAAAAAATCCCACATTTCGGGCGCTGTGGATATCCCGCCCGTTCATCCCAGTCCTCATCCGTACTACTCTCCCAATGTAGCCGCCATCACGGCCTTGATGGTGTGCATCCGGTTCTCCGCCTCATCAAACACCTTGGACCGGGAGGACTCGAACACCTCGTCGGTGACCTCCATATCCTGGATCCCGAAGCGCTCGCTCATCTCTTTCCCGATCTTCGTCTTCAGGTCATGGAAGGAGGGGAGGCAGTGGAGGAAGATCGCCTGAGGACCGGCGTTTTCCATCACTGCTGTGGTCACTTTATAGGGGGACAGCTCCCGGATCCGCTCTTCCCAGACCTCATCCGGCTCTCCCATGGAGACCCACACATCGGTATAGACCACATCCGCCCCCTTGGTACCGGCCGTCACATCCTCGGTCATGGTGATGGATGCTCCCGATGCCTTGGCATACTCCCGGCATTGCGCCACCAGCTCTTCTTGCGGGAAGTACTTCTTCGGTCCGCAGGCCACAAAATCCAGCCCCAGCTTTGCACATACGATCATCAGAGAATTCCCCATATTGTAGCGGGCATCGCCTAAGTAGGCCAGCTTCACGCCTTTCAGCCTCCCCAGCTGCTCCCGGATGGTCAGCATGTCGGCCAGCATCTGGGTCGGATGGTATTCATTGGTCAGGCCGTTCCAGACCGGCACATCCGCGAAGCGGGCCAGTTCCTCCACGATCTCCTGGCCAAAGCCTCTGTACTCGATCCCCTCATACATACCGCTCAGGACCCTGGCCGTATCGGCTATGCTCTCCTTCTTTCCGATCTGAGAGCCGCTGGGATCTAAGTAAGTGGTCCCCATCCCCAGATCATGTGCCGCCACCTCAAAGGCGCATCTGGTCCTGGTGCTGGTCTTTTCGAAGATCAGCGCCACGTTCTTTCCTCTATGATGATCCACCAAGATCCCTTTTTTCTTTTTCTCCTTGAGCTCTGCTGCCAGGTCCAGGAGATAGAGGATCTCCTCCGGTGTGTAATCCTTCAGTGTCAAAAAATCCCTGCCCTTCAGATCCATATCCTTTTCCTCCTCATCTTGTCTCGTTCTCTTGCTATTTGTCTCTTTTCCTCGGGTCTTGTCCTTTATCATTCTAAAAGTACTATATCTGCCAGCCGCTGTCAAGATGTCCCTGCACGGTCTTGCTGCATCCTCCTGATCTTCGCCAGCAGCTCCTTGGCCGTATAGATCTTAAACCGCGAGATCCTTCGTTTTCTGGCCAGCTGTTCCAGGATCGACAGGTAAAGCTCCCGATAATCCCAATCCTCTTTCAGCCCCAGCTCCTTTGCCAGCCCCGGAAAGACCTGCTCTGTATATATACGACAGCCAGGGGATCTTGTGACTCCCGCTCTCTCAGACGCCGGCGCCAGATCATTTTCCCAGGTCTGCCCAAGCTCTGGCAGCAGAACGGCAGCCTCTGTCATCAGACGGTCGAAATAGTAGATCTCACTCTCCGGCGCATCGATATAATATCGCTTTCCGGCAAGGCCATAGAGGAGCCGCTGGCCGTCCAGATAGCCCAGCCGCATGTTCTTCCTGGCTTTCTTTTTGTCAAATTCAAGGATGCCGCCCAGGCTTTGTCTGGGGGCGATGTGATAGACGTTCACGCCTTCCGGGACCGTATAGTGCTTTTCCGTATCCAGCCCCGGCCCATAGATCCGGATCACGATGATATCCTGATAGCCTCTGTCCGCCAGCACATCCACCGGGACATTATTGACCCCGCCTCCGTCTAAGTAGAGCTTGCCTCCCAGCTTTTCCAGCTTGAAAGCAGGCAGATAGGCGCTGGCCAGGAGCATATCCCCCATCTCCCCCTCAGGGACTTCCTTCAGATCGATCACCAGAGGCTTGAACGCGGAAAGGGAGATCGCGGAGACAAAAAGCTCCCGGTCCGATGTCCGGATCCTCTCCTCGTCTATGTTCTCCTGGATCAGCTCCCTCAATGGGGTGATGTCAAAGCCCCGGTCCTTTAAGACCCGCTTGATATCCGCCAGCAGATCCAAGAGCGCGATCTTCTTTAGGTCCCGCTTTTTTAGACTGGCCATCAGGTCGTCATCCACATCCATCACTTGGGAATATCGGATGTTGTCCCAGATGCTTTCCGCCCGCTCCAGATCGTCCATGCACATCATGGCGCCGTTCAGAGCGCCCACACTGGCCCCCGCGATCCCTTTGATCCGCACGCCGGCTTCCCGCAGCGCCCTCCAGGCACCTACCTGATAGGAGCCTCTCGCTCCGCCGCCCTCTAATACGATGCCGTACTCCCTGGACAGATCCAGTCCTTCTCCCATTCCCTGCAAACCTCCTGCTATGTTATAGAGTCGATCGGCGATCGGCCGCGGACCTGCGTTCCGGCCTTGTTCCTGATCTGTAGACTCCCCCGCAGCCCCTTGATGATAAGGAAGGCTGCCTCAAATGTTCCAGGATATCTCCATCCCTGACATCTGCTGCAGCCTCCTTTGATCATTTCCATATACAGACTGGTCCGTCCCCCCGACTCACGGTCTCCGCTCCCGGTCTCTGCCGCTCACGTTCCGATCCCGGCTATCCGTCCAGGCATCTTTAGGGTCAGCGCTTCTCCGACGCCACCTCTGCCAGCGACTTCACCAGGCCTGCCACCCCCTGGATATCCGAGGGGATGATGATCTTCGTCGCCTTGCCGTCTGCCGCCGCCGCAAAAGCCTCCAGGCTCTTTAACTGGAGCACCGCCTGGTCGGCTCCCGCTTCCTTGATAAAGCGCAGGCCGTCGGCCTGAGCCTTCTGCACCTTTAAGATCGCCTCTGCCTGGCCCTCGGCCTCCTTGATCTTCTTTTCCTTCTCCGCTTCTGCACGGAGGATCGCCGCCTGCTTCTCCGCCTCTGCGTCCAGGATCGCGGATGCCTTCTTGCCTTCCGCTACCAGGATCGTAGACTTCTTCTCGCCTTCCGCGCGGAGGATCGCCTCACGGCGCTCGCGCTCCGCCTTCATCTGCTTCTCCATCGCATCCTGGATCGCAGCCGGCGGGATGATGTTCTTAAGCTCCACACGGGTCACCTTGATGCCCCAGGGATCGGTGGCCACATCCAGGGAAGCCCGCATCTTGGCATTGATCGTCTCCCTGGAGGTCAGGGTCTGGTCAAGCTCCAGATCGCCGATGATGTTCCGGAGGGTGGTGGCGGTCAGGTTCTCGATCGCCATGATCGGGTTCTCCACCCCATAGGCAAAAAGCTTTGGATCTGTGATCTGGAAGAACACCACCGTGTCGATCCGCATGGTCACGTTATCCTTGGTGATCACCGGCTGGGGCGCAAAATCCGCCACCTGTTCCTTCAAGTTCACCCGCCTGGCGACCCGGTCTAAAAAGGGCATCTTAAAATGGACGCCCACCGTCCAGGTATCCAGATAAGCCCCCAGTCTCTCCACCACCAGGGCCTGTGCCTGGGGAACGATCTTGATACAGGATGAGAGGATCACGATCACTACCACCACGATCAAAAAGATCGCGATAAAACCTGTTATAAATGTTGCCACACCTTCCATAGATCATACCTTCCTTTCTTGTTCTTCCACGATCAGCTTCACACCTTCTATCTCCCTGATCGTCACGGATGTACCTACGGGGATCTTCCCCCCGTCCTCTGCCGCTCTGGCCGTCCACTCCTGACCGTTCACCACAGCCGCCCCCGTCCCGGCTTCATTGTCCACGACCTCTGTGATCTTCGCCCGCTTGCCTACCAGGCTTTCCGCATTCGTCTTTTTCACATGCCGGTTCACATACTGCAGGGCCAGCGGCCTGGTGAGCAGCAGCAATAAAAAGGACACGGCGGCAAAAACCGAGAGCTGCACCTCAAGGCTCGCTCCCATCAGATATAAGATCAGCCCTACCAGAGCGCCGCCCGCGAACCAAACCGTGGTCAGCGCAAAGGTGGCGATCTCGATCCCTACAAAGACTAAAAAAGCGATCAGCCATCCTATCAATCCCATTATCCGGACCTCCTTATCTGCTATCTGTGCGATCTACAACTTTTCCCATTTCAGTATAGCACTTATCGGGGCGGAGTGCAACTTAATGATTTCTTACTTTTTCCTATATTTCTTTTTCGGTTGCGACCTGCACCTATATAACGATCGGCCTGGGTGTAGATCATAACCTTTTTAGCCTCTCCTCTGCCTGGCTGCCTCGAACATAAGGATCGCAGCCGCCACGCCTGCGTTCAGGGACTCCACCTTCCCTTCCATGGGGATGCGGACCAGCACGTCCGCCAGGGCAGCCGTCTCTTCGCGCAGTCCCCTGGCCTCGTTCCCGATCAGGAAGGCAAAGGGACCGGAAAGGTCCGCCTGGTCATAAGAAAGCTCCCCCTGCAGATGGGCGGCCAGGATAGGGATCTGCTCACGCTTAAGCTGTGCGCAGGCTCCCGCCAGATCTTCCACATAGACAAAGGGGACGCGGAAGATCGAGCCCATGGTAGAGCGGATCACCTTGGGATTGTAGATGTCCACGGTGTCCTTATCCATCACGATCCCGGTCACCCCGGCGCCTTCACCGGCCCGCAGGATCGTCCCTAAGTTCCCCGGGTCCTGGATCGTCTCTAAAAGAAGCAGATGGGCATCCCCCGGCTGACCAAGGATGTCCGGCAATGTGTAGTGGGCCTGCTCGGCCAGAGCCACGATCCCCTGGGGGGTCTGGGTGTCGGCCATCACCTTCATCACCTGATCGGAGACCGGCTCCCAGGCTGCCCCCCGCAGGCCGGAAAGGAACGCCCGGTGCTCCTTTGAGGCCAGGAAGCTTTCGGACACATACAGGGCCCTTATCTGCTCCGGCATCAGCTCCCGGCACATCCGGATCCCCTCCACCACATATAAGCCTTCCTCCCGCCTGACCCTGGCCTTCTTCGCCAGCTCCGCCACCCGGCGGACCTGCTGGTTGGCTGTACTGCTGATCATACCAGTCCCTCCAGATCGTCCATCCAGATCTGCCGTGAAGCGTCGCTGGGCATCCTCAGATCACCTCTTGGCGATAAAGCCACGGACCCGACCTTTGGCCCGTCCGGCAGGCAGGAGCGCTTGAACTGCTGGGAGAAGAAACGGCTGTAGAAGACCTTGAGCCACTTTGCCACCGTCTCCCGGTCATAGTCCCCTTCAAATGCCTGCAGGGCCAGACGATAGATCTTGGAGGGCATGTAGCCAAAGCGGAGCACATAGTAGAGGAAAAAGTCGTGGAGCTCGTAGGGGCCCACCAGATCCTCGGTCTTCTGGGCGATCTTCCCATCCTCGGGGGGCAATAGCTCCGGGCTCACCGGCGTGTCCAGCACATCCCGCAGGATAGCGGACAGCGCCTCCTCTCTGCAGGTATCCGCGTGATAGCGCACCAGGTGGCGCACCAAGGTCTTTGGCACCCCTGCGTTGACCCCGTACATGGACATGTGGTCCCCATTATAGGTGGCCCAGCCCAATGCCAGCTCGGACATATCCCCCGTGCCGATGACGATACCGCCCACCTGGTTGGCCACATCCATCAGGACCTGGGTCCTCTCCCTGGCCTGGCTGTTCTCATAGGTCACGTCGCGGACAGCAGGGTCATGGCCGATATCCCTGAAATGAAGGCGGACCGCCTCCTTGATCGGTATCTCCTTAAGGCTGGCCCCGATCTTCTCCGCCATGGCACAGGCGTTCTGGTAGGTCCTGTCCGTAGTGCCGAAGCAGGGCATGGTGACACAGTGGATCTGGTCCCTGGGAAGCCCCAGCCGGTCAAAGGCCCGGACTGTGACCAAGAGCGCCAGGGTGGAATCCAGCCCGCCGGAAAGCCCCACCACCCCGTGACCGCAGCCGGTGTGCTCCAGCCGTTTCTTCAGGCCCATAGCCTGGATGGATAAGATCTCCTCACAGCGCTTCTCCCTCTGCCCCGCGTCATGAGGGACAAAGGGCGCCTTATAGATCTTTCGGGCCAGCCGGCCCACATCCTGGGGCGACAGGCGGAAGCCCACCTCTGTATACTCGAATTCGGCATGCTCCCCTTCCCGGTGGCCCGGGAACATGCCGGACCGTACCGCCTGGGTGCAGGAGGGGAAGGTGTTCCGACGCCTGCGCTCACTGTTTAAACGCTCCAGATCCATATCGGCGAAGATCATCCCGGTAGCAAAGCGGTCCGATGCTGCCAGACAGGTGCCGTTTTCCGCGATGATGTCCTGACCGCCGAACACCAGATCCTGGGTGGATTCCCCTTCTCCAGCGTTACAATAGATATAGCCGCATATAAGCCTTGCCGACTGGCCGCAGATCAGATCGTATCGGTAGCTGTCCTTGCCCGTAGCCTCGCTGCTGGCGGAGCAGTTTGCGATCACCGTGGCCCCGGCCATAGCATGCCCTATGCTGGGCGGGCAGACCGACCACACATCCTCGCAGATCTCCGCCGCCACCACCAGATCAGGCACATCCTCGCACCGGAACAGCAGGCGTGTGCCCATGGGGACATAATCCTTCTGTGCCTCGTACCAGGTAAAGATCGTCTCGTCATTGGCCGGGCAGAAATGGCGCACCTCGTAAAATTCCGAATAGTCAGGGAGATATTTCTTGGGGACCAGACCTAGGAGCTTTCCGTGGCTGACCGCCGCCGCCACATTAAAAAGCTTCCCCTCCTGCTCCCAGGGGAGGCCTACAAAGAGCAGCATATCCAGCTCCTGGGAGGCCTTCACGATCTCCCCCAGTTCTTCCTTCGCCTTCCTCAGCAATGGGAACTGTAAAAACAGATCCTGGCAGGTGTAACCGGTCAGGCACAGCTCCGGGAACACCATCAGCTTTACCTGCTCCTTTGCGCCTTCCTCCATCAGCTTTACGATCTCCTTCCGGTTATAGACCGGATCGGCCACCTTGATCTTTGGGGTCGCGGCTGCGACCCGGATAAATCCATCCTTCATCTCGTTTCTCCTTTTTCTATCGCTGTAGCCTTTTGCCGGCTTGGCCCAAGGCTGCCATCTTTTGGATATCATACCACATCCGGCAGTAAAGGAAAATACATTTTAGCATTTCCACTTAATGAAAGGATCATGTAAGGTAACAGTTTAGGGTATCTGAGCTGTTACCATGTAAGGGAGCAAAGAATAGGAGCTGCTTTTCCCCCACAGAAAGCAGCTCCCTTTGGTCACGTACAAAAACCGTCACACTATAAGTTTTACACCTTGGTATCCCCATACCAAACTGTTTTTGCTAGGCACCCCTTTGTGCCTGTGCTTAATATAGCACTTTTCTACATAAACGTCAACCTTTCTTCTGTTTTTTTCTACGGATCCGTCACATCTCACAAGCCAAACTGTATATTCCAGGCAATATCACCAGATCAAAGGAAACTCTTATCAGAAGCCCGGTCCCCTTTCTCCGGTCGGGAAGGCCGCATCTCCCGATCTTTATGGAGCGATCATGCGATGGATGATCTGCCGATACATGTTCCGACGGCAGGTCATCGCGTTTCATAAAAAACCGAAAGATCGGGCATACTGATCTTGCCAGCCATTTTGCCCGGCTATCTCATCCGGCAGCCAGAGCATCCGAGCATCTGCTGCCTGGTCAATTTGATCCTAGGAGGAACGATATGGGATTTACAACGGATCTATCAAGTAATATGGAACATTTTAAAAACACCCTCCATGCCGACCAGTGCTTTGACGTGGTCTACCGTGTAGTGGAGATCGGCGGACGGAAGGGATGCCTTTTCTTTGTGGACGGGATGACCAAGGACGAGGTCCTGCTGAAGATCCTGCAGGTCTTTCAGGGGATCAAGCCGGAGGATATGCCCGCGGATGCCCACAGCTTTTCCAAACGATACATCCCTTACGGCGAGATCGGGCTGGTGGCCGATGAGTCCTCCGCCGTCACTCAACTGCTCATGGGCATCACCTGCTTATTCCTGGACGGATATGACCGGTGCCTGACCATCGACTGCCGCACCTATCCCTCCAGAGGGGTCAGCGAGCCGGAAAAAGACAAGGTGATGCGCGGCTCCCGGGACGGCTTCGTGGAGACTCTGATCTTTAATACCGCCCTGATCCGGCGGCGGATCAGGGATCCGAAACTGACCATGGAGATCATGAGCGCAGGGGAGAGCTCCCACACCGATATCGCCATCTGCTATATGCGGGGGCGGGTAGATGAAAAGCTCCTGGCCATGATCAAAGGGCGGATCGAGAAGCTGCATGTGGACGCTCTGACCATGAACCAGGAAAGCCTGGCGGAATGTATCTACCCCCACAAATGGTACAATCCTTTCCCCAAGTTCAAGTTCTCCGAGCGCCCTGACACGGCTGCCGCCTGCCTTCTGGAGGGCAATATCGTGATTCTGGTGGACAATTCCCCGGCCGCCATGATCCTCCCCTCCTCGATCTTTGACATCATCGAGGAGGCCGACGATTATTACTTCCCCCCGATCACCGGCACCTACCTGCGCCTTTCCAGGATGCTGATCTCTCTATTGACCTTGATCTTGACCCCGCTGTGGCTGGTCCTTTTACAGAACCCGGAGACCATCCCCTCCTGGCTGGACTTCATCCGGCTCTCGGACCCGCCCCATGTGCCGGTCTTCTACCAGCTCCTGCTCCTGGAATTTGCCATCGACGGCCTGCGCCTTGCCGCTATCAACACCCCCAGCATGCTGACCACGCCCCTTAGCGTGATCGCCGGTATCGTGCTGGGCGAATACTCCGTAAAGTCCGGCTGGTTCAACAGTGAGACCATGCTCTACATGGCCTTCGTGACCGTAGCCAATTACTCCCAGGCCAGCTTTGAGCTGGGCTATGCCTTAAAGTTCATGCGCGTGCTCCTTTTGATCCTCACCGCGTGCTTTAACTGGTACGGCTTCTGGCTGGGGATCGTGATCTCTGTCTGCGCCGTGGTGTTCAACCGGACGATCGCGGGGAAGAGCTATATCTACCCGCTGATCCCCTTCCACTTAAATGAGGTGAAGAAGCGGTTTTTGCGGCCCAGGCTGCCCCATACAAAAAAGTAGGCGGCGGGTCTTCCCCTCATACCTCCACCCGGTCATACACATCCTGCAGAAACTGCGTATCCTGCTTAAACCGGTCCTTGCTGGAATTTTCCATCAGCATGGTGATATAGGGCTTCTTTTCCTTCACCAGCTTCATCAGAGGCTCATACTGGAACAGCCCCTCCCCTACATGGCGGTACTTCTGGCTGCGGCCCTCAAAGACGAAGTCCTTCATGTGCAGCATGGTGATCTTATCCCCATAATAGGCGAACGCCTTGCCGATCACATCTGCCTGGCAGTCCACCTCCTCCGGGTGGATCAGGTTCACCGGATCTAAGATCACCTCCACGTTGGGGGAATCGATATCCTCCAGGAAACGCTTCATCATGGCCGGGCTGTAAAGGGTATGGTCGAACACCCCTTCCACCCCTACGATGACCCCCAGCTTCTCCGCCGCAGCCACGATCTGGCGAAAGCTTTTCAGGAGCAGCTGATAAGCTCCCTCTGTCCGGGTATCCGGCACCACCTTCATATCGGGATCCAGCCGCCCGGTCTCCGTTCCCACCATATCCGCTCCCATAGCCCGGGCATACTTTAAATGCTCGATAAAACGGGCCACCTCTTCCTGCCGTTTCGCCTCCACCGGATGGGTGGGATTGATATAACACCCCAGCACAGCCACATGGATATCGTTCTTCTCCAGCCAAGAGGCGATATACCGCCCAAACCCCGCACTGTAATGCCCGGTAGAAAAGTCATAGTTGGAGACCGACTTTTTAAAGGCCAGCTGTACCTGATGGATATCATTGGCTTTGATCTCCTCAAACAGCTTTTCCATCTCCATCTTCGGGCATAGATCGTGGCAGCGCATACCAAATTGGATCATTTTCCTTCTCCTTTCACGATAACGATCGTTTACAGCATTGATAGACGACAACCAATAGGATCGTCTGTCTAGAAGACAGTATATCACGTTTACAAACGTTTGCAAATCAGTCTGGCCTTTTTTTGTTAATATCCACACCCACGCCGGACAGATGATCGACTTCCTTTTACTCCTGTGCTATACTATGGAGGTGCGGTGCGGACCGTTTCCGCACCGGACACAAAAGAAAGCGATCGGAGGTCTCCGTCATGGAAGGTTTCTTAAATATGTTCAATGCCCAGCTCATCCTTTTGGTCTACCTGTGTGTCGGCGCATACTGCTGCAAGAAGGGCATGATCGATCCCCATACCAAGCAGAAGCTGGTGGACCTTATCTTAAAGGTCACACTCCCCTGTATGATCTTCAACTCCTTTAACAAGCCCCTGACCCCGGATGTGCTGAAGAAGACGGGGATGGCCTTTCTGGTGGCCTTCTGCATCGCCATCCTCTCCTTCATCTGCGGCAAGGTCCTCTATAACCGCTATCCGGCGGAAAAAAAGAGCATCCTCCAGTACTGCACCCTGGTCAATAACTCCGGGTTTTTGGGGATGCCCATGGTCTCCGCTGTCTACGGCACGGAAGGGCTCTTGTATGCCTCCATCTACATCATCCCCAACCGGATCATGATGTGGACGGCAGGTCTTTCTCTGTTCACGGTCTCAGACTTTAAGAGCAGGTGCAAGAACATCTTCTTAAATCCCTGCATCATCACCGTCTTTTTGGGGCTGGCCAGGCGGATCCTCACCCTCCCCTTCCCGGCGTTTTTAGACAAGGCCGTCGCCAATATCGGCGCGGTCACCTCCCCCCTCTCCATGATCGTGATCGGCACCATGCTGGTGGGGATCTCCTGGAAGACCCTCCTTGAGCCCAGCATCTTTTACTTAGCCGCCGTCCGTTTGGTGGGCCTGCCTTTGATCGGGCTGGCGATCATGGAGCTGTTCCATTTCGACCCTATGCTCACCGGCGTCTCCCTGATCCTCACCGGGATGCCCGCAGGCAGCACCAGCGCCCTCCTGGCCGCTAAATACGGGGCCGACGAGGACTACGCCTCCCGCTGCATCATCACCACCACGATCATGTCGCTGGTGACCATACCGCTCTTGATGCTGTTCATCTAACCCTCCAAAAAAGCCCCGGCATGCCAGTACATAAAACCTTCCGGCATGCTGGAGCTTCCTTTTTTATCAACGATCCCCTCTTTCTATCCGCTGAGCGGATGACCGCTTCTGACCAAGTGACCGTTTCTATCAGGCGATCGTTTCTATCAGGCGACCGCTCCCATCAGGTGATCGGCGCCGGATTGAAGATGCACAGGTCGTTGTGCAGCTTATACTTCTCCGCGAAGCTCTGCTCCCGCCCGCTGGCCACGTCGATGATCTTCATGAACAGCTCTGTGCCGATATCCTTGATCGTGGCCTCTCCTGTAGCCACAGGCCCTGCGTTGATATCGATCAGATCCGGCCACTGTTCCTTCATCTCATTCCGGGAACAGACCTTGATCACCGGAGCGATCGCCAGCCCGTAGGGCGTGCCGCGTCCGGTCATAAAGACCTGGAGGCCGATGCCGGAGGCTAGCTGGCAGGGACCGCAGACGATGTCGCTGGCCGGGGTGGCCGCGTAGATCAGACCCTTCCTGCTGGGCTTCTCGGCCGGGGAAAGGACCTCCACGATCGGGGATGTACCGGACTTGGCGATGGAGCCCATAGCCTTCTCCACGATATTGGCAAGGCCGCCCTTCTTGTTGCCTGGGGTGGGGTTGGCGCTCCGGTCCACTTTCCCCGCGTCTAAGTAGTTGTCGTACCACTTCATCTCTGCGGCCAGCTTCCTGCCCACTTCCTCATCGACACAGCGCTCGCCTAATAAGTACACGCCGTCACGCACCTCTGTCACCTCGGAGAACATGACCGTAGCGCCGCCCTTCACCAGCATATCCGCCGCATAGCCTGCGGAAGGATTGGCCGTCACGCCGGAAAATGCGTCGCTGCCGCCGCACTGCATCCCGATCAGCAGATCCGATAAAGGCAGGGTCTGGCGCTTCCGCTCATTTAAGATCGCCAGCTTCTTATCCGCCATCTCCATCAACGCGTCGATCATGGCGTCAAAGCCCTTCTTCTCCTGGAGGATGATCACGTTCTCCGGGGTGATATCCGCCTTCTCGCAGAGCATATCCACCGTGAACTTCTCACAGCCTAAGCCCACTACCATCAGCTGTCCGCCAAAGTTGGGATGCTTGGACAGATTCTTTAGCGCCCGGATCGGCACCTTGGCCTCCGGCGCGTTGATGGCGACGCCGCAGCCGTAGGCGTGGTTGATGGGGACGATATCATCCACATTAGGGTACTTGGGCAGCAGTTCCTTCTTCATCCGCTCCACAGCCACGTTCAGCACACCGGTGACGCACTGTACGGTGGTGCTGATGCCTAAGATGTTCCTGGTCCCTGCGGGGCCGCCCCAAGGGTTCACATAGCCTTCCCAGGTGGTCACCGGCGGGTCGGGAAGCTCCGTCACCAGGTTCGTGGCGAACTTCATGTCGTCCACATCAGGAGGTGTGGGCAGATGGAGCATGAACTCATTGATCCAGTCTCCTTTCTGGATATCCTCGATAGCGTAGCCCAAGACCACGCCATATCGGATCACAGGCTGATCTTTGGGGATATCGCACAGCGCGATCTTATGGGCCTGAGGGATATCGTGGCGGGCGGTCACGCCCTCCATCACTTCTGCCCCCGCCTTGATCTCCCGGACCGCGATCGCCACATTGTCCTCATCCTTGATCTTCACAAAAATAGGTGTCTTCAAGATCATATCCTCCTTCTTATCTTTTACGAGTTTAGTATATATCATTTGCAAATATAAGTAAAATTAATAGTATATCTATTTCCCTTAATTTTTTTAAGAATGTTCCCTTTGGAGTTTTGCTATAATTAAAGAAAAAAAGAGCATCAGGAGGGCCGCCTTTGGACACAAAGTATCTGACTTACATATTAGCGATCGCCAAGAGGAAAAACATGACTAAAGCCGCAGAGGAACTGTTCGTCTCCCAATCCTCTCTAAGCCAATATCTGTCCAAGCTGGAACGAGAGCTGGGCACACCTTTGTTTTATCGGAGCAAAGGCCGCCTTTCCCTGACCTCCGCCGGAGAGCTTTATGTGGCCGCCGCCAAGGAAGTGGTCCGCATCAAGGACGAGCTGTACCGGAACATCCACAGCCTGGGGGATATCGAGGACCAGGGACATATCACCATCGGGGTCACATCCCAGTTCGGCCTGCAGATGCTGACCCAGCTGATCCCACCCCTTAAGACCAGATACCCGGATGTGACCATCGAGATCTCCGAGACCAATGTCCCCACCCTCACCAAGCTGCTCCTGGAAGAAAATATCGACTGTGGGATCATGGCCCTGAACACGATCGCCCCCTTCAGCTCTGCTCAGGTGGATGTGCTGCGCCAGGAGGAGGTCTATCTGGCGATCCCCAAGACCCACCCCTATCATGCTGTGAACCCAGGCCGGCCGATCACCATCCAGGATCTGTCCGAAAACTTCAGCGAGGCGAACATCCTACTGTCCAAAAAGGGCTCCACCCTGCGCTTCCTCACCGACCAGATGATCGAAAATGCCCAGATCATGCTCAGCACGATCTGCGAGACCAACAGCATCATCGCCACCAGGAGCATGGTGGCCATGGGCATCGGGATCGCCCTGATCGGGGGATCCTGCGCCATCGACCGGGAGCATGTGGCCTACTACCCCATGGACCCGCCCATGTATCGACTGAACGCCTTTGTCCGGCGAAAGAACTGGGTGATGAACGACCCGGAGGAGCATCTGCGGGAAAGCGTCCTATGTTATTTCGATCGGCCCTCCGGAGCCTGACAAAGACTATTAAAGGCGTTGCACGGCCGCAGCGCCTTCTCATCTTACGTCCTCCTCCATACTCTGGCATTTATCCGTGGCTCCTTTTCTCCAACCTAACGATCAGATCCTGCCACATCCTTCTGATGATACCACCATATTGCCATCATACAAAAAAGCAAAAAGAGGGCTGTCACAAAATACTCCAAAACGGCTATTTTGCGACAGCCCATGTTCTCTTTACCAGGTACGGAAAGTTCTGTCCTCTTTACTGCGCCAGTTCGTCCGCGATACCCTTGATGGTATTGAAGATCTCCTCATCATGCGCTGCGGAATCCGCTGCATTTAAGTAGTAAGGCATCATATCAACACCTGCAACGCCCTCTGCTGCAGCCGGATCGGCTAAGATCTGCTGTACCAGGTTCTCGTAGAACACGATCACATCGTCTGGCGTATCCGCCGGGAAGTAGAAGGAGAAATCGCAGTCCGGATAGACCAGATCGATGCCCTGCTCTTTGAAGGTCGGGATGTCGGGGATCAGGTCATATCTCTCCTCGGTGGGAACACCGATGCAGGCAAACTGGCCAGCTGCCAGATAATCCTTACAGTTGATGTACGCACCAGGCATCAGATCCACCTGTCCGGATAACATAGCAGCGATCTTATCGGAGTTGGATCCCACGTCCACTAAGTCTAACTCGATCCCGGCGGCCTTCTGGAAGGCTAAGATCTCATAGTAGGTGTAAGCGCCCACCTCGGTACAAGCCTTTAACTGGCCGGGAGCTGCCTTTGCTGCCTCGATGAACGCATCCAGGTCCGCATACTTTTCCGGATTGACATATAACTGCTGTGCCGGATCCTTTGCGAAGGTGGGACCCAGTTTAAATGCAGAGTAGTTGTAATCGGTGATCCCGGCGATGTTCGCCACGTTCACCAGGTTATGGCCATACAGGAAGGTATGTCCATCAGGAGCTGCGCTTAAGACCTGGTTCGCTGCTACAGAACCGGATGCGCCGTTAGCGTTCACAACGATAAAATCAGCGCCGGTCAGTTCCTTTGCGTACTGTGCAAAAACACGTGCGGAAAGGTCGGTATTGCCGCCTGCACCTGCAGGTACAACGATGGAAACGGTGGTGGAAGGAGCCCAGCTGGTCTCACCTAAGTCTGTTGCAGCCGCCTCGCCGCCTGCCGCCTCACCGCCTTCAGCTGCGCCGCCCTCTGCGGCTGCCGCTGCTGTAGTCGCCGCTGTCGTAGCTGCAGTCTCAGAACCGCCGCCGCAGCCTGCCAGGCTCAAGACAGCCGCACCTGCTAAAACCGTTGCTAAAAATCTTTTTTTCATAGTCTTCTCTCCTTTTCCCGGGGGGCTCCCCCCCTATTTTGAAGTTCCCCTTTTTTATATAAGCCCCTCCTTCCCCTTATCGGAGAGAGAAGGAGAGGTTTATACCAAAACGATCCCTGCCCCTCCTGCCCTTCAGACCGATGCATACCGGTCCAGTCCGGCCACATCTGACCACAGGCTCGGGCCGATCCAGACGATCTTTCTACATCATACCAGATCGGAAGGGATGATATACGTTACTTTATACAAGCTGCACGATCCGCGGATCTATGCGCTTCTCTCTTAAGCCCCTTTCTTTTTTACAAGATAGGCCTTATACTCCTTAAAGACAGACCATACCAGGACCGCTACTGCGACGAAGAAGAACACGTCGAAGATCGGTCTTGCAAAGAACGCGCCAAAGGACTTGTACTGCATGATGCCACGGCGCAGATAGGTCTCCAGCATCCCGCCGATCAGGAAGCACAGCACAAACGGCGTGGTCGGCAGGCTGAACTTGTGATATAAGTAGCCTACGATGCCGAACAGCAGGATCGACTGTACGTCAAAGATCCGGTTGTTGGTAGCAAATGCACCTACACAGCATAATACCAAGATCAGCGGGAGCAGGATATGCTTCGGCACCTTAAGTACCTGCACGAAGCCCTTGATACAGGTCCACTCCACTACCAGCATGATCAATGCACAGATGATACAGGCCGCGAAGATCCCATACACAACGTCCGAGTTCTTGACGAACAGCAGAGGACCTGCGGACAGGCCGTGGATCAGGAAACCGCCCAGCATCATGGCTGTAACGCCATCGCCGGGGATGCCAAGTACCAAAAGCGGGATCATAGCGCCGCCGATGGTGGCATTGTTGGCGGACTCGGTGGCGACGATACCGTCAGGACAGCCCTTGCCGAACTCGTCGCTCTTTTTGGACATGTTCTTCGCCGTCACATAGGCCAGCATACCGGAGGTGGAGCCGCCGATGCCGGGAAGGATACCGATACCGGTACCGATCAGTGCGGAGCGGAAGAAGTTGGGCAGGTGATAGACAAATTCCTTCATGGAGAAGCCAAAGCCCTTTACCTTTTTGATCGGGATCGTCTCCAGCTTGCCGCTGCCCATGGACTCTGCGGTCACCAGGATATCGGAGATCGCGAAGATACCGATCAGGGTGGGCAGGGTGTCGAAGCCGGCCATCAGATCGCTGGCGCCGAAAGTGAAACGGGGCGTGCCGTCGATGGGTGCCATACCGATCTGGGTGAACATCAGACCCAGCATACCGGCCAGTAAGCCCTTTACCATATTGCCGGAGGCTAAGATCGCCACCATGGTCAGAGCGAAGAAGCAGATACCAAAGTTCTCAGCCGGGGTGAACTTCAGCGCGATATCCGCCAGGGACGGAGCGCAGAAGGTCAGGATGATGAAGGAAAAGATGGAACCCATGGCAGAGAACACGATGCCTAAGCCCAGAGCCTTCATCGCCTCGCCGTTCTTTGCCATGGGATGGCCGTCGAAGGTGGTGGCGATAGAGGAGGCTGTGCCAGGCATGTTCAGCAGGATCGCCGAGATCAGACCGCCGGAGATACCGCCGATATAGACCGCCACCAGGGTGTTCATACCCATGGAAGGCGTCATGCTGAAGGTCAGGGGCAGAAAGAGCGCCACAGCCATGGACGCGGAAAGCCCCGGGATGGAACCAAATATGATGCCGACTGCCACGCCTGCTATCATCAGCAGGAGGGAGGCCGGTTGGCAAACGCTGACAAATGCGTTCCCTAAAAGTCCTAATGCTTGCATATCCTATCCCTCCTATAAGTTGATCGTGAAGATACCAGCCGGAAGTACGATCTTAAATCCGTAGCGGAATAAAAAGAATACCACCATGGTGAAGATCACGTCGATGATCAGCAGCTGGATGATCTGTTTCTTGCCTCTCTGGTCGTCCGGAGAAAGGACCAGCATCTGTAGGGGCAGGTAGACAAGGGTGGTCACGATAAAGCCTATGGGCTGAAGGATGAACACATAGATCAGCACCAGGATCGCGCTCAGGAGCACGCGTTTATAATCACAGTCGTCCGGCTTTGCGCCCGCAAGCTCTTTAGACCGCATCTTCATATTCTTAACGCTCAAAAATGTAAGGAGAGCAGCCAGGGCGAAGGTGATAACGCCGATGACCATCGGCATGAACTCCGGTCCTATGTCCATGACCTTGGACTTGGGCAGCTGCTGTGCCATAAACATCAAGGCTGCAGAGAGCGTCATAAAAAACACTCCTACAACGATGTCCCCATATTTTTTAAAGAACATATCTTTTCCCCTTTTCAAGTCATGCCACTGTCCGCGTCTGCATCGCGCACAGGATGCGCCGCTGTGGACAATGACTAAGTTATCATCTTACCAGGGCCGGTCTGTTGCAGTCATATTTCCAGTTCGGGATCAGATACTGCATGGCTCTGGCATCATCCCTATCATGTAGATCCAGTTTGTTATAGAGAGCATTGGCCTCCATCACTTTCTCCATATCGATCGTAACACCCATACCAGGCTTCTTCGGCACCTGGAGATAGCCGTCCACGATCTGCGGAGTATCCTTGAGCAGGTTCTGTCCGTCCTGCCAGATCCAGTGGGTGTCCAGCGCGGTGGGATTGCCGGGCGCTGCAGCCGCCACATGGGCAAAGGCAGTCAGGGTGATGTCAAAGTGGTTATTGGAATGGCTGCCCCAGGTGAGGCCCCAGTCATTTAAGATCTGGGCCATCCGCACGCTGCCGCCGAAGCCCCAGAAATGGGGGTCTGCCAGGACGATATCCACAGACTTCAAGGCCGCTGCATGATAGAACTGACGCCAATCGGTGGCGATCATGTTCGTAGCTACCGGGAGCTTCACCGCATTCTTGAACTCTGCCATCACCTCGCGGCTGGAATAGCCTGCCTCGGGCCCGCAGGGATCCTCGATATAGGTGAGGATGCCCTCCATAGGCTTGCAGATGTCGATCGCCTCCTGAAGGCTCCATGCGCCATTGGGATCGATGTTGATCCTGCCCTCCGGGAAAGCCTTCTTTAAGGCGCGGATCGCTTCCATCTCCTCCGCTCCCTTTAAGACGCCGCCCTTCAGCTTGAAATTCCTGAAGCCGTACTTTTCATGGAGGGTCTGAGCCTGCTCCACGATACGATCTGGTGTCAGCATCGTTTGGCGGCGGAGCTTGGACCAGGGATCTGTGCTGCCGCTCTCATCTATGTAAGGAAGATCCGGCTTCGCCTTTTCCATATCGCTGACATAGAACAGATACCCTAAGGTCTCCACCTGGTCTCTCTGCTTGCCGTCGCCTAAAAGCTCACACATCGGCAGGTCCAGATATTGGCCTAACAGGTCTAAGAGGGCACACTCGATCGCCCACTCTGCCTTGACCACGAACTTCAGCTTGCTGATGTCCAGGGTCTGGATACCCTCGCCGTCGTCCTCTGCCGCCCGCTTGCTGCTTTTATGGATGCTGTCTAGGATCTTACGGTACTTGCCGATCGGCTGCCCGACCACCAGAGGCTCACAGCTCCTTAAGGCCTCGCAGGTGTAGTCGCCGCCATGGATCTCCCCGATCCCTGTGTTCCCGGCGCTGTCCTTTAAGATCACCAGGTTCCTGGTGAACCAGGGCGCGTGAGCTCCGCTGAGAGTCATGAGCATGCTGTCATATCCGGCTACCGGGATGACCTGCATCTCTTTTACTACTGGCGTTCCTTTTACTTCCATGGATCTTCCTCCTTAATCTTTGGGCCCCTTCTTAAAAAGGCTGCGTATACAGTCCTTGGGGAAGGCCCCATATCCTCATGACCTCTGCTCGGTCCGTCCGGGATGTGCCGTTCGTATCTTGGCGACAGTATACACAAGCGTACCCGGTCAGAGCAAAAGGGGATATGAGCAGATCTGCCAGGATCTGTTCTGTTTTCCCCTTGCATGTATACGATGATACCATAGGGTACAGGAAAAATCCAATTACTTATTGTGATCCCTGTCATAAGGAAAGCCGATCGTTACTTTTCACCCTTCGGTCAGACAGGCCGCTCTGCTGCCGGATCAGCGGACCAGACAAGGTCTCTTCGGATCGAACTTCCAGCCTGGGATCAGGTACTGCATGCCGACCGAATCGTCCCTGCCGCCCAAGCAGTTATCTAAGTAGACCTGATGGGCCTTCTTGACCTGATCCATATCCACATCGATGCCCAGGCCCGGCTTCTTCGGGACCGCTACACAGCCATCTACGATCTGCAGCGGCTCCTTGGTCAGTCTCTCGATGCCCTCCTGCCAGATCCAGTGGGTATCCAGTGCATTGTACTCGCCGGGAACGGCTGCGCCTACCTGGGTGAACATGGCTAAGGAGATATCAAAATGGTTGTTGGAATGGGAACCCCATGTGTAGCCGAAATCATGGCACATCTGGCCTACACGGACCGAACCGGCCATGGTCCAGAAATGGGGATCTGCCAGGATGATGTCCACTGCCTGGGACTCTAAGGAGTGGCTCACCTCACGCCAGTCGGTGGCGATCATATTTGTAGCGGTGGGGAAACCGGTGCGGCGTCTGAACTCGCTCATGATCTCTCTGCCGGAGTAAACGCCCTCTGCCCCGCAAGGATCCTCGCAGTAGGTCAGGATGCCTTTCATGCCCTTCACATACTCTACCGCCTGCTCCAGCAGCCAGCCGCCGTTGGGATCTAAGTCGATCCTTGCTTCCGGGAAGGCTTTCTTTAAAGCGCGGATCACGTCCATCTCCTCGTTGCCCGGGAGAACACCGCCCTTTAACTTGAAATCCTGGAAGCCGTATTTCGCATGGGTCGCCTTGGCGAAAGCCACGATCTTATCTGCGGTCAGTGCCTCCTCATGACGGATCTTGTACCACTCACAGTCGGTATCCGGCTCGTGATCATAGGGAAGATCGGTCTTGTTTGGGTCGCCCACAAAGAATAGGTAGCCCAGCATGCGGACCTTATCTCTCTGCTGTCCGTCACCTAAGAGCTCACAGACCGGAACGCCCAGATGCTTGCCCAGAAGATCTAAGCAGGGCGCCTCGATCGCAGTGATCACATGCACGCCGGTGCGCAGATCGAAGGTCTGGTTCCCGCGGACATCCTCTTCTCCCTTTGAATCCAGATGCTTCTTTACCTTTAACAGGGTGCTCTTGTACTCAGCAACCTTCGTCCCCTCTACCAGCGGGATACATTCCTCTAATGCGGCGGTGATCTTCTTTCCGCCCGGGACCTCGCCGACCCCCATATCGCCGTTGTCCGCATAAAGGACCACCACATTCCTGGTAAAGTACGGTGCATGGGCGCCGCTCAAGTTCAGCTCCATGCAATCCTTTCCCGCCACTGGCCAGACTTCCATTTTTTGGATGATTGGTGACATCTCTGTACCTCCTGTTATAAGTTTTTTACGACTTTTATGTCATATCACAAGTATAGCGCAAACCTACTCGTAAGTAAAATTATAATAATTTATGATCACTCTTAATTTTTCTTTATCATCATTGATTTTTACCAAAAAAAGAGCTATACTGGAAAAAAGATCCGACACCCTACATCGTAAAGGACAGCATTTACCATGGATACAAAACAGATCGAATACATCTTAAAGATAGCGGAAGAAAACAACATCACCCGCGCCGCCAGCAAGCTCTACATCACGCAGTCCGCCCTGAACCAGCAGCTCCTTAAGCTGGAGAAGGAGCTGGGGACACCGCTCTTCCACCGTTCCAGGACCAACTGGCACCTGACGGAGGCGGGGGAGATCTATGTGCAGAACGCCAAGGAGGTGCTGCGGATCAAGCGGGACACCTATCAGATGATCAACGATCTGGCGGAGGGCAGATATGGGCATCTGTCGATCGGCTTTACGGCAGGACGGGGCATCACGATGTTCACCTCCGCCTACACCGCTTTCCACCAGATCTATCCCAACATCATCGTGGAACCGCGGGAGGGCGTGGTACGGGACCTGCAAAAGCTGATCGCCCAGGGCGACTTAGATATCGGCTTCCTGACCTTGACCGACGCAGACCGGACCGGTGACGTGTATGAGACGATCTATACAGAAGAGCTCTTCTTGGCAGTGCCCTCTGTCCATCCCATGGCTGTGGCTACCCCTCCGCCTCCCGGCGAGCCCTTCGCCACGCTGGATATCCGCGCTCTGCGCTATGAGCCTTTTGTGCTCATGGACAAGCGCTCCACCATGCGGACCATGATCAACCAGATCTTTTCCGAGGCAGGCTTCGAGCCCCAGGTCCTCTTCGAGACCGGAAATAACCATACGATCCTGTCCATGCTGCAGACCAACCTCTGCTGCGGGATCCTGACCTACTATTATGTAAAGGATCTGCCGGAGGGGATCACCTGCTTCCGTCTCCCTACACACCCCACCTGGGAGTTCACCGCAAGCTATAAAAGAGGCCGCTACTTAAGCGAAGCGGCCAGGTACTTTATCGATCTGATGAAAAAACAATGGGGCAGCATCGAAGCTGCCCCCGTCCCAAGACAAGGCACCGCCGCGGATAACGCTAGCGGAGATAATGATCCAGCACGCCCATGAACACCTCCATATCGATAGGTTTCGCGATATGGGCGTTCATGCCGTTCTTTAAGGCCGCCTCTTTATCCTCCTCCATGGCATTGGCCGTCATCGCGATGATCGGCAGAGTATGGACATCTGCTCTGGGCAAGGCCCGTATGGTCCTGGTGGCCTCATAGCCATCCATGACCGGCATCTGCACATCCATCAAGATCGCGTCAAAATATCCCTCCTCTGCCTTTTCCATCATCGCCACCGCATCGGTCCCGTCCGGTGCGGTCTCTACTACAAATCCCGCCTCCGTTAAGATCTCCTCTGCGATCTCCCGGTTCAGCTCATTATCCTCCACCACCAGCACCCGTTTCCCGCCGAAATCCGCATGGGTCCAGGCCGGTGCCTCCTCCCGTTCTCCCAGATGATTGGCCAGCAGGAGCGCGGACCCCAGATCTGACATGAACAGCGGCTTGGCACAGAACACATCGATGCCCATCTCCCGGGCCTCCTCCTCGATATCCGACCAGTCATAGGCAGTCAGGATGACGATCGGCACATCCTTCCCCACAGCCTTGCGGATCTGCCTGACGGTCTCGATCCCGCTCAGCTCCGGCATCTGCCAATCGATGATATAGGTCTGGAAGGCATCTCCCTGCTCCAGAGCACTCTTAGCTCGGTGTACCGCCTCCCGTCCGGAGATGGTCCATTCGGAACGCATCCCGAAGCGTGTCAGCATCTTGCTCACGCTGTCGCAGACTGCCAGATCATCGTCCACCACCAGCGCCCGCAGCCCCTCCAGCTCCATTGCCTTTCGCTCCAGCTTTTTTGCATCCTGCAGCCTTAAAAAGAGTCTCACCGTAAACTCGCTCCCCTGGCCTTTCTCGCTTTTCACCGAGATCTGTCCGCCCATCATATCCACGATGTTCTTGGTGATCGCCATCCCCAGGCCGGTGCCCTGGATCCCCGCCTTCGTGGTGCTCAGCTCCCGCTCAAACGGTTCGAAGATATGCTCTACAAACTCCGGCGACATGCCGATCCCTTTATCCCGGATCGTAAAGATATACTCGCCATAGCCCCGCTTGATCGAGGCTTTCTGGGCCACGCCCAGGTCGATCCGCCCCCCTGCCGGCGTGTATTTCACCGCATTGCTCATCAGGTTCACAAAGACCTGGTTCAGCTTTAATGGGTCGGCGATCACATCCTCATTGACCACATCAAAGGTATCGATGAACAGGCTCAGCTGCTTCGCCTTCACCTGGGGCTGGATGATGCTGACCAGATCGTGCAGCAGCGTGGAGAGGTCGCACTCCTGCTCCTTGATCTGCACCTTCCCGCTCTCGATACGGCTCATGTCCAGGATATCATTGATCAGGCTCAGCAGATGGTTGCTGGAGGATAAGACCTTCTCCAGGCAGTCCTTGACCTGGAGCTTATTGTCGATATGGTTGACCGCGATCGTGGCAAAGCCGATGATCGCGTTCATGGGCGTGCGGATGTCATGGGACATATTGGAGAGAAAAGTAGTCTTGGCATTGTTGGCATGCTGCGCCTGCAGGAGAGCCTCCTCCAGCACCTTCGTCTGCTCTTCAAGCACCTCCGTCTGTGCTTCCAGCTCCTTCCGGTATTGCCGTTCCTTCTCGCTGGCAAGGGCCAGCTCCTCCTGGATCTTCAGCTCCTTTTCCTTGATCTCCGTGATGTTCTGACGGAGATAGAGGACCTTTGTGGCCTTGCCTCCCTTTCTCTCCAGACAGACGATGCTCATGTGCTCCCATTCTTCCCGACCGTTCCTGCGCACATGGTACTCAAAGCGCAGATCCGAATCCTCCCGGTCAAACTCCTCCACCACGGCCTGCACGTCAAATAAGCGGGTAAACCGCTCTCTGTCCTCTTCTTTTGCCAGAAAGGAGCAGAGATAATCCGCCAGATCTTTATACTGGCCGTGGTCCGAAAACTCCGTTCTCTCAGGTGTGGTCCCGGCCAGATACTGATAGGTACCCTTCTCCAGATCCGCCATGACAAAACGGGAGAACAGCGTGTCCACACCGTCGATCACATAGCGCAGCTCCCGGTTCTTCTGCTTTAGATGCTCTTTCTCCCGCCTGCCCCACAGGATGAAGAACAAGACCGCGGCGATCGACACCGCGATGAGCGGGACCGCTATGACCCCCTGCCCTCCAGTCCACCGGTCCGTCCACGCATACCAGCAGAACGCCAGGGGGATGACCACCAAAAGGAACAGTACACCTACGAGATCCCACGATCTTTTCTTTTTTTCATCCATCAACGCCTTCTCCTTATCCTTTACGCACTTTTGACAGTCCTCTATACTGCCTTCTACGCCGCTCCCCATACTGCCCTCTATATAGCCTTCCTTGCTGCGAGTCTACGCCTTCAGGCTCCCTTTTTTGATATTTTCTTGGAGGATCGTATCGATCACTTCAAACAGCCTTTCAGATCCCTCTCTGGATCTGGTCTGGCGGCCATATACCTGCTCTGCGCTCACCTGATGCTCCTTCCAGTCTCCCCCTCCATTGCTGTTGTTCAAAAGCAGCGGCTGCAGGTTATCCATGGTGTGGGCGAACTTCGCCTCCGGAGTCTCATAGGCTTCAAACTCGTCAAAAAGGGCGATAAACTCCCGTTTCTGATCCTCGGGCAGGATCGAGTACAGCTTCTCCTTCGCCGCATCCTCCCTGGCCTTCTGGGTCATTAAGTTTTCTGTATCATAGGCATAGGTATCCCCCGCCTCGATCTCCACGATATCATGGATCAGGCACATCAGCATCACCTTGGCGATATCCACCTTTTCATTGGCATACTCCCGCAGCAGATAAGCCATGACCGCCATGTGCCAGGCGTGCTCCGCGTCATTCTCATTCCGCCCGTGGCCGGACAGATGGGTCTGGCGGAAGATGTTCTTTTCCTTATCGATCGTCAGTGCAAATTCCAGCTGCCTCTGTAAACGTTCCTCCATATCGCTCCTCCTTAAGCTCCATTCCTATCTTAGGCCTCTGCTCCTGCGCCCGCCTTGGGAATCCCATTTTGAATGATCCGATCATATCCTCAGCATCCATATCTTTAGAGATCTGTTCCGCTTTTCACTACCTTTAGAACAGGCTTTTGCTTTCGCAGATGATCATCAAAGAAATCATCTGGCAACGAACAGATACACTGCAGTTCTTTCGGAGGCAACGCACACAGATCAAAAAAAGCATCTCTCGTTAAAATATGATTGTCAACCAATAGATAAACTGCATCGCGCAACATTTCTGGCGGATCGATCTGCAATAGATCGTCTAACGGTTCTTTATGCCAATACCGCTTTATTGTCATCTGCCTTTTTAAATATTCAATCTGGTTCTCCGTCAAAAGGTCCAGTGTCTCACAGCGTCTGATCATCGTAGACATCGCAGCCCCCCACTTTTTTTTGACTAACTCTAAATGCGTCAAAGATGTGCCTCGTATATCTTTTGGAAAAGAAGTGGCCGGCAAAAGAAACGCCGCGGCAAACCTGTCCGCCTGCATATCAGCAAAGTCTACAACTTCTTTTTTTATTGCATCTTCTTCTGAAATAGAACTATGCAGGACCAGATGTCCTAATTCATGAAGGATACTGAATCTTGTACGGACTGCGCTTTTCTGGACATGATCATATATTATATATGGTATACCTCCATACCACGAAGAATAGGCGTCGATACCATTAAAAGAGCAAAAACCATCGTGCGGGAATTGCGCAATGATCAGCCCCTGGTTTTCTAAAATGCCTATCAGATCTCCTATAGGGCTATCACCGAGTCCCCAATCTTGCCTGATCGACAAAGCAAGCTCCTCGATATCCTTCCCTTGCAGATCCTCATAGTCCGCATCGATCGCAAGAGGACTATGTTCAATAAACTCTACAAATCTTTCCAATTGTCTTCTCGTTTCACTAACCCATTTCATTTGATATTTACATGCGTTCTTTACCTTTTTCGATATATTCGATCTGGAACGAAAAAAAAGCGGGCTTGTTCCTGTCATTGTGCTCGTTTCTTCCTTGTAAAAAAAATCAACTGGGAAACACAATGAAAATGAGATCGACTGCAGTACATCAAGAGATGGACTTATGATCCCTCTTTCGTATTTTGAGATCGACTGTCTCGTAACTCCTATCTTTTCAGCCAGATCTCCCATCGATAATGCACAAGCCTCACGTGCCTCTGTTATACGGCTTGGAACGACACTATTTTTCATAATGCACCTTTCTTAGGACTACGCGATAGAAATTCTTTTCTCAGTACCGCCTTTTTCCTTTCAAATTTCTTTGTTTCCTCCTGTGCTTGCAGGCTGAACATAGGGTCTTCTGCCTCCATCAGATCAAAATAGGTTGCATCCCCGACCTGTACGATCGATGCTAAGGTCATCATCAATCATGCCCATCTTCGTCCCCCATACCGTCCCATTCATATCATGAGCCTATTTTACGTTTTTTAACCAATTTTGTCAACTTTTTTACAGACGATCTAGACAACTGTCCCCCATCTATCGTAACCGTTCAGATACCCTGAACTGTTACGGCATCCGATCAGATATCCCTCTGATCTGCCGCTCATAGACCACCGCCCGCTCCGGGAGATCATCGGGAGTCTGTCACTGTAGGCATCATTTTGAAGAAATGCCAGCTCTAACAAATAAAAAAGCATCCACCAAAAATGATGGATGCCCCACTTAAATAATAAAACCTAATCGAAAATAAACATGATCAATAATAGAATACATAATCAATATAGAATGTATGATCAATAATATTAAAATACAGCAATCATTGCTAATTTAGTATAGCCTAAATACTGCAAAAAGTCAAGAAGAATGGCACTATTTTTTTAATATATTTTGCCCAGACTTTTCCACCGCATAAGACGATCACGGCTTAAGCCATGCACTATCTGGTCTTGCGATCAACCGAGCGTTGTTATATGCCATATCTAAAGTTAAACAGGTATGTCCTAAATATCGGTCCGCTGCATCATTTTTGCTCACAACAAGTGCCAGATCGGGTACGCTTTCGTTAACTAGGCAGATCGGGATCAGCAGTTGGATACGTCCTTTATAATACTGTGGAACAGCTGTTTTGTAGTTTGCATCGATCATATTTTTAGCTCGTTTCACCGCCCCATCAAACAGCATAACTTTATTTGAGCTCTCCCTTACTGTCTCTGGGATACGGAGAAAATTCTCTGGGTCGTTAAAAATATGAGGATATTGTGGAAAAATATCGCAATTCGTGTCGAAAACTAATGCCGCAGGATCATCGAAGTAGTTCGCTCTTTTAGGCAGGTCGATGATCCCCATCATGCTTAATTGATACGATGTATAAAACCTATCAAAATACCACGCCTGCCGATCAGGAATCTTATTTTTTGTAAAATATGCAAATATAGGATCATAATAAACAGTATATAAACCTGTATTAAATAATGCATGGTCATCCGTTTCCGATATGTTTTCTTCCTCATATAATTTTAAAAAGGTATGTTCAATATAATTTTTAAGTATTATGTTGTCGGACCGTCCGCCAAAGCTCCATTTTTCTGGACAGAGGCCAGAAAGACCTTGTATCTTTCTTTCATAATCATGACAAAATGCATAGTCAAATAACCGCATAACTATCCCTCCCTATCCTTTATGCTCAATATCTTATCACATATCTGGTGATAAAGAAAGGCCCCTACTTCCCAACCTTCCCATAACAAATGCTCTCGACCAAGATCTTCGTGTCCCCATCTGCAAACAGCAAGAATTCTCCTCCCTCCAAGCTGTCCACCCACTCCTCTATCACCACCGTACAGCATCCATTTTCATCAAGATCGGCTCTTGTGATCGGTTGTTCCTTGATGATCCGCTTTCCCCAGTCAAAGGAGAGCCTTGCCTTCGCCAGCTCCCCGTCTGTGATGGAGCTGTCCAGCAGCCGGATCTTATATTCCACACGCAGCCTTCCGCGATAGATCACCTCTCCTGCGCCATGGATCAGCGACCGGTCCGCTCCCTCGATCAGCAGACCGCCTTCGCTCATCTCCAGGCCGTTCCGCCCCGCCAGATCCGCCAGGTCCGCCTCATTCTGCACACTATAATAGTCGTGCATAGCGATCCCGTTCTCCTCCAGGATCCGGACCGCATCCTCACTGTCGGTATAGATCCCCTGACGGTCAGACAACTCTCCGAACCAGCATCCTGCCTCCATCAGCTGAAAGATATCCCGTTCCTTCCTGGCCAGCAGGACGATCTTTCCCTCCTTTGACACCGCACTGTCCGCGCTCAGGAGCCGATCGGATATCCCCTGGACCTGGCGTTTATAGATCGTCGGGACATCATCCACATAGATCTTGAGATCTTCCAGCTGCGCTCCCTGCAGAGCCGAGATGACCTGTCTGCCTGCCGCTAAAGACTCTCCGTAGGATACCATCCCGCCTCGGATCACATATTCCGATACGGCTATGGTGCAGAGCAAGAAAACACCGCATCCTATGGCTCCCCATCCTTTTCGTCTGTCTGCTCTTTCTTTTTTCCATTTCAACAGGATAAGATCGACCGTCCACTTGACCAAAAACACCAAGGCCGCCGCCACGGCCAGCAGCGCGACGATAAAATACCTGTGCCGCCAAGAAAGATGCAGCTCCAATACCGTGACGATCGTCTTTCCATAGCGCAGAGCCGTGGGAGCCAGCAGAAGGATCAGGATGCCTCCCATACAATAACCGATGTGTGCAGCTACTCTGTCCTTTTGGAAAGCATCCTTCTGCGTTTTCTCTTTTTGTGAGGCATTCTTTTGTACAGGCCTCCCCGGTCCTCCCTCCTTATCAGCCGCATCTCTATGCACGATATCCCCTTGCCCCTCTGTCCTTTGTATCCATCTGCACTTTTTATTGTCCGGCGCAAACTCCGCAAACACCAGAAGGATGAATGGGTCATAGGCCAACTCCAGTAAGTGGTGCTCGATCAGGCTATGGATCGAGACCAATGCAAAAGCCACCATCAGCTTCCGGTCTCCACGCCTTAAAGCCTTCCGCTCCACCACAAAGTAGATGATCAGCACCGCCGCCAGGACCGCCATCCCGTACCGCACCAAGATCATGCAGAAGGAGCTGTCCACAAAATTATAACCTGCGCGAGATGTGGTATCCCCGCCCGCTCCGATCATATCAAATGCCGTGCCGAACAAGGTGAACCCATAACGATCAAAAGCATCCTTTGCCAGGCGCAGCCTGCCCGATATCCAGTCATTAAACCTTTGTAATACCGCATACTCTGTCCAATGGATGGACATCCAGATGATACCTCCGGCACAGATCCCCATAAAGACTGTCAAGATCCGGTCCAACAGCCATACCGCCCTTGCGATGATGATATGGACCAGGCTTTTTCCCCCTGCCCGTTTCTCCGTGAACGACACCAGCCACACATATAAGACAGCGGCCCCCGCGCAGAATGCCACGATCTCGCTACATTCTGTACGGCAATAACGGAGCTGGAACAGCGCAAACAACAGAAAGAGCGCGGCTGTCACGATCGCAGGGACATTTTCGTATACCACCCAAAATACCAGGAGCAGATAGATAATATGAGCCGCAAAGTCCGTCGTATAGCAGATGCCGAAGGAATGCCGGTACATCCCATCCTTCACATAGACCAGATCCCGGACCGTTCCGGTCAAGGAGGCGATGACAGAAGTTCCTACCACAAAGATGCCACACCAGAGATAGACCTTCAGGATCTTCTTATAAGGGACATCCTTTGCACCCATGATCAATAGTGCATATTCAAACAAGAACCAATAACCGGTGGACATCCAGGACATCCAAAAACCACTGACAAGAAGGAGTGATGTCAACCAAGCCTTTCCTTGGTATACTGATGAACAGCCTATCTTTAATAACACCACACTGATCACAGCCGTCCGTAGGATATCTGTACTGCGCCCTGGCCAAGGTATCGAGAGCAGGACTGTATCAAAAAAAGCGCGTAAAAGATATATGGCCAGGATGGAGATATACAAAGCCTCCAATAACTGTGCTATATCGATCTGATCGATATAATTTTCTCGTTTTAAGTTCTTCATCCAATGCATGCTTCTTATAATCCTCTTCTTTAAAGATCGCTCACAGCTTTTTAACACTTATCTTTTAAAGAT